>NZ_QCWA01000017.1:0-93631 GCF_003058245.1 Pseudomonas sp. GV047 | reverse complement strand
CCCGAACTCAGCAGTGAAACGATGCATCGCCGATGGTAGTGTGGGGTTTCCCCATGTGAGAGTAGGTCATCGTCAAGATTAAATTCCGAAACCCCATTTGCGAGAGCAGATGGGGTTTTGTTTTGGGCGGTCGGAAAGTGGGTACGCCTAGGCGGATGAGCTGTTGATTATCTTCAAGGGCAGCTGCCGTATCACCGTACCCGTCGAGAGGGAACTCACTTCAGAGTGCCGTTGGGGAATTCAATGCAAAGTGTTTCTGCATTTTTGGTATGGTGCAGCACATTTCCCAAGGACTGATCTTTCATCGCAGGATGCGGCGTCGACCTTCTTCAACGAGATGCTGTAGAAATGCCTGAACCGATACCGATTAAAGATCACGAAAAAGAAAACCGCCTGGTCAACAAGCGCCTGCTCGCTTGTGCGTTGTTGGTGATAGGCATTACGTGTGCCCTGGTGGGGCGTATGTATTTCCTTCAAGTCGTACAGTTCGACTACCACTCCACGATTTCTGAAAACAACCGCGTCCATGTGCTGCCCATCACTCCGACGCGCGGCCTTATCTATGACCGTAATGGCGTGGTGCTGGCTGATAATCGACCCAGCTACAACCTGACCATCACCCGCGAGCGCACCACTGACCTCAAGGGCGAGCTCGACGCCATCGTCAACTTGCTGCACCTGCCTGTCGAAGACCGAGCACTGTTCGACAAGGCTCTGAAGCAGGCACGCCACCCATTCGTCCCCGTGACGTTGTTTTACGAGTTGACCGAAGAGCAAATTGCATTGCTGGCGGTAAATGAGTTCCGCCTGCCAGGAGTAGATGTAGAGCCGCAATTCGTCCGTCACTACCCGCTGGGCGCGCACTTTGCCCACTCCATCGGTTATGTGGGGCGGATCAATGAGAAAGAATCCAAAGCCCTCGACTCGGTGGAGTACCGTGGCACGCAGTCCATCGGCAAAACCGGTATCGAGCGTTTCTACGAGTCCGAACTGCATGGTCATGTCGGCTACGAAGAGGTTGAGACCAATGCCCAGGGCCGCGTACTCCGTGTGCTCAAGCACACCGACCCGATCCCTGGCAAAAATATCGTCCTGAGCCTCGATGTGAAGCTCCAGGAGGCTGCGGAAGAGGCCCTGGGTGATCGCCGTGGCTCGGTGGTTGCCCTCGATCCGCAAACCGGTGAAGTGCTGGCCATGGTCAGCAAGCCGAGTTTTGACCCGAACCTGTTCGTCACCGGCATCAGTTTCAAGGAATATGCCGCCCTGCACGACTCCATTGACCGGCCGCTCTTCAACCGTGTCCTCCGGGGGCTCTATGCGCCAGGCTCGACCATCAAGCCGGAAGTGGCCATCGCTGGTCTCGACAGCGGTGTCGTCACCCCACAGACCCGTGTATTCGACCCCGGTTACTACCAGCTCCCCGACTTTGACCACAAATACCGCAACTGGAACCACAGTGGTGACGGCTGGGTAGACATGGACGCTGCCATCATGCGTTCCAACGACACTTACTTTTACGACCTAGCTCACAAGCTCGGCATTGACCGCCTGCATGACTACTTGGCCGAGTTCGGCCTGGGTCAGAAAGTCTCCCTGGACATGTTCGAAGAGTCCGCCGGCTTGATGCCATCCCAGGCATGGAAGCGCGCCACACGGCGCCAACCCTGGTTCCCAGGTGAAACCGTGATCCTCGGCATTGGCCAGGGTTACATGCAAGTCACTCCGCTGCAATTGGCCCAGGCCACGGCGTTGATCGCCAACAAAGGCGTGTGGAATCGCCCGCACCTGGCCAAGACGATCAATGGCGAGCCGCCGGTGGACCAGAACCCCATGCCCAACGTCGTCCTCAAGGATCCGCGTGATTGGGAGCAGGTCAATCACGGTATGCAGTTGGTGATGCATGACCCACGAGGTATCGCCCGGGCCGCCGCACAAGGGGCGCAATATCGCATTGCCGGCAAGAGCGGTACCGCGCAAGTGGTTGCGATCAAGCAAGGCGAGCGTTACAACCGCGAGAAGACACTGGAACGCCACCGTGACAACGCGTTGTTCGTTGGCTTCGCTCCGGCCGAACATCCGAAGATCGTGATTTCGGTGATGATCGAAAACGGTGAGGCCGGTGGTCGCGTCGCGGGTCCGGTGGTGCGGCAAATCATGGATGCCTGGCTACTCGACCAGGACGGTCACCTGAAGCCGCAATATGCGACGCCGGCAAAAGCGCCAGGTGACCCCCGCGTTTAAATCATGCCTTCCACTCGTCCCATTGCTCTATGCCTTCATGGGCAAGCCAGGGCACATCATGGGCCGTCCAGATGTGCGAGGTGGGCCTGACGCCCGGATCATCGTCCAGCGTCGCCACCCGCACGATCACATGGGGCTGATGCCCACGTTCTGCTATCAGATGTGAGCCACAGCGCGAGCAGAAATGCCTGAGCTTGCCCGGCGAAGATTCAACGGACGCCAACAGCTCCTCTCCACGCGTCCAGCGAAAATGCTCGCGCGTTACGCCTGCAGTGGCGACAAACGGCGCCGCATGTATTTTGCGGCAGCTTGCGCAGTGGCAGTGGCTGATAGGCATGTCCAACTGGTCCACCTGATAGCGGACACCTTTGCAGAAGCAACTTCCATTCAATGGGTCAGTCATAAACGTATTGCCGGTTCAAGGACGGGGTCATCATGATTGCTTACAACCTGAGGTTGCGCATTATTTGGTGTCGCCTACTGTCAATGGAGGAGGTGACTTATGCACGTATTAGATCGCATTGAGCGAAAAGTTCTGCTGAACGCTTCACGTAAACAGGTCTGGGAAGCGCTCACCCATGCCGAGCAATTCGGTAATTGGTTTGGCATCGCCCTCAAGGGCAAAGCCTTTGTGGCAGGGGAAACCATAGAGGCGCCGATTACCTACCCAGGTTACGAACACGTGATCTGGAAAGCCAAAATCGAACGCATCCTGCCGCAAACGTTGTTCTCTTTCTGGTGGCACCCCTTCGCGGTAGAAAAGGGCGTCGACTACGACAAGGAAACCCCGACACTGGTGGAATTCACCATTGAGGATCGGGCGCCGGGCATTTTGCTGCGAGTGGTTGAATCCGGTTTCAACGCGGTGCCGGAGGCTCGTCGGCAAAAGGCCTTCAAGATGAACTCCCGTGGCTGGGACGATCAGATGGGCAATATCGAAAACTATTTGAGCAAAGCACGTCGGGCGTGAACTGGAGAAAGGGCACCATTGCGGTGCCCGCTTTCGCCGCCTTTAGAAGTCCACCGCTTGCGTGCGCGTTTACCTGCCGCGTTTGCGCAGATGCCGCGTAGAATCAACGCCTGAAAGCTATTCCAGAGGTGCGGTACGGTGGATTTACAGCAGGGTTTTGTCCTGACCCGGCATTGGCGCGACACCCCGGCGGGCACGGAGGTCAGTTTCTGGCTGGCCACAGACCAGGGGCCACGGTTTATCCGCCTACCCGTGCAGACCTCGGTGATGTTTATTCCCGAGGCCCATCGCAAGCCGCTGGATTGGTTGCTCAAAGGTGAACGCGATATCGAATTGCGCCCGCTGCAACTCTGCGATTTCCATCACCGCCCGGTCCTGGGCCTATACACGCGCCAGCACCGCCAGTTGATGGACGTGGAAAAACGCCTGCGCGCCGCCGGTGTCGATGTCTACGAAGCCGATGTGCGCCCGCCGGAACGCTACATGATGGAGCGTTTCATCACCGCTCCGGTCTGGTTCGGGGGTACACCGGATGCCGGCGGTGCCCTGTGCGATGCGCAGATGAAGCCCGCGCCCGACTACCGGCCGCCGCTCAAGCTGGTGTCCCTGGATATCGAGACCACCGCCCAGGGCGACCTCTATTCCATCGCCCTCGAAGGCTGCGGCGAACGCCAGGTGTACATGCTCGGCCCGCCGAACAAGACGGACGCGGTGGATTTCAAGCTCGACTACTGCGACACCCGCGCCCAACTGCTCGAATGCCTCAACCAATGGCTCGCCACCCATGACCCCGATGCAATCATCGGCTGGAATGTGGTGCAGTTCGACCTGCGCGTACTCCACGAACATGCCCAGCGCCTCAACGTGCCGTTGATGCTCGGTCGCGGCGATGAGCCCATGGCCTGGCGCGAACACGGCAGCCGCAACCATTACTTCGCCGCGGCCGCGGGGCGCCTGATTATCGACGGTATCGAAGCCTTGCGTTCGGCCACCTGGAGCTTCGAATCCTTCAGCCTGGAAAACGTCGCGCAAACCCTGCTCGGCGAGGGCAAGGATATCTCCACACCGTATCAACGCATGGACGAAATCAACCGCATGTTCGCCGAGGACAAGCCCGCCCTGGCGCGTTACAACCTCAAGGACTGCGAGCTGGTCACACGGATTTTCGAGAAGACCGAGCTGCTCAAGTTCCTGCTCGAGCGCGCCAGCGTCACCGGGTTGCCGGCCGACCGCAACGGCGGCTCGGTGGCGGCATTTACCCACCTGTACATGCCGCTGATGCACCGCCAGGGCTTCGTCGCGCCGAACCTGGGCGACAAACCGCCCCAGGCCAGCCCCGGCGGGTTTGTCATGGACTCGCGCCCCGGCCTCTACGAATCGGTGCTGGTGCTCGATTACAAAAGCCTCTACCCGTCGATCATCCGCAGCTTCCTGATTGACCCGGTGGGCCTGATCGAAGGCCTCAAGCACCCCGACGACAGCGACTCCGTCGAAGGCTTTCGCGGTGCACGCTTTTCTCGTACTCGGCACTGCCTGCCGGCCATCGTTGCGCGTGTCTCCGAAGGTCGCGAAGAGGCCAAGCGTGAGCACAACGCGCCGCTGTCCCAGGCGCTGAAAATCATCATGAATGCGTTCTACGGCGTACTCGGTTCCAGCGGTTGCCGCTTTTTCGATACACGCCTGGCTTCGTCGATCACGATGCGCGGCCACCAGATCATGCGCCAGACCCGCGAACTGGTTGAAGCCCAGGGGTATGAGGTGATCTACGGCGACACCGACTCCACCTTCGTGTGGCTCGGCAGCGCGCATTCCCAGGACGACGCCAGCCGTATCGGCCAGGCGCTGGTCAAGCACGTCAACACCTGGTGGCGTGAGCACCTGCACAGCGCGTTCGGCCTGCAAAGCGCCCTGGAGCTGCAATACGAAACCCACTTCAGCCGCTTCCTGATGCCGACCATTCGCGGCGCGGAGGAGGGCAGCAAGAAGCGCTACGCCGGCCTGGTGGTACATGCCGACGGCAGCGAAGAGATGATCTACAAAGGCCTGGAGACCGTACGCAGCGACTGGTCGCCCCTGGCCCGTCGGTTCCAGCAGGAACTCTACCAGCGCATCTTCCACCGCCAGCCCCATCAGGACTACATACGCGACTACGTGCGCCGGACCCTGAGCGGCGAGTTCGATGAACTGCTGATCTACCGCAAGCGTCTGCGCCGCCAATTGGACGACTACGAGCGCAACGTGCCGCCCCATGTACGCGCGGCGCGCCTGGCCGATGAATACAACGACCGCCTGGGGCGCCCGCGCCAGTACCAGCGCGGCGGCTGGATCCGCTATGTGATCAGCGTCAACGGCCCCGAACCGCTGGAAGTACGCCAGGCGCCGATTGATTACGACCACTACGTCACCCGGCAATTGCAACCGGTCGCAGATGCCATCCTGCCGTTCGTGAGTGACGATTTCAGCACCCTGGTCGGCGGGCAAATGGGCCTGTTCTAAAATTCTTGATTCATCCAATGGAGGAAAGGCTATGTACACACTCTATGGCATCGACGAATCCGGCTCCTGCATGATCGAAATCGCCCTGCACCGTTGCGCGGTACCCTGGCGACGGGTGGACGCCGCCTCCTGGGCCGACGGCGAGGGCAGCGACGAGCTTGCCCGTATCAACCCGCTCAAACAGGTGCCCACCCTGGTCACCCCCGATGGACAGGTGCTGACGGAAAGTGCCGCGATCCTGATCCACCTGGGCCTGGCGTTTCCCGATGCGCATCTGCTGGGCGGCGACCGTGACCAGATCATCCGCGGCCTGGTGTACATCGCGGCCAATTGTTATTCGGCGATCGGCATCATCGACTACCCGCAACGCTGGCTGGGCAACGCCGATGAGGCGGTGCTGGCGCAATTGGCCACGGGCACGCGCCGCTATCTGCACCAGGCCTGGGTGGTGTTTGCCGAACAGTTTGCCGGCCAGCTGTTCGCGCCCGACGGCGCACCGAATGCGCTGGGCATCATGGCGGCGGCGGTGTCGCGCTGGGATGAGGCGCGTGAGGCCTTGACTGCCCTGGCGCCAGGCTTTGCCCAGACCCTGGCGCAGGTGGATGCCGACCCGATCGTGGCGCCTGTCTTTGCCCGCCATTGGCCGGGCTGGAAGGTCTCGTAATGTTTGTGCAATCAAAGGAAACAATGCCGCATGTCGCCGCCAAGTCCTTGCGGAGCGGGCGTCCTGGCCTACGCTTTCTGAACGCGGTGTAGGAATCATCCTTGAATTTGACTGTCGCAGACATGAAACTCAAGAACCCTGCATGGAATTCAAAGGAGGTGCGCATGCTCATCCGGTCGCTGACCCTGGCTACCTTGATGGCTTTTACGGGGCCGCTGTTGGCTGCTGATGATATCAACCCGCTCAAGCAGGACCTGGGCAAAGCCCGGCCACTGGTGGTGGTGGAGCTTGATTCCGGCAACGACACACTGGCGACCCTCAAGAAACAACTGGACGAGCCTGCCACCAAGCAGTCCTTTGAAGAGCGCAGCATGGTGTTCTACACCGTGAAGTTCGGCAGCATCGGTGCCGAAGGGGAGAAGTTCGCCAAGGACCCCAAGGACAACAAGAAGCTCACGCCGCCTGAGACCAATGCGCTGATCCGCGCCCTCAAACTGGGCGCCGGCAGCGGCACCAAAGTGATCCTGGTGGGCAAGGATGGCGAGAAGAAAGTCGAGAAGACCGTGCCGCCGGATAGCCTCGACTTGAAAGAGTTTTTCAGCGCCATCGACCAGATGCCGATGGCCGAGAAAGAAACCGCCGCCGCCCCGGAACCCGAGCCCGTTGCACCGGCTCCGGCCAAGGGCGCCAAGCCGGCGAAACACGCCGGCAAGCCCGCCGCGCAACAACTGGATGACTGAACCTGATACCCGGTAGGAGCACGCTCGCTCCTACCGTTATCCGGCAGCCTTGCGCAGTGGAAATGGAAAGTAGAAAAACCGTAGGAACGCCACCCGCTTGATCACTTCCCCGATCAACAACGGCACCACCACCGCCACCACAAAGCCGATACAGGCCGCGACAAACGCGTGCAGCCCCAGACGCTCCATCAAATCGAATGTCTTGTGCTGGATCTCCCCATGGAAGATCAGCAGGATCAGGGTCGACTGGCCGATGTAGGTCATGACCCGGGTGATCAGGGCCGACGCCATCAGCACCCGCGCCAACGCCCAGCACAGGTACACCCCAATCACCGCCAGCAGGCTGGTCCACAGCCAGTGGTCGTAGCGACGCTGCGCCAGGTCCATGGTGTCACCCCGGTAGAGGAACACCGCCGCGAACAGCACCCCCGACACCAGCAGGGTCAAAAGGGAGCCCGCATGGGTACGCAGCCAGTCGCGCAGCAGGTAGCCGTAGACGAAACACGCGCTGCTGATCAGGGTGATATCCAGGCTGAAGGGCAAGCCGGGCAGCACCCAGGTTTGCCCGCCGAGAGTCACCGGCAGTTGCCAGAACCACGGCAGCATCCAGATGCCGATCAGCAGCGGCACCAGCATCACTGCACAGCTCACCGCCAGCGGCAGGCGCTGGATCAGCCGCAGCACCGCCCAACTGAACAGGATCGCCACCCAGAAGTGCGGCAAAAACCACAGCGCCTGCCACGGGATGGTGGCCACCGAGGCGTACAGCACGCCGCCGATATCCGGCAGCAGCGGTTGGCCGCGCAGCACATCGCGCACGATCACATACACCAGCATGGTGAAGAAAAACGGCTTGAGCAGGCCGTCGGCCTTACGCACCGCCATCTCGACAAACGGCTGTTCAGGTTTGAAAAACACCCCCGACAGAAAGAAGAACAACGGCAGTACGAACGACGCCAGGATCGGGTACATCAAGTCCGGCGATGTGGCGACAAACCAACTGTGGGCGTACACGATCACCAGGATGCCGATGCCCTTGGCGATATCCATTTGAATCCAGCGATTTTTCACCTGAGTGCTCCCGATCGATCATTCATGCCTTGCGCCACGGCTTGAGCCACAGCCCCATGCCGAGCAGCACCACGGCGCCGGCCAGGGTGCTCAGCCCCAGTTGCAGCCACACGCCCTCAATACCAAACAGCATCAGCGCCGCCAGCCCCATCAGCAGTGCACTGAGCAGCCAGTGCCGGGCCCAGGGCACGGCGTCGAGCAAGGCCTGGCGCTGCATCAGCAACAGTGCGGTGCAGAGCACGCCGGCCAGTGCGGCCAAGGGGATACCGGCCAGGCCGAACACCCAGGGCAGCGCTCCCAGCAACACCACGTTGACCAGGCTGCCGAGCAACTCGCAGCGCAGCGGCTCGCGCGTATCGCCGGCGGCGTAGGCATAGCGCGCGAGCAAGGCGTTCCAGGCGCCGAACACCAACGGCACGGCAAACCAGGCCAGCAGCAGCGGCAACGGCGAATCCGCCGATTGCCTGGGCAGCAGCAATGCCACCAGGCTCGGGGCTGCCGCCACCAGGCCGACACCGGCAGGCAGGGTCAACACGCTGGCGGTTTCCAGGCCGCGCTTGAGCAGGGCTAGGCGCTCATCGCCCTGACGGCGGCTCATCATGCCCAGCAGTACCTGGTTGAGACTCATCAGTGCAATCAGCGGCAGGTTCATCAGCTTGCGCGCCAGGTTGACCCAGGTCACCGCGCCTTCGCCCAGCAGCGATGCCACCAGCCGCTCGATCAGCGCCAACCCCTGGCTGGCGCCATTGCTCAGCAACAGCGGTCCGATGCGCTGGCCCAGCTCCCGCAAGGGTGCGACGCTCAGTTGCCAGCGCCATGGCCGCCAGCCTTGGCGCCACACCGACGGCAACAGCGCCAGCGGCATCAACAGGCTGCCGGCCAGGCAGGCCAGGGCCAGCGCGTGCGGTTGGCTGGTGGTGCCGGCGAGGGCGAGGTACGTCACCGGCGGCAGGTTGAACAGCAACGAGCCCAGCCCCGCGAGGACAAAACGTTCACCGGCCTGCAAGGGAATGCTGAACAGCCCATGCAACATCAAGCCCGGCACACACCAGGCGAGGATCTGCAGGTTGCTGCTGGCCAAGACTGTGGCGGTGTCGGCCAACCCCGGGCCGAGCACTTGCACCAGCCACGGTGCCAACAGCGTCAGCAGCAGGCTGATGACCAGCGCGATCAGCAGCAACGCCGGGAACAGCACCGCCAGCCACTCCAGGCGTTCGCCATGCTTGCGTTGCAGGTACAACGGCAGCGCGGCGGCGCTCAGCACACCGCCGGCCAACGACATGCGCAGCGCTTCCGGCAAAAACAGCGCGATCAGGAAGGCATCGCTGCGCTCTCCGGCGCCCCAGGCCGCCACCAGCAACCATTCACGGGCAAATCCCAGGCACAGGCCCACCAGGGTCGCCAGGGTCAGCCAGGCGGCGGAGCCGAGCATCAGGGCCGTGCCCCATCAGGCAGGTGTTTGCGGTAGGCCACGGTCTTCACCTGCGGCAGCCGCGCCGGAAACAACCGCCGCGCCTCCAGCACATTGATGCCCACCATCAGCCAGAACAACGCCACCATCACCACCGCAAAACTGAAGTAGTGGTCGAACAGGCCGCTGACCAGCGCCGACAGAATCCCGCCGGTGGTGCCCAGCCACAGGGCATTGTCCTTGGTCAGGCGGATCGGGCCTTTTTGCGGACGCGCCTCGCGCCACCAGCGCACGGTCACCGCCACAAAGAACAGCATGCCGACGATGCCGGTCTTGTAGATGAAGTTCAGCCACAGGTTGGAGATCCCCAGCAGGTGGGTGCCCGGTACCGGCGGGTCAACCTTGAAGCCGATCCCGAACGGATAAGACACCACCGCCTGCGGGAACATGCGGTACTCGTCGAACCGCACTTCGGTACTGGCGTTGTCCGACGAGAAAATCGTCGCCAGACGTTCCTGCAACGGTGGGTAGGCCATTACCAGTGCCACGGTCAGCGCCGCGCCGATCATCAGCAGGCGCCCGGTGTAGGGCACGCGGCGCGTAGCCATCCACACCAGCACCAACGCCAGGCTGACCATCGCGCCACGGCTGCTGGCCAACAGTAACGCCGCCGCGCCCAGGCAGGCGACGCCCAGGCCCAGCGCACGTTTCCAGCCCTGTTCGGTCACGCCGAAGCAGAAGGCCAGGGGCAGCAGCAATGCCATGATCCCGCCGATGGCATTCGGGTGCATCCACGGCGAACCCATGCGCGAAGACATGGCCTCCAGGCCGAATTTCAACATGTCGAAGTTGCCGTAGTTGAACAACGCCAGAATCGGCGCAATGCCGGCCCCGGAGCGCGTGCGCACGAACACCGCAATCGACAGCACCAGCATCGCCAGGCTGCCCAGCAACAGGGCGATCACCAAGGATTCACGCTGCTTGCGGTCCACCAGCAATCTGGCGCAGAGGAACACCGCCGACAGGCTCAGCAACCAGCGCAGCCAGTTGGCCACGCCGCTGCTGTCGGCGTGGACGGTGACCTGGCCGACGATAAACGGGAACACGCTGAACAGCATCAGCCACAGCAGCATCTGGTCGGTGGGGCGGCGGGTCAGGCTGGGCGTATCGGGCAGGCGGGCCAGGAAGTTGTGCCACAGCACCGCGCCCCAGGTCAGGGCCAGGATCGCTTCGCTGACGGTGCTGCGGATCCCCAGGTTGATAGTCGAGTACGGCATGAACGTGGCGATCATGGCGAACAGCAACAGCCCCCACAACGGAAAGCGCAGAATGGTCACCGCCCCCGCCAGGCCGACCACGGCCAGGAACGCCTTGGCCGGCGACAGCAACAGGGCGAGGGCGCCAAACAGCAGGCCGAAGAGGATCGCGACGAGGCTTGCCAGGTTCACTCTCACTGAAGTTCCTCGATCAGTTCGGCCAGGCGTTGGCGATAAGCATGATGGTTGAAACGTTGCGCCCACAGGCGCCGTTGCTCGGCGCAGTCTTCATCCGGCCGCGCGCCCAGGCTGAGCATCAATTGCACCAGCGCCGGGCCATCGGTGGGCGAAAACCGCGGGGCCGACGGCGGGGTGATTTCATCCAGCGAAGTGCCGCTGGCCACCGCCACCGGCGTACCGACGCTCAGGGCCTCGATCACCGGCAGGCCAAAGCCTTCGGCATAGGACGGCTGCCACAGGCGTGACGCCTGGCGGTACAGCCCCTGCAACTCGGCGTCCGACACGCCACTCAGGGCGCGAATCCCCGGCAATGTGCGCTGGGCTTCGGGCAAGTGTTCCAAACTGCCCACCAGCACCAACTCCGGCACCGAAGGGGATTGGCGCCGCGCCTGCTGCCAGGCGTCCACCAAAAACGGCACGTTCTTGCGCAACTCGCGGGTGCCCACCAGCAGCCAGTAGCGCTCGGGCAATTGATGCCGGCTCAGGTCCGCCACCAGCCCGGCAAAGCCATCGACCTGATTGGGCAGCACACGAATCTTGCCCACCGCCTTGGGAAACAGGCGTGCGGTTTCATCGGCGCTGTATTGCGACGGCGTCCACACGCGGTCGGCGCTGTGCACCGCGTAGGTAATCGACAGGCGATCGCTGGTCTTGTAGATCAGCGCCTTCAAGCGGTTGGCATGGTAGTTGTCCAGGGTGATCTGGAACAGGTCATGCAGCAGCACCACCGTGCGCAAACCCTTCGGCTTGGGCGGCAACGGCAGGCCCATGTTGAAGGTGCTGATGTACAGGTCGATACGCTCCTCGCGCAAGGCACGCGGCAGAAAACCGGACTCAAAGCGCAGACGATTCTGCGGCTGGTGCATGGCGGTCTTGGCACAGCCCCACGCCGGGCAGTGGGCCTGCAGGCGCGTTTCATCGCCCAGTGGCGCCACGGTAAACCGTTCAAGCTCAATGCCCGGCAAGGTGTGCAGGGCGCTTTCCAGTGCATACACCTGGCGGCTGATGCCCGATTGCGGCGAGGTGCCGACGGTGCGGTAATCCAGGCCTATACGCATGCGGGCTCCCTCTGGCTCAGCGGCACGAGGGTGGCGTACACCTGCTCCAATTGGCTGGCGGCGACGCTCCAGTCATGGGCGCGGCGTACGTAGGCGCGGCCCGCCTCACCCATGGGCGCGGCGGCTTCAGGGCATTGCAGCAGGCGCACCACGGCATCGGCCAGGTCGTCGGCGCTTTGCCCACCGAGGTAGTCGAGGCCTTCCACCAGGTCCAGCCCCGACACGCCTTGTTCGGTGCTGGCCAGCGGCAGGCCGGCGGCCAGGGCTTCGAGCACCTTGAGCTTGGAGCCGCCGCCGTGGCGCAACGGGGCCAGGAACACCGAACAGCTCGATTGCAGGTCCAGCAGGTCGGGTACGAAGCCTTGCCACTCGATACGCGGGTCTTTCCAGCGCTCGCGCCAGCTGCCGGGCATGCCGAAGCCGCACACGCTCATGCGCGCATCCGCACAGCGCGCCCAGACCTTGGGCAGGATTTCATCCAGGGCCCATTCGATGGCGTCCACGTTCGGCGCGTATTCATAGTTGCCGAGGAACAGCACGCGGCGTGTCGACGGGTCGGGATGGGCGGCGGCGAAGTGATCGCAGTCCACGCCATTGACCACCACCGGCACGGGTTTTCCGGCGATTTTCTCCAGGGTGTGCGCATCGCTTTGAGTGACCGCCACCACCTGCGCGGCCTGGCGCATCACCCGGCGTTCCCAGCGGGCATAGCGCCATTGATCGTAGCGAATGAACGGCAGCGACCAACGCGGCAAGCGGTCGTAGGTGGCCGCGCCCAGGGCCGATTCCACATTGTGTTCGGTCAGCACAAAGGGCTGTGATTTACGCGCCAGCGCATCCTCGTAAGGCTGGAAACTGTAGCTGTGCTCGATCTGCACCACGTCCCACTGCTCACCCAGCAACCAGTTGAAGGTGTCCTGCAACTCGCCCGCCAGCCCATTCACGCTGGCCAGCAGCGGGTAGGGTGCAAACAGCCCCGCCACCAGGGTCTTGAGGCTGCGCAACGGGCGGCGCGGCAGGATGATCAACTGTTCGACAAACGCTTCCAGCACCTGGCGGTCGGCAGGGGACACCGGATGCTTGTCATGCAGCAGCAAGGTGATCCGATGCCCCCGCGCCGCCAGGCTGCGCAGCAGGTGGAACTGGCGCGTCTTGCCGCCGCTGGTGGCGGGCCAGGGCGAGTAGGGCAGGATCCATAAAATGCGCATGGCGGGCCTCACTCCCATAACAGAATTTGCAGGTTCGGCTTGACCCTGACGGTCAGCCCGTGGGTGCCGCTCACCGGGGTTTGCGTACCGCGCAGCGGGTCATACAGGGTGGCGCTGGCCAGGTTGGGCAGGTGTGCGTTGCCGCCCTCGGCCGCCCAGAAGAACCATAGCTTGCGCCCGTCGACGCGGGTCCAGCCGATGCTGAACAGGCCGTCGGGCAACTGGTCGGCGCTGGGCGGATCGCCGGGGGTGAGCGTCGGACCGCTGACGTCGAGGAAATTTTTCAGCGCGGTGTAGACCGGCTTGGGGTTGGCGTCGATGTCGAGCAAGCCGTAAGACTGGTCCCGCACACTGGCGCGCTGGTCCAGATCACTGAGGGTAAACAGGAAGATCCGGTCGTAATCCAGCGCACTCATCAGCGCCAGGCGGCGCACCACGTAATCGGCCTGGGCCTGTGGGGTGATGATGTCCTGGGCGTCTTTGGGGCCGGTGTAGGTCGACCAGCCCCACTCGGTGCTCCACAGGGTCTGCACGCCGCCGTTGCGCAGGGCCTGGTTGAGCGTGGTGGTCCTGGCGATAAAGTCCAGGTTGGCCGGGTCGTTGCCTTCGGGCAATTGGGTATAAGGGTGGTACGAGACGACGGTATTGAGGCTGGCCACGCCCAGGGTGCCAAGGGCATCGAACATGCTCTGGCCGTTGGGCATTTCGCTGAAGAATGCCATGCCGGCGGCCACCACCGGTTTGCTCGGGTTCATTGCGCGCAACGCGGCGGCGGTGGTGGTCAGCAGTGCGGCGTAGCCGGCCGGGTCGGCCACCGGGCGCCAGAAGCCCAGCAGGTTCGGTTCGTTCCACACCTGCCAGGCGTTGACACTGGGATAGCGCTGGGCCAACAGCGCCATGCGGTTGGCGAACACGTTAGGATCTTTTGGCGGGTACTGGTCCTGATACGGCGCCCCCACCGGCGCAGTGGTGGCGAACGGCGCCGACCCCACCAGGTAGAACACCGACTTGAGCTGGTTGTCCTGCAGTTTGCCCACCAACTGATCCAGCGTCGCAACCTGGTACTGCCCTTCGACCGGCTCCAGCTGGTCCCAATGCAAATCCAGGCGTACCCACTCCAGGCCCAGCGCCTTGAGACGGTCGATCTGCTTCTGATAGCGCTCAGGGGCGAACCACAGGAACTGCGCGTTCACCCCGAGGAAATCCTTCCACACCACGGTTTTGTTGCCCTTGAGCACATGGCTCTCGGCATCGGCCTGGCGCCCCCACAAAAACGCGGTCAGGCCCAGGGCGGCGACCACAACCAGGGTGGCGACGTAGGTGCGTTTACGCGCCATGGTGGCTGCCCTCGATGGCTTGCTCAAACAGTGCCTTGAACTTTTGCGCGGTCAACGGCCATAAGCGCTCGCGGCCGATTTCGCCGGCGCGTTCGGCCCAGTCCCGGGCCAGCAGCGGCGTGCGCGCCAGGCGCAGCAGTTGCGCGCTGAGGGCATCCACATCGCCTTCGGGGTAGATGGCACCGTTGCCGCTGGCGACTTCCTCGGCAAACGCGCGAGCGTCGGAGGTAATTGCCCCACGCCCGCAGGCGGCAGCCCAGGACAGCGCGCCACTGGTACCGCGCTGGCGTCCGAGCAGGCCGAGTTTTTTCGATTCGCGATAGGGCAGTACCATCACATGGTGGGCCTGGATGGTCTGGGCAATCTCGTCGGCCGGCAGGTTCAGCTGCCAGTCGATGGCATCCGCCAGGCCGAGTTCGGCGATCTGGCGGTTCAACTGCTCCAGGTAGTTGCCGCCTGCGCCAAACGCCATTTCGGCGGCGGTGCCACCGGCCAGGGTCAGGCGCACACGCTCACGCAATTCGGGGGCCTGCTTGAATACGCCGGCCAGGGCCTCTAACAGGTCTTCGATGCCTTTACCCCGGTAGATAAACCCGAAGTACAGCAGGCGCAGCGTATCCAGGGGCGGCAACGGCGCCGATGCAATCGCCAGGTTGGCATGGTGGATCACCGCGACTTTCCCCGCCGGCAGTTGCATGCGTTGGCCCAGGCACTCGGCGCCCAGGCGGGTGAGGGTGATCAAGCGGGTCAAGCCGGCGGCGACCTGGCGCTCTTCACGCAAGGTCAGCGGATCGGCCAGCACCACTGCGGCCTGTGGCATCGGGCTGGGCAAGCGCTCCAGCAGGTTCAACGGGAATGGCAAGCGCTCGCGCCGCCAGACGATGCGTTCCGGATCGTGCACCGTGGCGGTCAAGGGCAGTGCCGGGTAGGCCTTGCGCAATTCGCGCAGGGCCAGGAACTCCCCCAGCCGTCCGCCGCCCAGCTCGGCGTGGACCAGGTCCACGCTGTGCCAGTCGAAACCACCGATGGCCTGTTTGATCGCCTCGCTGTTGCCCGCCACCCCGGCCAACGGCGTCAGCACCGTCACCTCCAGTTGTTCCAGTGCCCTGCGGAAATGGTTCGCGTAGTCGGCGATGCCATTTTTCTCCGGCGGCAACGGGGCGAGCAGGGCGACGCGCATCAGAATGCCCCTCGGTACTTGGCGATGGTTTTCAGCACCTTGGCCGGCACTTCGAATTTGCGCCGGTTGATGATGATGCCGTCGACCTTGCCGAACGCGGTGTTGAGGATCGACAGCGCGTGCTCCACCACCGGCACCGTGCTCTTCTGCGCTTCCACCACCAGCCCGATCAGGTCGGCCCGACGCAGGTTGATAAACGCATCGCGGTTATCCAGCAGCGCCGAGGCGTCCAGCAGCACCACTTCACCTGGCGCCGCCGGTTCGGCGCCGCCCACACGCACGTTAATACCGTTTTCCTGCAGCAACTGACGCAGTTGTTCCACCACAAAGGTCACCCCTTCGCCGTGACGTGCCGAGGTCAGCCCCAGGGTCAGGCCCTGCTCGGCGATGCGCTCCAACTGCAGCAACCCGTACAGCCGGTAGATGCTCGCATTGAACGCGTTGGTGCTTTGGGCGGTGCTGGTGTCCAGCTCGGGCAAGGTGGTCCACAGCGGCAGGCCGAACTTGCGTTCCGCCAGGCCGCCATCGTGGATGCGCTGGTCGAGCAGGTAGCACAGGTAAATCACCAGCAGGCCGACGACGACGGCGAATGGGACCGCCAGCACCAGCATCACCAGGGTTTTGGGGAAGATGCGGCCGGGGTTCAGGGTGGCCTCTTCGATCACCGCGATGTTGCTGATCTGGCTGTTATCCAGTTCACGGTCGATGCGTGATTTCTCCAGGTTGTCCACATACAGCGCGTAGTTGCGTTCGGCGGCGCCCAGCTCCCGGGCGAGGCGTGTCAGTTCCGGTTCGATCTCCAGGGCTTGCTTGCGCTGGGCTTCGAGGTTGGCCAGTTGTTTCTGTTGTTGAGTCAGTTGGGTACGCAGCGCGAGGTTGTTGCTCGACTCATCCAGCAGTACTCGCTGCAAGTGGATTTCCAGGGTATTGGGCGCGCGGTTTTCCGAGCTTTGCACGGTGTTGCTTTCACTCGCGACATGGGCCTGCATTGCGCGGATCGACGCATCCAGGGCTTTGACCGGCGGCGCGTTGTCCGTGTAGGTGCGCATCATGTCGGCCTTTTCCAGCAGCTTCTGGTTCAGCAGGCGGCGCAGGTCCTGCTGCTGGGGGTTCAGTGCGATCTGGCGCACCGTGGTGACTTCCTTGGGCTGGCTCTTGAGCTGGGTGCGGGTGCTCTGTATAGCGCTGTCGGAGGAGGCGATCAGGCGCGTGGTGTTGAACGTTTCGCCCCGCAGTACGTTGATGCGCTCGGACAAGTCTTCCAGGCGATCAGTGATGCTCGCCGCGCCGATCTGGTTCAGGTGCGTGAGGATCTGCTGCTTGTAGCTCTGGATCTCGGTGGCGCTGGTGGCGACCTGGCCTTCATAGAAGACGTACAGGCTCTTGCGCCCCAGGGCCTGGGTGCGTTCGTTGACATAGGTCTCGACCCAATCCTTGACCACCGCCTGGGCTATCTCCGGGTCGCCCCAGGTAAAGTTGATGTCCATGACCGTGGAGCCGGCCGCGTGGCTCACTTCGAAGTTCTTTTCCAGGCCCGCCGCCAGGCGTTCCACCGGCGTGGTTTTTTCCACCACGCCGACAGTTTCCAGTACCACGCGGATGCCATCGAACACCGCACCTACGCCACTCTTGACGTAATACTTGGTGCGCTTCCAGAAGCCTTCCGGTGGCGGTGCGTTACTGATCACCTCCAGGTAGTGCTCGGCCACCGCCCGCACAATCGGGCGCCCGGTGAGCAGACGCTCCTCGTCGACAATCGGGTCGCGCTGGGTGCTGGGCATCACCAGCGCCTGGCGGTTGCTGATCTCGATGGGCAAGGTCGAATCACGCCCCGGCTTGACCAGCAGGCGCGCCGTGGATTCGTACTTGGCCGGCAGCAGGAAAGCCCCCAGCAGAATGATCACCAGTGCCGCAATGGCGGCCAGTTTGAACTCGTGGCGGAAGATGAAGAACAGGCGTAGCAGATCACGAAAAGAACGGATCTCGATCATGGGATGTCGCTCCTTTAATTACTGCCGCCGCTGGTGCGCGTGTAGTTGTAGCCGACCCCGATGGATTTGGTGAACGGGATCAGTTGGTTCATGTAGGTGTCCACGCCCTGGATGCGCTCGCCGACGTTGGACTTGGGCACGAACACCACGTCGCCGCGTTGCAGGCGCACCGGCTTGCGTCCGTTGGCGCCGGTCTTGAGGAGCTGGCTGAAGTCCAGGAAGTAAGCACGATAGGCGCCCTGGGCATCTTCGCGCAGCAGCGCAACCATGCTCGCGTTGCCCGCCGGGCTGACCCCGCCGGCGCCGACAATCGCCTGCTCCAGGGTATTGGCCGTGGCGATCTGCACCGCCGTGGGGTTATTCACCGCACCACCGACGATCACCGAGTTGCTCGGCGCCTGGTTGATGTTCACCGTCACCCGGGGTTCGCGGTAGGTCGCCGCGAGCTCGTGGGTCAGTTGGGTGGCCAGCTCCGATGGCTGGCGCCCGGCAACCTGGATCGGCCCCAGGAACGGGTAGTTGATCTTGCCGTCGGTCTGCACCGTGTACAGCGTCAGCTCGTAGATGGTGCTGACGTTGAACGCCGACAGCGTCGGCATCTCGCCGGCATCGCGGACGATGCGCAACTGGTCGCCGATACGGATGCGTTCCACCGCCGGTGGCAGCTGGGCCAGTTGGTCGAGGGCGCGCTTGCCGTCCTCGACGGTCTTGCTGTCCGGTGGCTCGATACGCGCCGGGGTGTTGCAGGCGGCCAGGGCCAGCATGGCCAGGGCGAGCACGCTTCGCTTCATCAAGGGGGACTTCCTGTGGGTCATGCTGCTCACCTCCAATAACCGGGAAACATGCTGATGCGCCGCTTGAGGGCGAGCGGCAGGCGGCGTTCAAGATGGCCCAGGCGGTAACCGAGCAGTTTGAACGCACTGCGCACCAGCACCTCGGGCGCGCGGTGCAAGGCGCCGGCTTTGCGCAGCGCCGCGAGTTCGGCCAGCACATAGCGTTTGCCCTCGCCACCCGCGTCGCCAAAGGCCTGCTTGATCCACGGCTCGCGGCCGTAGAACACGCCAATGTCGAAGTAGCGGTGAAACTCGTCCATGAGTTTGTAATCGTGGGAGTGATGCACCAGCGCGGTGGCGGCATAGCGCACCTTGTAGCCGTCGAGCAGCATGCGTGCGGCCACAAAGGCGTCTTCGCTGCCGATCACGTCGGCAGGGAAGCCACCAACGGCCTGCAACACACTGCGCCGGTACACCGAAAACGAGTCGGAGCTGAAGCAGGTCTTGATCCCAAGCTCCGGTGCATCGGCCAGGCTTTTGCTGCGGCTGTGTTCCGGGTAGTTGAAGTGCCGCGATTGCGCGCCCAGCAAGCCCGCATCGGGGTGGGGCAATTGCCGCCCGTAGGCGACGCCGTTGAGCGGGTCCTGCTGCAATTCATCGAGCAGATTGGCAAAGGTCTCGGGCGTTGCCGGGATGGCGTCCTGGGTCATCACGATCAGCGCGTCGCCACCCACCTGTTCGCTGGCCCAGCGGCGGGTGCCGCCGTGGTTGAAGTCACGGGCGTCGATCACCTCGACCCGCGCGCCGAACGCTCGAAAGCGCGCCACGGTGTCATCGCTGGAGGCGCTGTCCACCACCAGCATCTCGTCAGGTTGCAGGGTTTGCATCTTCAGCGCAGGCAGCAGGCGTGCCAGGTGGCTGGAGGCGTTACGGGTGGGGATGATCAATGAAGTACGCATGTCATTTCTTCGCCTCGGCAGGCGCGCGGCCGTAGATGTCGTCGAAGCGCACGATGTCGTCTTCGCCCAGGTACTCGCCGCTCTGCACTTCGATCATCACCAGGTCGATGATGCCGGGGTTGGTCAGCCGGTGTTTGTGCCCGGCGGGAATGTAGGTGGACTCGTTGGCGTTGATCAGGAACTCGCGGTCGCCATTGGTGATCTGTGCCGCGCCGCTGACCACCACCCAGTGTTCGCTGCGGTGGTGGTGCATCTGCAACGACAGCGAGGCCAGGGGCTTGACCACGATGCGCTTGATCTTGAAACGGCTGCTTTCCTCCAGCACGGTGTAGGTGCCCCACGGCCGGGTCACCGTGCGGTGCAGGCTGTACGCCGGATGGTTCTGGCGCTTGAGCTCGGCGACGATATGGCGCACATCCTGGCTGCGGTGGGCGTCGGCGATCAGCAGCGCGTCGGGGGTGTCGACGATGATCAGGTCGCGCACCCCCACGGCGCCCAGCACGCGCTTGGGCGAGTCGATGTAGCAGTTGTGCACGTCATGCAAAATCGCTTCGCCATTGATCTGGTTGCCATGGGCATCGCTGGGGGTGAGCTGGCGCAGCGCTTCCCAGGACCCGATGTCGCTCCAGCCAATGTCACAGGGCACCACGGCCACTTGCCGGGACTTTTCCATCAAGGCCACATCGATGGAAATATCCGGCGCACTGCCGAACGCATCCGCATCCAGTTCACGTTGGCGCGAGGTTGTGTTCTGCAGGCTCTGGCTGTGCTCCAGCGCGGCGCGTGCGGCCTCCAGCACGTCGGGTGCATGGGTGGCGAGCTCATCCACCAGGGTGCTGGCCTTGAAGCAGAACATGCCGGCGTTCCACAGGTGCTTGCCGCCGTCCAGGTAGGCCTGGGCGGTGGCCAGGTCGGGTTTCTCGACGAAGCGTTTGACCCGGTAGCCCTGGCTCAGCGCCTCGCCTTGCTCGATATAGCCAAAACCGGTTTCCGCGTGGTCGGGCTGGATGCCGAACGTCACCAGGTAGCCGGCTTCGGCCAGGTCGCGGGCCTGGGTCACGGCCTCGGCGAACGCCACTTCATTGAGGATCAGATGGTCGGCGGGCATCACCAGTAACTGTGCGTCGCCGCCGAAATGCTCCTGCACATGCAGGGCCGCCACGGCGATGGCCGCCGCCGTGTTGCGACCGAACGGTTCCAGCAGCAGGTCCAGGGGCAGGCGGGCGTTGTTCACTCCGCGGTAGTCATCGAGGGTACGAAACAACAGGTCGCGGTTGGTCACCGTGAGCACGCTTTCCACGCCGGGCAGTTTGGCCGCGCGCAGGAAGGTTTTTTGCAGCAGGCTCTGGCCATCGCGCATGCGCATGAACGGCTTGGGCATGTTCTGCCGCGACACCGGCCACAGTCGAGTGCCCGAACCACCGGAAACGATGCAGGGAATTAATCCGTTGAGGGTCTTCATCAATAGACTTCCTTGGTGGAAAGGACGGCCGGGACCGTCATGAAAACGATGTACAGGTCAAACCACACCGACCACTTGGAGATGTACTCCAGGTCGTACTCGACACGTTTCTGGATCTTGAACAGGGTGTCGGTCTCACCCCGGTAACCGTTGATCTGCGCCCAGCCGGTAATCCCCGGTTTTACGCGGTGGCGCGAGCTGTACTCGCTCACCGCCACTTCGAAGGGTATGCCGGCGGCTTTGGTCGCCGTGGCATGGGGGCGCGGGCCGACCATGGACATGTTGCCCAGCAGCACGTTGAACAATTGCGGCAGCTCGTCGATGCTGGTCTTGCGGATGATGCGTCCCACCCGGGTGATGCGCGGGTCCTGGCGGGTGGTCTGGCGTTCGGCGGTGAAGTCGCTCTGGTCGGTGTACATCGAGCGGAACTTGAACACGCGGATTTCGTTGTCGTTGTAGCCAAAGCGGTTCTGGCGAAACAGGATCGGCCCTTTGGAGTCGAGCTTGATCGCAATCGCCGTCGCGACCATCACAGGGGACAGCGCCACCAGGGCCAGGCTGGCCAGCAGCACATCCTCCAGGCGCTTGATCACCGGCGACCAGCCACGCAACGGCAATTGCGAGGTGTTGAACATCAGGATCCCGCCCACATCGGTGATGCGGCTATGGCCGTAGCGCAGGGCGGCCATGTCGGGCACCAGCATCACGTTGACCGACATCTGCCGCAGGCGATTGACCAGCCCGTGGATGCGCTGCTCGGCGGCCCAGGGCAGGCAGATCATCACTTGGTTGACCTGCTCGGCGCGGATGAGTTTTTCCAGCTCACGGGTGTTGCCCAGCAGGGGCAGGTTGCTCAATTCCTTGGGGATCCGCTCGGTGCGATCGTCGATAAAGCCGATCAGGCCGGAGCGGATATCACCGTTGCGTTGCAGGTGGTCGGCGACGTGCATGGCGGTGTCGGTAAAGCCCAGGATCACCGTACGTTGCAGGTATTTGCCCTTGCGCATCAGGCTGCGGTACAGGCGCAGCATCAGCAGGCGCTCAAGGCAGAACAACCCGAGGCTGGCGACGTACCAGGCCACCAGGTTACGCGGGGTCAATTGCGGGAAAAACTGCAGGATCTGGTACATGAACAACAGGATGCAAAACGCCGCCGACCATGCCTTCACCTTGGTTTTCAGGCGCAGTCGGTTGCTGAACAGTTCTTCGGAATAGATGCCCAGGGCCTGGAACAGAATGATCGTCAGGACCGCGAAAAATACCAGCAGGCCGAGGAAGTGCCCGCGCAGTTCGGGGTCCATCGGGTCGATGAACATCACCAGGATCAGCGGGGGCAAAATGGCACTCAGGCCATGTATGAACTTGACGAAAACAACAAAGAACTCAACAAAACCGGCGCGCGTTAAAAACAGGCTGTCGACGGACGACTTCTCTCGCATAAAACATCCCTCATTGCACGCCAGAGCTATTGTTTGGATGTTTGTTCAATAAAGCAGCGAACTGCTTTAGAGAGCACTTCCAACTACGGCTACTCTGGGTAATACGCAACTATCAATTCAAATGCAGCTATCCATTTGAAGGGAATTTGCGGGGGTAGTGACTACAGGAGTGTTACCTTAATCAATCTGTCAATTAATTGACTGTGGTGCGGAGATGGCAGGGCAGACAGGTTTACCAGTATTTTGTTCGGCATTTTATTGACATTCCTTGTCCGGGTACGCGGTGATTGGGTGTGTTTTTGAGTGTAGAAACAAATGCAGGATTTTTCCTGCATAAAGGAAAAACCTTTTTTCAAAGGCGGTAGGAAGGGGGGACAAAGAGGGGTTGGCAGGGCGCACGAAGTGCCCTGCCTGCGGGACTTTCGCCAGATCAGAAGTTGCCTTTCAAACTCACCGTAAAATTTCGCGGTTCGCCATAAAAGTTGCCCCAGGAGGCTGTTCCGACAGTGTTGTAGTAGCTTTTATCGAATAGATTGTTGCCGTTGAGTGCGACGGTCCAAGTGTCGTCGATACGGTACGCCACACGGGCACTCCAGGTTGCGTAACCGGCCTGTTCGAGCTTGATGGTCTGCACGCGGTAATTGCTGCTCTGGGCGTTGACGCCGGTGCCCACGCTCCATTTCGACAGGGCGCCGTCGAGCTGGTAGTCGCCCCACATGCGCAGCATGTGTCGAGGTACGTAGGTGTTGGACGTACCGCCCTCCAGGGCGGTATCGATGTTCTTCAGGGACTTGGTCTGGGTGTAGGTGTAGCCGCCGGATACCTGCAGGCGCTCGAGCACTTCACCGCTGATTTCCGCCTCCACCCCTTGGGCGCGCACCTTGCCGCTGTCGGTGTAGCAATAGCCGTCGGCGGAGGTCGGGCACTGGGCGATATAGTCGGATTCGGCCGCGTTTTTCTCGACGGCGCGGAACAGCGCCAGGGAGCTGTTGAGGCGCCCGTCGAACCATTCGCCCTTGATACCCAGCTCGTAGTTGTCACCGATCTTCGGCTTGAGCGCGGCGCCATCGAGCGTGGCATAGGAACTTTGCGGCTGGAAGATATCCGCGTAGCTGGCGTACACCGACAGGTGCTCGTTGAGGTCGTAGATCAGTGCGGCAAACGGCGTCACTTCACCGGTTTCCCGGGTGCGGGCATCCTGCAAGGCCCACTCGCCCCAGGCCAGGTTGTTGGACTGGCGACGGTTCTCGTACCAGCTCACGCGGCTGCCTACGATAAACATCAACGGCTCGGCCAGGCGTAGGCGCAAGGTGGTGTAGGCGCCGTACTGGGTGGCGGTTTCCTTCACCGTGCCGCCGCGATACATGTTCGGCCAGAAGGTGCTGTTGGCCGGCTCCGGGAAATGGTGGTCGGGTTGGTAGATGCCTTGGCGCCTGGGCAGGTTCTGGATCGCGTACACATCGTCCTGGGTACCACGGCTGCCATTGGCACCGAGGATCAGTTCGTGTTCCAGCCCGAAGGCTTCGAACTTGCCGTCCACATAGGCGTCGAGGCCGAAGTCCTTGTGGTCGTAGTCCATCAGCGCCGCATAGGAGTTGGCCGTAGGCGTCGGGTTGCCGTAGGCAATGGTGCCTTCGCTGGCGGCGTATTTGGTGTCTTGCAGGTTGCGGCTGTGCACGGCCGCAACCTTGAGTTTCCAGTCATCGTTGAAGTGATGGGTGAGGTCGGCGAAGAAGGTGGTGCGCCGGCTTTGCCAGTCGTTCCAGGATTGGCCCAGGCAGGTGGAGCGGCTGAGGTGGGCGCTTTTGCCGTCGGCATAGCGCGGCAGGCCGCCCCAGCACGGTGTGGCGTCGACGTCTTCATGGCTGGCGCCGAAGCCCAGGGTGGTGTCGGCGCTGAGATCGACATCCAGGGCGCCATAGAAAGCCTGGTCCTGGCGCTTGGAAATATCCATGTAGGAACCGCGATTCTGTTGGCTGATCGCCGCGCGGCCGCGCACCGTACCGCTGTCATTCAGCGGGCCGCCGGAGTCGACGTCGGCGCGGTAGTTGTCCCAGGTGCCGGCGGACAGCGACAGGCTGGTGGTGGGCTTGGCCTGGGGCCGCTTGCGCACGAAGTTCACCGCGCCGCTGGCGGTGCCGGCGCCCTTGAGCATGCCCGCCGCGCCCTTGAGCACTTCGACGCGGTCGTAGATCGCCATGTTCGCGCTGAAGCTGTCGGCCTGCACGTAGTCCTTGCCCATGTCCAGAGGCACGCCGTCGTACTGGTACTGGCCGAGCATCTTGAAACCACGGGAATAAAAATATTTGCCGCCCATGGGTGATTCGTAAGTGGTGATCCCGGGCGTGCGTTCCATCACGTCATCGATGGTGGTGAGGTTCTGGTCATCCATCAATTGGCGGGTCATCACACTCACCGATTGCGGCGTTTCCCGCAGGCTGTGTTCGCCCTTGCCGATCGTCACCGCACCCGTGGTGTAGGCCCCGGTGCCATCGGTGGTGGTGCCCAACCGCTCACCGGTGACCGTGGTGGCGCCCAGGTTCAGCGCGCCGCCGTCGGCCACTTGCGGCAACAGCAGCCAGGTACTGTTGCCCTGGCGCTGGGCTTGCAGGCCCTGGCCACGCAGCAACTGGCCGAGCGCCTGCTCGCGGTCCAGGCGACCACTCAGGCCCTGGCTGGTCTTGCCGGCGACGCTGGTGGCGTCGTACGACAGGCTGATGCCGGCCTGGCGGGCGAACTGGTCCAGGGCCGTGGCCAGGGAACCGGCGGCGATGTTCCAGTCGCGGGCCTGGGTGTCGCTGGCCGGCGTTTCGGCCCATGCGAACGGCGGCGCGGTTGCGCAGCTCAGGCAGGCGCCGAGCAAGGCGGCGTGCACCGCGTGCTTGAGGGGTGAACGTGGGAAGGGGGACGCGTGCATGACCGCGGGATGCTCCTGAAGGAAGTGAACAGAACCGGCCTGTTGATCGGCCTTTCCTTACAGGTCGAGCGGCAATGAGAATTCACCTCATTTATTTTCGAGAATGTTAAACGCGGGCGGTGACGGTCACCCAGTAGCGGCTGCGGTAAGTGACATCGAGCTTGAGTGAGTGGGCTACCAGGCCCAGCACCTCATCGGTGTCGTCCAACTGATAAGTGCCCGACACCCGCAACCCGGCCACCGCTTCGCTGCAGCGCAGCAGGCCGTTGCGGTAGCGGCCCAGCTCGGCGAGGAAAGCATCCAGGCGCATGTCCCGGGCGCTGATCACACCATCGCTCCAGGCCCAAGGGTCCAGGCCATTGGAGGCGAGAGAACGAATGCCACTGCGGTCGAACAGCACCTGTTCGCCGGGGTTGATCACTTGGCGCGCGCCGGCGGCGTGGTTGTCGGCAAACACCGCCACCGTGCCCTGCTGCACGGCGAGCATGGTGCCTTGGGGCTCTTCGCGTACCAGGAAGCGCGTGCCGAGGGCGCGCAGGTAACCGTCACGGGTCTGTACCCAGAAGGGCCGCGTGTCGGCACCGGGATTGACCAGTATTTCACCCTGGCGCAACTGCACCAGGCGTCGTTCCTGAGTAAACGCCGTGTCGAGTGCGCTGGCGCTGTTCAGTTGGATGCGGCTGCCGTCGTTCAACGCCACCCAACGCCGTTCGCCGGTGGCAGTGCGGTAGTCGGCCATCAAGGCGGGCAGCGGGGTGTAGTCGCGGCCGAACCAGGTCAGGCCGGCCGCACCGGCCACCAGGCCGAGCAGCTTCAACCCTTCACGCCGGCTGATACGTCGACGCGCCCCGTGCAGGGCGTGGCGGCCGACCTGCGCGGGCAGGTGGCTGAACTCATCATTCATCGTCGCCACCCGTTGCCAGACCTGCTGGTGTTCGGCGCTGGTGTGCAGCCAGCGCTCGAACGCAGCGGTGCTGGCGTCGTCGGCGACGTTGAAACGCAGCTTGATCATCCACTGGATAGCCTGGTCGACCAGGCGCGGGTCAGAGGTCGGCATAGCGCAACCGATAGCAGGCGTGCAGCGCCTTGGACAGATCACGCTCCACCGTAGCCTTGGACACCCCGAGGCGCAGGGCGATCTGAGCGCAGGTCAGGCCGTCCAGTTGCGCCAGCAGGAACGCTTCACGCACCCGCGGCTTGAGCTGGTCGAGCAGGCGGTCGATGCGTTCCAGACTGTCGAGAATCAGCAGGCGGGTTTCTTCCGACGGCACGTCGGCCTGGGGGAAATGCGCAAGGCTTTCGAGGTAGGCGCGCTCCAGTTCGCGGCGCCGGTACTGGTCGATCATCAAGCTGCGGGCGATGCTGCTCAGGTACGCGCGCGGCTGCAGTACGGCCTGCTGTTTGCGTGCGTTGAGCAGGCGCACAAAGGTTTCCTGCGCGAGGTCGGCGGCACGTTCACGGCAACCGGTGCGCCGGCTCAACCAGCCGCGCAGCCAGGAGTGATGGGTGTGGTAAAGCTGGCCGATGGCGGCATGGTCCAGTGGGTGATCGCTCGACATGGGCATCCTGGCGCAGCAGTCTTAATTGATAATGTTTCGCATTCTAGACGCTGGTCGTGGCCATTCGCAATTGCCGATGAACAATGTATCCAGCACAATTTTTTGTTCGCCCCGGGCCCACGCACTAATCTGCAGGCTTTTCCCGGTGGACGGCTTGAGCATGATCGACTTTGCGACCCTGGCGGTTTTTTCAGGTGCTGTGCTGTTGTTGCTGTTATCCCCGGGGCCGAACATGGCCTTTGTGATCAGCCATGGCGTCACCCACGGCTGGCGCGGGGGAGTGGCCTCGGCCCTGGGCATCGGTGTAGCCGACATACTGCTGAGCGCATTGACCGCCAGCGGGGTGACGGCGTTGGTCGCCAGTTGGCCGCCATCCTTTGACGTGATCCGCTGTGCGGGTGTGGTCTACCTGCTGTGGCTGGTGTTCAAGACGCTGCAGAAAAAACCTGGGCCAGATACTGCCCACCTGCACCGTGTTCCCCTTGGCCGGGTGTTTCTACAGGCGATGCTGAACAGCCTGCTCAACCCCAAGGCGTTGCTGTTTTTTGTGGTGTTTTTGCCGCAGTTCGTACGGCCGCAGGCCGGCTCCATCGCCGTGCAGTTGATGCTGTTGGGCGGCGTGCTGACCTTGATCGCTGGGGTGTTTCACCTGCTGCTGGGCATTTTCGGCGGGGTGCTGAGCCGCTTCTTCGCCAGGCGCCCAAGAGGCGCCTGGTTACAGAGATGGGGCTTGGCGACGGTGCTGAGCGTGCTGGCGGTGCGCCTGGCGGTGATGTCGCGCCCAACCTGACCCCATGAGGTGAAGGGATTGTGCGGCGAGCAAGCGGTCTGTGGCCAAACGAGCTTGTTGTGGTGAACGAGCTTCTTTTCTTGTGGTGAGCGAGCTTGCTCGCGCTGGGCTGCGCAGCAGCCCCTCCAAAGCTTGGGGCCGCTTCGCGCCCCAGCGCGAGCAAGCTCGCTCACCACAGGTACAGGCTCAGCCCAGCCGTGCTGCTGCGCGCGCGACGATTTCACCGCGCACCCTGCGCGATTCGGCGGTGCGTATGTTGGCTTCTTCCCGCACATGCGCAGGCGCTGTGTCCGGGCGACCCGAATCGAATGGCGGTGCCGGCGCGTATTCGATCTGCAACTGCACCAGTTGCGCCGCCGCTTCGCTGTACAGCTCCGCCGCCAGCACCAGGGCAAAGTCGATACCGGCGGTAATGCCACCGCCGGTGAACAGGTTGCCGTCACGCACCACGCGCTCCTGTACCGGGATGGCGCCGAGCGGGGCGAGCATGTCGTGGTAGGCCCAGTGCGTCGTCGCCTTGCGCCCGCGCAGCAACCCCGCTGCGCCGAGCACCAGCGAGCCGGTGCACACCGAGGTCACGTAGCGCGAGGTCTGCGCCTGGGCCTTGAGGAAGTCCAGGGTCTGCGGGTCTTCCATCAATGGGCCCACGCCGGAACCACCGGGCACGCAGATCACATCCAGCGTCGGGCAGTCGGCATAGGTCATGGTCGGCGTGAACACCAGGCCCGTGCTTGAAGTGACCGGCGCCAGGTCCTTCCATACCAGGTGCAGCTTTACATCCGGCAGCGAACCCAATACGTCGTAGGGGCCGGTCAGGTCCAGTTGCTGAATGCCGGGGAACAACAGAAAGCCGATCTGCAAGGTCATGAATGAAGCTCCGAGAAAGGGGTAGACGACCTCACTCTAGCGGCCTAGGCTTTGGCGAATACGCCATTGAACCCACGAATCACGCCAATCATGCCCAGAATTGTTCACGTACTCGCTTTCGAGAATGCCCAGGTGCTCGACGTCACCGGGCCGTTGCAGGTGTTTGCGTCGGCCAATGACCTGGCGCGCCAGCGTGGCGTGCCGTTGCCTTACGCGGTCACGGTGATCGCCGACCAGGCCGGCCCGGTGATGACCTCCGCCGGCCTGGCGCTGGTGGCCGAGCCGTTGCCTGCGGTCGACCAGCCCTGCGACACCCTGGTGATCGCGGGTGGCTGGGGCGTGTACGGCGCCGCTGAAAAGTCTGCGCTGGTGGATTGGGTGCGCGAAAAAGCCCGGTACACCCGGCGCATGGCCTCGGTGTGCACCGGTGCGTTTTTGCTGGCGGCCAGTGGTTTGCTCGATGGTTGCCGCGTCGTCACCCACTGGACCCGCTGCGAAGAACTGGCGCGCAAGTTTCCGGCGTTGACCGTGGAGCCCAACCCGATCTTTATCCAGCAGGGCGCGGTGTGGACCTCCGCCGGTGTCACCGCCGGCATCGACCTGTGCCTGGCCCTGGTGGAAGAAGACCTGGGCCGCGCCGTGGCCCTGGAAGTGGCGCGGCACCTGGTGGTGTTCCTGAAGCGCCCCGGCGGCCAGTCGCAATTCAGCGTGACCCTGTCCCTGCAAAAGGGCGGCAGCCGTTTCACCGAACTGCATGCCTGGATAGCCGAACATCTGACCCTCGACCTGAGTATCCCGACCCTCGCCGCCCAGGCCGGCATGAGCGAGCGCAGCTTCGTGCGCCACTACCGCGCCGAAACCGGCCAGACACCCGCGCGCGCGGTGGAGCTGATCCGTGTCGAAAGCGCGCGCCGGCAACTGGCCGACAGCACCACATCGATCAAGCGCATCGCCGTGCAGTGTGGTTTCGGCTGCGAAGAAACCTTGCGCCGCAGCTTTATGCGGGCCTTGTCGGTGACGCCCCAGGCCTACCGCGAGCGGTTCTCGCCGGTGGCCTAGGCGAGCAATTCAAACAGGGCGTCGAGGGTGGCCTGCGGTGCTTCCTGGGGAATATTGTGGCCCACGCCCGGCAATACCTGGCGTCGGTAAAAAGCGCTGAAATGCTCCACGTCGTCATCCTCTTGCGATGGCGGGCCCACGCCGTCGTCGGCACCGCACAGCGAAATGCTCGGCACCGCAATCGCCGGTTGCCGCGCGAGGGCCTGCTCGATGGCTTCCAGCGCCGGATCGCCAGGCGCATACATGAAACGATGGCGATAGGAGTGAATCACCACCTCGACAAAATCCGGGTTGTCGAATGACGGCGCCGTCTGCCCATACAGCCCCGGCCCTTCGGCCCAGGACGGCGACCACAGTGACCACAGCAACTCACAGAGCTCGCGGCGATTGGCCGTCAGCCCGTCCACACCGCGCGGGGTGTGGAAGTAGAACTGGTACCACAACCGATGCTCCGTCGCCGGCGCCCGTGGCTGGCGCGACCTGGCAATGTCCTGGATGTTATAGCCATCGCCGGTCACCAGCCCGCGTACCCGTTCGGGCCACAGCGCCGCGACGATACACGCCGCGCGCCCGCCCCAGTCATACCCGGCCAGGGTGGCGCGCGGGATCGACAGCGCATCCATGAAATCCAGCAGATCCTTGCCCAGCGCCGCCTGTTGGCCGGAGCGCATCACCTGCGCGTTGATAAACCGCGTAGGGCCATAACCGCGCAGGTACGGCACCAGCACCCGGTAGCCGCGTTCGGCCAGCACCGGCGCAATCTCGTCATAGCCGCGCGGGTCGTAAGGGAAACCATGCAGCAGGATCACAGGCTCGCCGTCGATGGGACCGTGGGTTTCATACGCCACATCGAGCATGGAGGTGCGCACGTAGAGGAGTGGGGCGGTGATGGTCATGGTGGACTCCTGTCAGGTGTTGAAACTCTAGTCGAAAGACATGGCGGGATGCCCTGCCTGTAAAGGCAGGGCGCCTCAGGGCTGCCAGGTCGTCTTCTCGCCACTGAGCTTGCGGTCCAGGAACGTCGCCGCGCTGATCAACGCCAGATGGCTCAACGCCTGGGGCGTATTGCCCAGGTGGCGGGCCTGGCTGTCGAACTCTTCGGCATACAGGCCCAGCGGGTTGGCGTAGCGCAGCAGTTGTTCGAATTCCAGGTGGGCCTTCTCCACCTGCCCGGCGCGGGCCAGGCACTCCACGTACCAGAACGAGCAGGCGGCGAATGCGCCTTCGGTGCCTTGCAGGCCGTCGATCGCGTTGTCGTCGTTGCGGTAGCGGTAGACCATGCCGTCGCGCACCAGGCTTTTCTGGATCGCCTGCAGGGTGCTCAGCCAGCGCGGGTCGGTGGCGGCGACAAAACGCACCAGCGGCATCAGCAGCATCGAACCGTCCAGGGCGGTGCTGCCGATGTGCTGCACGAAATGCCCGCGTTCTTCGTTCCAGAAGTTGCTCCAGATATCGGCATAGATCGCCTGGCGCGTCTGGTCCCAACGTGCAAACGGCGCCGGCAACGAGCGCTTGGAGGCCAGGCGGATCGCACGGTCCAGGGCCACCCAGCACATCAGCCGCGAATGCAGGAAGTGATGCTGCTCGCCGCGCATTTCCCAAATGCCCACGTCTTTCTGGTTCCAGATTTCACACACCTGGTCAGCGACTTCCACCGTGTGTTTCCAGCCCTCGTGGGAGATGGCTTCGCCGTACTTGTTGACCAGGTACACCGCGTCCATCAACTCGCCATAGATATCCAGCTGGACCTGGTCGACCGCGCCATTGCCGACGCGCACCGGCTTGGCGCCGCCGTGGCCGCTGAGGTGCTCCAGCGTGGTTTCGGGCAGCTCCTGGCGGCCGTCGATGCCGTAGAGGATATGGATCTTGGTCGGCTGGCCACAGCAGTCGCTGACCCGGCCCTTGAGCCAGCGCATATAGGCGTTGGCCTCGTCGACAAAACCCAGGCGCATAAACGCGTAGACGGTAAACGAGGCGTCGCGGATCCAGGTGTAGCGGTAGTCCCAGTTGCGTTCGCCCGCAGGCGTTTCCGGCAAGCCGAAGGTGGCCGCGGCGATGATTGCGCCGTGTTTGCGCGAGGTCAGCAGCTTGAGGGCCAGGGCCGAGCGGTTGACCATTTCGCGCCAGCGCCCGCGGTAGTTCGACTTCGCGATCCAGCCGCGCCAGAACTTCAAGGTGTGGGCCAGGGCCAGGTCGGTGCAGACACTGCCCACACGCTCATCGTCCTGGCCGCCGAGTACGAACTCGGCGCTTTCTTCCTGACCCAGGGTGAAGCGGGCCACGGCGGCGTTATCTTCGATCTGCAACGGATGGCTGCCGCACAGGCGCATGCCCGGCTGGCCATCGGCGTTGAAACAGACGCTGGCGTTATCCAGGCTCGTCTCGGTGGGCGCGCGCGCATAGTCATGGCGCACGGCGCAGCGCAGATGGAGGGTGGCCGTGCCGCTGACTACGCGTACGCGGCGAATCAGCAGGGGCACGTCGTCGATTTCTTCGCTGATGACCAGCAGGTCGGTGATTTCCACCACGGCTTCATCGCTGAGCCAACGGGTTTGCAGCACATTGGTGTCGGGCAGGTAGATCTGTTCGCGGCGGGCGTTGGGCAGGTCCGGGGTGAGTTGGAACGTGCCGGCATCGGGGGTGTCGAGCAGTGAGCAGAAGATCGACGGGCTGTCGAACTCCGGCCAGCAGAAGAAATCGATGCTGCCTTTATCGTTTACCAGCGCTGCGCTGCGCATGTCGCCGATGATGCCGTGGGCATCGATGGCGCTTTGTGGTTCTTTTTTCAAATCAACCATTGTCACGAAACTCCGGGTAAAGGCTCATGCCGCCATCAATGAACAGGGTGCTGCCGACCACGTAGTCGGAGGCGTCACTGGCCAGCCATACCACAGCGTTGGCCACGTCCTCCACATCGCCGACCCGGCCATAGGGGATCAACTTGAGCAGCGCCTGTTCCGCCGCACCTTCGGTGGCGGCACGGTTGATCGCCGTACGAATCGCCCCCGGCGCAATGCCGTTGATACGGATGCGCTGTTCACTCACTTCCTGGGCGAGGGTGCGCATCAGCATGTCAACGCCGCCCTTGGACGCCGCGTAATTCACGTGCCCGGCCCAGGGGATCAACTGGTGCACCGAGCTCATGTGGATGATTTTGCCGGCGGCGCGGGATACGCCTTCACGGATGCCCTGGCGCTTGAAGAGGCGTACCGCCGCCCGGGCACAGAGGAACTGGCCGGTGAGGTTGACGCCGATCACGGCGTTCCAGTCGTCGAGGGTCATGTCGACCACGGCGGCGTCCTTCTGCATACCGGAGTTGGCCACCAGGATGTCCAGATGGCCGAACGCCTCGAGGGTCTTTGCGAACAGGCGTTCCACATCGGCTTCTTTCGACACGTCGGCGCCGATGGCAATCGCCCGGCCGCCCTCGGCGTTGATCTGCTCTGCCAAGGCCTCGGCGGGCGCGGCCTGGCTGTTGTAATTGAGCACCACCGCAGCACCGGCCTGCGCCAGGGCCCTGGCCGCACCGGCGCCGATACCGGAACTGGCGCCTGTTACCAGTGCCACTTGTTGCTCCAACGAGATATGCATTGCCCACCCGACCTTGAATTCGTGAGTTCAAGTAGCTGACTGACGGCGCGTAACGGAAGTTCAGCCGTGTGAAATTAGCGACTACAACCATGGTGAAAAATGGAATAACAGAAGAATAAAAAATAACCATAAGATACTAAAAAACCGCTAAAAAGCGTTTGACAGGGTTTTTTGCCCCGTGTCTTATAAGCACACCTCAACCCGTTCCGCTGGTAGTTCGGAAGTCATGCGGAGTCACCTATAAGAGATGCCTATGTGTTTATCGGCAGCTATAGGGGAACTACCAGAGCAGGGAGCTACGCCGTTGCCTAAGTTAGTTATTTTCGATTGCGACGGTGTACTCGTCCAAAGCGAAGAGATCACCTTGTCTGTATTGATCGGCATGCTTAATGCTCACGTACAGGACGGCAAGACACTGGATAGTGTGTATTTCATTGAGCACTTTCGTGGAAGAAAGATTGCCGATTGCCTGCGCGAAGTAGAACCGTTATTGGGTATTTGTTTGCCCCCTCAGTTTGAAGAGGACTTCCGAGTTCGAGCGCTTGAAGCATTGACGCTTAATGTGAAAGCGACTGATGGGATACTTGACGTATTGGAAGTGCTGGAAACTCCCTATTGCGTAGCCTCGAGTGCGCCGCGCAATAAGATCGAACAGTGTTTGCGCGTTGTGGGGTTGTTACCTTATTTCGAAGGGCGAATATTCAGTTGTTATGAATTGGGGCGTTGGAAGCCTGATCCGCTGGTGTTTTTAACGGCGTGTGAAACTTACAACGTCGAACCCTGTGATGCGCTGGTGATTGAAGACAGTGTCACAGGGATTCAAGCCGCCGTTGCAGCCACTATAAAAGTCCTGGGTTTTGGTCCGTTGTCTCGACATCGAATATTGGCCGAAGCCGGCGCGTTACCTTTTGCCGATATGCGTGAGTTACCGACCCTCATTGATCACGTTACTCAAGGAGCAAGTGTTGTGGGCACACTGGGTTATATAGAGCGACTTAAACGTAATGATCCACGTTCGGAAGTGTGGTGGGATTCGTCGCCCGTGGTGTACGCACCGTATAAACAGCATTTGTTGGACAAGTACCCGGCGGCCGCTGCCCATATCGAACAGTTGATGCCGCAGGATCTCTCCCAGCCTTGGGGCTTCAGCAGTGTGACCACCAACCCCCGGCTGGTGACGGCGGCAATCCTCGACAAGAAAGAGTATTGGTCGTCGCGTTTTAATCTGGCCAGCCTGTCTCCCGGGGAATTGCGCAAGCAGCTGTACAACGAAGTGATTGCAGAAGGCGCCTCGATGCTCAAGCCGTTGTGGGTGCAATCGGCTCAGGCCGATGGTTGGCTATGCGCCCAGGTCGACCCGTCGGATGTGCGGTGCAGCGAACGCATGACCGCGCGGGGCCTGGAGCTGCATCGCCTGGCCGCGAATGTGATGGTCAAAGTGCCGGGCAGCCTGGAGGGTTTCGCGACGATCGAACACCTGGTGGCCCAAGGCGTTTCGGTCAACATCACGTTCTGCTTCACCGTTTCGCAGTTCCAGGCCGGTATCCAGGCGATAGAGCGGGGCATCGCCAGCGCCCGTCGCAACGGCGTCGACACCGACTGTTGCAAGTATGTGATCACCTTTATGATCGGGCGTTTTTCCTGCCAGCCCGAGTTCGCCTTGCAGGCCGCCGAGCGTGGCCTGGCGCTGGGCCCGGAGGACATGCGCTGGGCCGAGCTGATGATTTACCAGCAGATCCAGGCCCTGGTCGCGGCCTCGAAGGTACCGGTCAAGACCCTGCTGTCCAGTATCAAGGTCGACGTTGACGAGCGTGGCCACAAGCACTGCTGGCACCTGGAAAAGACCGGGCTGACCACCACGTGCTACACCCTGACGCCGGATGTGGTGGAGTTTCTGATCGAGCGTGAAAGCCACGGCAAACCGGTGGCACCCGCCTGTGAACCCCAGCAGGCGCCGGCTGAGACGTTCGCCCGGCTCATTCGCATTCCGTACTTCTGCGAAGCCTATTTCATCGACAGCATCGAGCCCTACGACTTTGGCAATCATGAGGCGTTTATCAACGCCTGCAACGAGGCCAACAGTGCGAATCGGCGCCTGACCGACTACTGCGTGCGCCTGTGTCCGGTGGCGAAGCCTTTCGCACGCTCGCTCAACGCCATCCTGGCCGCTGAATACGGGGTGCTGGCATGAACAAGATGGTCGGGTTGTGGGCGCACCCGCGTTCCCGTTCCACGGTGTTGGAACGGGTGTTTATCGAGCGGGGGGATTTTGAGGTTTTCCACGAGCCGTTTGCCCATATGGCGTTTTCCGCAGATTCAGTGATTCCTTCGGATGAATGGGATCACAGTTTGCCCACCACGTATCAAGGCATAAAAGAGCAACTGCTCAAGGCCCGGGAAAGTACCAATGTGTTTCACAAAGACATGTGTTACCACTGCCTGGATGACTTGAAAGTTGACCGGGACTTCCTGGCGCAACAACACAATATTTTTATTATCCGCGAGCCCGCCAGCAGCATTATTTCCCATCACCGGGTACACCCCGATATGCCCGTGCAGGCCATCGGGCATAAAGCCTTGTACGAGATTTTTTGTGTGGTCACCAAACTCATCGGAAAAGTGCCTTATGTGATTAATGCCGATGACCTCGCCGCCGAGCCGGAGCGTGTCATTCGTAAACTGTGTGACTACTTGCAGATTGAATTTTTGCCCCACGCCATGACATGGAAACGCGAATGTCCGCGACAGTGGAAAACCTGGAGAAGTTGGCATGTGGCGGCGGAGAACAGTGAACGCATTGCTCTGCCGGATAAACCTGCTATCGATATGGACGCTTTCGATCGGTCGCCAAAATTAAAAGCCTTTTACGAATACCACCGACCCTTCTACGCACGCATGAATGAATTTTGCCAATAAGGATTGTTGTATGAAAAAGTTGATTGTCACCGGTGCGGCCAATGGGATCGGCCGGGCTACTGTGGAAAAGGCTATCCAGGCAGGTTATTTCGTTATCGGTGCCGACAAGGATGCCGAAGGCCTGCGTGCGTTACAGCGCACTTACACGGCGGATGTATTGGAAACCCATGTCGCGGACTTTTCGGATAACGCGCTGATCAAGGGGTTTATCCCTGCACTGTATGAGCGCCACGCAACTATTCATGCATTAATCAATAACGCCGGTATTTACCACGGCAAAAGCATCTACGCCTATTCCGATGCCGAAGTGGACGAAATCCTGACTGTGAACCTCAAGGCCTTGGTCTATCTCTCCAAAGACTTCGCCGAACGGGAGATGAAACACGAGGCGCCGCGCAGCATCGTCAATATCGCCTCGGTGGCCGGTGAGGTAGGCAGCTGCGATGCCTTGTACGGCGCCACCAAGGCGGCGGTGATCGGCCTGACCAAAGCCAATGCCTGGAATTTTGCGCCGTTCGTGCGGGTTAACGCAGTGTCGCCGGCGCTGATCCATGACACCGCCATCTACGACACCATCCCTGAATACCGCCGCGCCGAGTACGCGCGCCAGGAAATCCTCAAGGAACCGATCCTGCCCGGCGGCGTCGCCGAGGTCATTTTGCTGGTGATCAGCGATGCCATGCGGCATGTCACCGGCAAGGTCATTCCGGTAGACAACGGAGCCTACCCACGATGAGCCCGTCAGCCACCAAGAAGAAACTGCTGCTGGTGGGCGCGGGCAACCTGTGCCTGCAGATCCTGAAGATTCTCGGGCCGAAAAATGCCTTTGAATTCGTGGTGTTGGGGCGCAATGAAGACGCGACCGTGCGGCTGTGCAACCTGGTGGCCCTGTCGTGTGCGCAGTTGGGGCACTGCATCGCGATCAAGCCGGTGATCGCCGACCTCACCGATATCGAGCGGGTGACGCGGGTGCTGCATGAAGAGGCCCCGGACATGGTGGTGAACTGTGCGTCGTTGCAATCGTGGCGGGTGATCACGGGGTTGCCCCGGCTCTCCTTCGAGCAGCTCGACCAGGCGCAGTTCGGACCTTGGCTGCCCATGCACCTGACGCTGATGCATCACTTGATGCAGGCGGTAAAAGCCTCCGGTATCGCGGCCAGGACGGTCAACGCGGCCTTTCCCGATGCGGTCAACCCGATCCTGGCCAGGGTCGGGCTGGCGCCGGATATTGGCGTGGGCAATGTCGCCAACCTGGTCCCGGCGCTGCGATTTTCCATCGCGCGGCTGCTGGAGTGTGCGCCCGCCGATGTGCAGGTGTGCCTGTATGCCCAGCACTATTTCAGCCACTACGTGCCGCGCGGCGGCTTGCCCCCGCGTGCCAGTTACCGCTTGTTGTATGAGGTGCGCGACCGCCCGGCTGCGGCCCACCTGCCGGCCGAAGCGATTTTTTCCACGGTTAAATCCGAGTTCCGCCGCCTGGGCGGTATCGATGGGCAGTTCCTCACGGCGTGCTCGGCCGTCACCGTGATCGAGGGGTTGTTTTCGCCCACGCCGGTGCTGGTGCACGCGCCCGGCCCGCTGGGGTTGCCGGGCGGCTATCCGGTGTGGCTGCAGGAGGGGCAGATCAAGGTGCAGTTCAGCGCCGACTGCCCCCAGGACGAAGCGGTGCGCATCAATACCATCTGCCAGAGCCAGGATGGTATCGATGAAATTCATTGCGATGGTTCGGTCACCTATAACCCGCAATGCATGGCCGTGATGCAGGCGATGCTGGGGTACTCGAAGAAAACCATGTCCATCGAACAGTCCGCCGAATTTGCCCGCGAGCTGTCGAGCAAATACCTGTCTTTCAAACATTCAACCTGGTAGGTGTGTGATGAATCAAATGTCGCGGCACAAGCACAGCGAAGTCGCCAGTTACGCCACGCAATACTCGAAAAAATTCGTCGAGCGCTGGGATGACTTGATCGATTGGGAAAAAAGAAAGGCGGGGGAGAACGGGTTCTTTGAAAACCTGCTGAAGCAGCACGGCGTGAAGTCGGTGATCGACGTCTCCACGGGCAGTGGTTTTCATGCGGTCCAGCTTAAGCAGGCGGGGTTCGATGTCGTCGCCACGGACGGCAGCAGCACGATGTTGACCAAGGCCCGGGAGAATTTTCGGCAACGCGGGTTGGCGATCGAATCGCACTATCGGGATTGGCAGGCCCTCGATCCCGCCGAACTGGGGCGCTTCGATGCCGTGGTGTGCCTGGGCAGTTCGCTGTGCCATGTGTTTGCAGCCCATGAACGGTTGGCGGTGCTGGAGAAATTCAGGGCATTGCTCAATCCGGGTGGCTTGCTGATTGTGGATCAACGTAACTTCTTTGCCATTCGCGCAGGCAAGTTCAAATCCAGCGGTCATTACTATTACTGCGGCACGCAGGCATCCGTCGGCCTGGGGCAGGTGGATGAGCACGTGTGTGAGTTCATCTACTCGTTCGATAACGCCGAGCAGTACCGGTTGCAGGTCTATCCGCTGTTGCCGGGCGAGTTGAAGGGGGAGGTGCTCAAGTCCGGATTTTGCGCCCATGAGAGTTACGGGGATTTCCAGCGTGACTACGACATGATGAATTGTGATTTTGTCATCCACACCGCACGCGCCGTTTAAGGAGTACCTGATGAGCACACTGGTACACAGTAGCGCGCGCCCGTTGGACAGCGTCGTGCTGGCGGTGGTGTTGACCGGGTTCGTGGCCAGTACCTACGGGTTTGGCGTCTACCTGTTCGCCAACCTGGTGGTGGACATGCGCCGTGACATCGGTTTCGACTACACCACGGTGGGCCTGATCACCGGCGGTGCGCAGATCGGCTTCCTGCTGTTTTCATCGGTCACCAGTTACATCAGCCGTTTTTTCGAAGGCTGGAAAATCAGCCTGGTGTCGACGCTGATGACCTCCCTGGCGCTGTTGGGGCTGAGTGTCAGCAACAGTATCTGGCTGTCCGGGGCGCTGTTGATTTTGCTCGGCGGCTGCTCGGCCTCGGTATACATCCCGTTGGCGGAGATTGTCACCAAGGGCTTCAGCCCGGGTAATCGCTCGCGAGTCATGGGGTTGATTTCCAGCGGCACCAGCTACGGCGTGTTCATCAATGGCTTGCTGGTGTCGTTCCTTACCCTGCAGGGCGGCTGGCGCTCGATCTGGCTCACTGCGGGCCTGATCTCGGTGGCCCTGTGCGTGGTGGCCTGGTTTCTGCTGCGCAACCTGGTGGCGGACAAGGACGCCGGTTTTTCCGGGCAGCATTCGACGGCGTTCGAGAGTCATGCACCTTGGTTGAGTCGCTCGCTGTACCTGACCTGGGCCATTGCGTTTTTGAACGGGATGGCGCTGTTGCCATTCCAGACTTACCTGGCTCCGTTCCTGCGGGACGAGTTGGGAGTGTCGGTGCAGGACGCCGGGTTTGTCTGGACCACCATCGGTGCGGTGGGCATGGCCTCGGGCTTTCTGGTGGGGTGGATCGCCGACAAGGTGGGCGTCAGGGCGTCGCTGGCCATGTGCTTTCTGAGTGCGGGGCTGGCCGCCACCCTGGTGTTCAGTTTCAACAGCCTCCCGCTGTTCTACCTGGCGGCATTTTTGTTTGCGCTGGCGTTCTACCCCATCTTCGGGCTTGTCCCCAGCTACATCGGACAAATCGTGCCAGTCAGCCGACTGACCCAGGCATTCGGCATTGCCAATGTGCTGATCGGCCTGGGGGGCGTGTGCGGCAACTTCCTGGGCGGTTTCTCCAAGGACCTGACCGGCTCGTTCGCAACCGTCTACTGGGTGGTTGCGCTGTTGCTGTTCGTGCAATGCGTGATGGTGTTCCTGTTGGGTAAACCGCCTGTGGCGGGGACGGAGGGTGAGCGGCCATGAGTCATTTTGCGGAACGTCCAGAGCGGAATTTGCATGCGTTTGCGTTCAGCCATCTCGGCGCGGAACGCTCGCGTATGGGGCAGAAGCCCTTGGTCATCTGGATGACGGGCATCTCGGCGGCCGGCAAGTCGACGATTGCCGATGCGCTGGACAGCGCCTTGCAGGCACAGGGGCGCTTGACCTGCATCATTGACGGCGACTCGGTGCGCGACGGCCTGTGCCGCGACCTGGGTTTTACCGACAGCGACCGCGATGAGAATATCCGGCGGGTCGCCGAAGTGGCGCGCTTGATGCTGGACGCGGGGCTGGTGGTGATCGTGGCGCTGATCTCACCGTCGGCGGCCAGCCGGCACTACGCGCGCGCCATTGTCGGCAATGAGCATTTTGTCGAGGTGCATGTGGATGCGCCGCTGGAAACGGCGGAACAACGTGACCCTAAAGGCTTGTATAAAAAAGCCCGCCTGGGGCTGATCCAACATTTCACCGGGATTGATTCGAACTACGACGTGCCGATCTTTCCGGAAGTGCACGTGGACACCCAGGCGCTGTCGGTCGAACAGTCTGTCGCGACTATTCTCGATTGGATGGCCCGTAACGACGAGCGCACATAGCCGCTGGTCTTGGCGCCGCGGTGGCGGTGCCTGCACCTTCGGAAAACAAGGTAATCTGCGCCATCGCAGGCATACCGCGTTTTTTCAGGAGCAGGCATGACGCATTTCACCGGCACTGCAAAATCCATCCGTCTGATCGGCGGGGCCCAGGTGTTGGACTTCATCAATACCACCAACGGCCGCCGTCCTGGGTCGCCGCTCAAGGTCATGGAAGAGCGGCTCACCAGTTTTCAGTTTTTCTTTGAATGGGCGCTGCACGCCTCGTTGATCTCCGCCCAGGAGTTCGCTGAATACAAGGCCATGGTGTTTGAGTCGCCTATTTCCTACCAGCCGGATCTGGACGCCATCATTGCGTTCCGCGAATGCCTGTATGCCGTGTTTTACCCGTTGTCCTTGCGCCAGGCTGCGGCCGATGACGCCTTGCAGCAGATCAACCTGAATTTCCAGCAAGGCACCGCCTGGCGAGTGCTGCGCACGGTTGACGGGACGCCGGCCTGGGCGTGGAAAACCTGCACCTCTGCCCAGGAACTGAGTGCAATGTTGATCGGACGCCTGGCGATCGAGGCCACGCAATTGCTGGTGTCCGGTGATCTTCGTGCCTTGAAGTGCTGCACGGCCACCGACTGCGATTGGCTATTCCTGGATATTTCCAAGAACAAGCTGCGCAAATGGTGCCAGATGAGCGTGTGCGGCAGCCGGGAGAAATTGAGCCGCCTTAAACAGGCGCTTTAGTTGCCAGGCAATGTCGCGGTCGACGGGTAGCAATTGCTCCACTTAATAGGAAACATTACTATTCACGCCCCGCCTCCCCAGTGCCCTCGCGATGATCCCTCAGCCGCCCCGCAGAACAGGCTTTTTCGAGCACTACGAAGAGTTGATCGGCACCTGGACACGCCGCCTGAGAAACCGTCAGCAGGCCGAGGACCTGGCCCATGACACCTTTGTGAGAGTGCTGGAGACAACCGCCTCCCAGGTAGAGCAACCGCGCGCTTATCTGCATCAAACTGCGCGAAATATCGCCGTGGATGCCTACCGACGCGAAGACCGGCGGGAAGCCATGGCGTTGGAAGCCTTTGATCAGAGCCAGCCCCACGGCGGTGACCCGGAGCATTTCATGCACGCGATCCAGCTGGCGGACTCCATCGAGCGGGCATTGGCCGAGTTGCCGCTCAACTGCCGCAGGATCTTTATCTGGCAGAAGATCGAGGGCCTCACCCAGCAGGAGATCGCCGAGCGCCTGGGCTTGTCCAAGAACATGGTGGAAAAGTATATGATCCGCACCCTGCGGCATTTGCGTGAGCGCCTGGACGCGATGGCCCCATGACACACGCTCGCTCTGAAACAGGACCTTCCATGATGGATAACCGTGCCCGCGACGAAGCCGCGCAATGGTTTGTACGCCTGCAAGACGCTGGGTTGGACGCCACCGAGCGCGAGCGTTTCGATGCGTGGCGCAGTGAAAAGCCCGAACACCAATATGAATTCGATGTGCTGCAAGGCCTGTGGAGCGCCGCCGACCTGGTGCCCAAGGCCCGCTTGCAGGCGTTGGGCGAGGCGTCGGCCGAGCGTCCAAAACGTCGCGGCGTGTTGCGTTACGCCGTCGCGGCCAGTGTGGTCGCCGTGGCCTTGGGGCTCGGCTTGTTCAGCGGCCTTGATCATCCGAAGCCCTACCGGGCCGATTTCAGCACGCGCCTGGGTGAGCATCGCCAGGTGGCATTGCCCGACGGCTCGACGATGGATTTGAACAGCCGCAGTGTTGTCTCGGTGCACTACGAAAAAGGCCGCCGCAGTGTTGAACTCAAGCAGGGCGAGGCCATGTTCAGTGTCGAGCATGACACCCGCCGTCCCTTTGTGGTCGCCGCCGGTGCAGGGCAGGTGACGGTCACCGGAACGCGCTTTGATGTGCGTCGCGATGATGACCAGACCCGTGTGGTGGTCGAGGCCGGTACGGTGAAGGTGCAGGGGCGCTCGCCGAACGAGGGGGTGACGCTGACGGCGGGGCTGGGGACCCATATCAATGACCAAGGCCTGGTGGCAGCGTCCTACGCAGTGAATACCGAGGAACTGACGGCCTGGCGCAGCGGCAAACTGGTGTTCAACAACGCCTCCCTGGGTGAAGTCGCCCGTGAGGTGTCGCGTTATCGCGAGCGCCCGTTGCGCGTCAGCACACCCGCCGTTGGCAACCTGCGACTGACCAGTGTGTTCAAGGCCAATGATACCGATGCCTTGCTCAAGGCTTTGCCCCATATCCTGCCCGTGGCCCTGCGAACCCTGCCGGATGGCAGCCAGGAAATTATTTCGCGCTGAGATTCAGGTTTTTTCCGAGTTCTTCGTCTTCTCCTGCAGCTGCAACTGGTTTGCATTAACAGCCGCATACTCTTGCGATTACAGGACTGGGGTCGACGTGAAAAACTGTGCCGTTCACAACAATAAAATCTCCCGCTGGGCGCCGCTTGCCCTTGCGCTCGCTGTCAGTGCCGCAGTGCCGGCAGCCTATGCTGGCGACGCTATCCATATCCAGGCCCAACCCCTGGGGAGCGCGCTGAGCCAACTGGGGCAGCAGACGTCCCTGCAAGTGTTTTTCAGCCCCGACCTGGTCGCCGGCAAGCAGGCCCCCGCAGTAGATGGCAACCTGTCGGCGGAACAGGCCCTGCGCCAATTGCTGCAAGGCAGTGGCCTGGACTATCAGATCGACGCCGGTTCCGTGACCCTGCGCCCGCTCGGCAGCGGCGCCGGTGACGCCGGTTCGCCCCTGGAACTGGGTGCCACCGACATCAGGGTGGTCGGCGACTGGCTTGGGGATGCCAATACCGAAGTGGTGCAGAACCACCCGGGCGCGCGTACGGTGATTCGTCGCGAAGCCATGGTGGAGCAGGGCGCGATGAATGTCGGTGATGTGCTGCGTCGTATGCCTGGGGTCCAGGTGCAGGAATCCAACGGCACAGGTGGCAGCGATATTTCCCTCAATGTCGGCGTACGCGGGCTGACATCACGTCTGTCACCACGCTCCACCGTGCTGATCGACGGGGTGCCGGCGGCATTCGCGCCCTATGGCCAGCCACAACTGTCGATGGCGCCGATTACCGCCAGCAACCTGGACAGCATCGACGTGGTACGCGGCGCCGGTTCCGTGCGTTATGGGCCACAGAACGTCGGTGGCGTGATCAACTTCGTGACCCGCGCGATCCCCGAGAAATTCTCCGGTGAAGTCGGCACCACCCTGCAAACTTCAGCCCATGGTGGCTGGAAGCACATCGAGAGCGCTTTTATCGGCGGCACTGCCGAAAACGGCATCGGCGCTGCGCTGTTGTACTCCGGAGTGAATGGCAACGGCTACCGCAACAGCAACAACGGCAACGACATCGACGACGTGATCTTCAAGACCCACTGGGCGCCGACCGACCAGGACGACTTCTCGCTGAACTTCCACTATTACGACGCCAGCGCCGACATGCCCGGCGGGCTGACCCAGAAACAGTTCGATGCCAACCCGTACCAGTCGGTGCGCGATTGGGACAATTTCAGCGGGCGTCGCAAAGACGTGTCCTTCAAGTACATCCGGCAGATCGACGACCGGACCCAGGCCGAAGTGCTGACTTATTATTCCGACAGTTTCCGCGGCAGTAACATCGCTAACCGCGACCTCGCGACCCTCGGGTCCTACCCGCGCACCTACTACACCTTCGGCATCGAGCCGCGGGTGTCCCATGTATTCGACGTGGGCCCCAGCACCCAGGAAGTCAGCGTCGGTTACCGCTACCTCAAGGAAGGCATGCACGAGCAGGCCACCAGCCTGAACCTGATCAACAACGTGCCGACGCCGGGTGGCCGCAGCGATGGTCACGTCTACCAGGATCGCACCGGTGGCACCGAGGCCAACGCCTTCTATGTGGACAACAAGATCGATATCGGCAAGTGGACCGTCACCCCGGGCATCCGTTTTGAAGACATCCGCACCGAATGGCACGACCGTCCGGTCATCCCCCTTACGGGGCCCCGCACCCAGGAAAAACGCCGCGAGGTCCATAGCCGGGAACCGCTGCCGGCACTGAGCGTGATGTACCACCTTTCCGATGCGTGGAAATTGTTCGCCAACTACGAAACCTCCTTCGGCAGCCTGCAGTACTTCCAACTCGGACAAGGCGGCAGCGGCGACCAGACCGCCAGCGGCCTGAACCCGGAAAAAGCCAGGACCTATGAGGTCGGTACGCGCTACAACGACAGTGTGTGGGGCGGGGAACTCACGTATTTCTACATCGACTTCTCGGATGAGCTGCAATACGTCAGCAATGCCGTGGGCTGGACCAACCTTGGCGCCACCAAGCACACCGGCATCGAAGCGTCGGCCCACTATGACTTGTCGAACCTGGACCCTCGCCTGGACGGCCTGACCGCCAACGCCGGCTTCACCTACACCAAGGCTACCGCCGAAGGTGACGTACCGTTCAAAGGGCGCGACCTGCCACTGTATTCCCGGGAAGTGGCAACCCTGGGCCTGCGCTACGACGTCAACCACTGGACCCACAACCTGGATGTGTACGCCCAGTCCGGACAGCGTGCACCGGGTACCACCAGCACCTACATTACCCAGGGCACCGCCGATGGGCAGTACGGTGATATCCCGGGCTATGTCTCGGTCAACGTGCGCAGTGGCTACGACTTTGGCGAACAACTGTCGAACCTGAAGCTGGGGGTGGGGGTGAAAAACGTCTTTGACCAGCAGCACTACACCCGCTCCAGCGACAACAATGCCGGGCTGTACCTGGGCGAGCCGCGTACGTTTTTTGTACAGGCCAGCGTCGGGTTCTGACCTTTATCGGCTTGGAAAAGTCGCAGTCTTGCAAGAGGCTGCGATCGTTTGTCCTGTTTCTTACATCCTCGCAGCGCATATTGCGGCTGGTTCAGGAACCGTTTCCGACAGAATTGCCACACATGGGAAAGCTAAAGGGCTTCGACGTTGCGTTGGAGCGGCAAGCTGAAGATCGCGCCCACTGTAATGGAGAAAACTATGTCGGTATTGGTGTCCGATACACAGGCCTCTACCTCATCAACCTCTGACCTTTTGCAGGCCACTTCCAGGCCTGAGGTCAAAGCCCCTCGGCCAGCGACTGCCTCCAACGGCCAAACGGCTGCAAACGTCAGCTTCCTGCCTCGGGAAAACCAGAGGGGGCCCGTGTTCGGCGCGCCCTCTTCGCAGGCCCCCCGTCAGAGTGCTGCTGACAACGTGATGCGTCACTCCAGCGTGCCGGCTGCGCAGGGCCTGATGAATACGGTCAGACACTGGATGGGCCCTTGGTTTGGCTGGAATCGCCCACAACCAGGTCCTGGCTGCTGCAATCCGCCGCCGAGGCCGAATCCTGGCTGCTGCAGTCCGCCGCCGAGGCCGAGTCCTGGCTGCAGCAATCCGCCACCACGCCCCTATCCTAGCGTGGGTAAACCGTATCCACCCGCGCCGGGCTGGCCTGATCCGACGTACTCGCTGAAAAGCAATGACGAGTTGGCGCAACAGTTACGTGACAATTTCAATGCCTTCAGGGACCGCAGCAACCCTGGGTATGTCAGCGTTGACAGTATCTATGGGATGGCGAAAAAAACCTGGTCTCCCAATCCGGTCACGAACGCGAACATTCGCCTGGCCAACGAATTGCTACGACGTCCGGAAGTGTTGGGCGCCCTGGACCGGCACTCTTCTACCGGTGCACTGGATGGCCTGATCGACCGGCAAAATGTGAACATCGTGGTCAAGGGGGAAAACTACTTCAAGTACAAGACCGACAAGGAAATGGCCGGTGAAATGCTTGAGCATTTCGGCGAGTTGAAACGTAATCCCTGGGAGCGGGAGCTGAGCTTCAACCACCTGAGGAGCCTGGCGGCCCAGGAGCAGACAGGCGATTCGCCCATGGATCATCTGATCCAACTGTCCCAGGAAATGCTCAAGCGCAGTGACGTGTTGAGGAAAATGGACAATCTCGCCGGTCGTGATGATGACGGCCGGATCAGTTGGCAAGCGCTTTATCAGCTTTCCCGCTGACCGCCCGCCAGGCGCCGCCATTGAATGACGTGCCTGGCTCAATTTTGTCAGGAACTGTTTACGCCGACTGACCACATAGTTCATAGGCACCGGCCTTGATCAAACCGGTCGGCTTTCAGATTCCGTGTGGAGGGCTAGCAAATGACGTCAAGCTCGTTTCACCCGCCCCAGCCCAGCTGTCATGAGCTCTTTCGCAATACGGATGATGGCGATCCGACTGTACCCACGGGTGACATCGTTGCGCACGAGCCCCCGGCCCCGGCCGATGTGCATGCTGTCGAAGCCAGGCGCATGAGGGCTTTTGCCGGTCAGCGCAAATTCCAGGCGCCGGTCGAGGAAGACTTTTCCCGGGGCATGCTCGCGACCGGGCAGGTCGCGAGTGATGACGCCAAGGCCCCCAGATATTCCAGGCTGATCAATAGCCTGACGACCTGGTTGCGTCGGTAAGGGTGGGAATCTCCGTACCTTCTGGTCGTTGTTTACATGCTGTCATTGGTATTCATCGGTTGTCCGGAACTGTTGTGTTTGTCCAACCACACATGGGGTACTTGCCGGTGGAATCCATTCGCTGATTCCGTCTGGGGGTGGTGATCACCGGGCAGGTATGTATCGGAAACGCGTTGGAGAAAACCCATGACGATCGAGGGTGTACCCCCTCATGGTCTGCCCTTGGCACTGGACGAGCCGGCTTTACGGTCTACAGTGCCAGCGCCGCTCACGCCCTCTGGAACCTGGCAGGGGGCTGTTCCTGCGCGCCCCGACGGCGTGTCGCGGGTGCCTCTGGTGCTGCGCGGGACAACGTCGGTGCTGCGCCAGCGAGCGCTGCAGAACCTGCCCGCTGCTACGCGCGCGAACCTCGCCCAGCCCGGCGTAACGTCCACCGACAGCCAACTGGCGTTGGCCCTGGAAAAGGATTTTGGCAGGCTGTACCCCTTCCTGAACGACGGGCGTTTGACCTGCTCGTCATTGCAGCGTGTTGCAGACGAACGTATGGGGAAAAGCGAGGAGTTGGACCGGACGATTCAAGTGGTCAGCGAGATTCTCAAGCGCCCGCGGTTGAGCGATGCAATTTTGAGCCGCGACGGCGATATCACCCGGGACAGTCTCAGGGCGGCCGCCCAAACGCTACAGGGGAACAGCTCGCCAAGTGTGTTCAGCCAGGACCCGTTCCATGCCCAGGGCAATACCCAGGTGGTGCTGGCCCTGCAGGGCCAGTTCGAACAATTGAGGGATAAATCGCAGGATCGGACGTTCTTCTTTGAACAACACCAGTACGTTGAAATCGCCACGCTCAAGGCCGTCATGCAGGACCCGCATGCCGTTGATCAAGAGGGTGCGCCTGTGCTGGATCCTTCCTCCGGCATGCCCCGGCCCAGGTACAGCGAGCTCTGTGTCTACACGGCGAAGAACATTCTTGAGCGGCCAGGTCTGCTGCCTTCGCTGGTACGTGCGAACGGCACACGATTGTTTGGTCCACCGCAAAAGGACGGCTGGCTCAGTAACAAAAGCCTCGAGCGTTGGCTGGAACAGGACAAGGCCCGCAAAGCGCGCTGATGTGCGGGGGTCATACCTTGAGGACCTTGCCGCTCAGGGATACACCGGCGAGCAGTACTGCGATCAGCACAAAGGCACTGCTCAGGCTGCTGCCATGGGCAATGAAGCCGATCACTGCGGGGCCGGCAAGAATCCCGGCATACCCCAAGGTCGTGATGGCAGGCACGGCAATATGTTCCGGCATCACCGTTTGCTTGCCGACGGCGGTGTACAGCACCGGCACGATATTCGAGCAACCGGCACCTACCAGCGCATACCCCAGCAATGCGGTTTCCCAGGCTGGCAATAACGTTGCCAGCAACATGCCAGCAGTGGCCAGTGCACCACCGATCACGATCACGCGGGTTGCGCCCAGGCGCCGCACGATGGCATCGCCGGTCAGGCGCCCGGCAGTCATGGTCAGGGCGAAGGCTGCGTAACCCAGGCCGGCGTAGGCCTCGTCCAGACCGCGTTCGGCACTGAGGAACACGGCGCTCCAATCCAGTACGGCGCCTTCTGCCAAAAACACGATAAAGCACAGACAGCCGATGAACAGTACTACGCCGTGGGGGATCGCAAATGCCGGACCCGAACTTTCACTGCCGTAGGGCAACAAATGGGGCCCGGCCTTGAGCAGCGCCAGCGCCATGATGACGATCACCACCAGGGTCGCCTGCAGAGGTGACAGACCCAACCCCAGCAGCCCGGCAACCCCGGCCGCGCCGACGATCCCTCCCAGGCTGAACAAGCCGTGGAAGCCCGACATCATGGTTTTGCCACTGGCGCGCTCAACAATCACCGCTTGCAGGTTCACCGTGGAGTCCACCGTGCCAAGGCCCGCGCCAAACAGGAACAATCCGGCGATCAGTAACGGAATCGAGCTGACCGTGGCCAGCATGGGCAAGGCCAGGCAGATCATGATCGTGCCGGCGCTCAGCACACGTCGGCAGCCATAACGAGACGCCAGCGCACCGGCGGCCGGCATGGCGATGATAGACCCCACCCCCAGGCACAACAGCAGCAGGCCCAGGGTGCCTTCACTCAGTTCGGCGCGTGCTTTGGCGTATGGCACCAACGGCGCCCAGGCAGCAATGCCGAAGCCGGCGATGAAAAATGCGATACGGGTCGACATTTGTTCCAGCCGCCCGGGAACCACGGGTGCTGAGGTGGGGATGGCAGTCATGAAAAAATCCTTGGTTTTGCGTTCAGCGAACGATGTCCGGCGCGATATCCTTGCACATCAGGCCCTTGGGGGCGAGCCGGGTTCCCCCCGAGATCAGCGGCGATGATTTCTTTTTGCAATTCGGGAACGCCATGGGCGTTGGCAACCACACACGAAGTGTCTTTGCAGAAGGCGTTCTGGAAGGTGTGTAATCCCTGTGGGAACTGGTGAACCCCCGGGTTTTGCACGGTGGATTACCACCTTCCAGGCCGCCTCCCACATACCCTGCATTGTGTAATACGCTGCTGGTCCAACCCTGTAGGCAACCGAGCGGACGCACCGATGAAGATTGCAAGGCAAGTGGCGCCATGACCCAGTTCTATGACGCACGTGGCAACATTTACGGGGTCGCCAGCCCGGCGTTTTTACGAAAGCAGGGTATCGAGGTGCCCAATAACGCCGCACAGGCCGCGAGGACTCGCGAGGGTTGGGCTGCATCAGCCATAAGCTCCGAATGCGAGTGGGGTTCGATACCGCGCCCGGTCGATGCCAAGGCTCACCGCTGCGATGGCTTGCTGGTGGGCCCGTTCCAGGCCGAGCCGCCGTTTGACCTGTTGATCGTGAACACCGACGGCTCCCTGGCCGAGCGCAGTGGCAATGGGTTGACGATTTTTGCCCAGGCGCTTACTGACCAGGGCTTGATGACCGAGGCCTGTGATTTGCGCGTGCATCATGACCAGCCTGACGGGGTGTCGCCGTTGGTGACTCGGGTCGAGCCTGCTGTCTATGGGCACCGCTCTGGATTCTGGCTGGCATTGGGTTTGCCCGGGTTCGGGCCGTCGGCCGTGGGGGCGCAGGGGGTTGAGCAGGTGTTCCAAGGCGACATTGAACTGAGCCATGTGAAGGCGTTGGCGGCGATCAACCCACAGTGGGCGCACAGTCAGTTTGTGCGTGTGGGCAATCCTCATTGTGTGACCCTGGTCGAACACCTGTCAGCCTTGCCGGACAATCTGCAGATGCAACAGCCAGCGCTGTTCGAACCGTTGCAGGCAATTGCCTTCGCCCCCCCGGCAGGAAGCGGCGAGCCATGCTTGGCCGGCGTCAATTTGCAATGGGTCGCCAGGCAATCCGGCAACCGGGTGGTTGCCCGGGTGTTCGAGCGGGGAGAGGGCCCCACGGCGTCCTCCGGCACCAGCGCCAGTGCCGTCGCCTGTGCGGCGTGGCGAGCGGGTTGGGTTGAGGGGGGTGAAGTCGCGGTGGTGATGCCGGGTGGCACTGCGCCGGTACGTTTGCATACCCAGGTCGATACGCTGCTGAGCGTCAGTCTGTTCGGGACTGCACTGCCTCGGGCATGAAGTCTTTTGAGCAGTTGACGCCCTGAGTGGGTGTCAGCTGTTTCGCTATTGATTAATTGATCAGACAAAAGTTGGTGTAGGGCATTTCTTATGTTTAAGAAGTGGCTCATTGACTCGATTTATTATTTTGTAAAAGACACTTCAATCTCAGTCGTACGAAACTTCTTTTTTATTTTTTCGGGGCCGATTTTTTCCTGGAAACGCTAAGCTTCAAGGCGTTCAGGCGCTTTTCCTCGGCAACTTATTTCATGTTTGGCGGGGGAGGTATCTCAGTCCGGTAATAACTATCGATATTGGCGGGTAACAACGGATGGTTAACGCGTTTGTTTCGTCACGTTTCAAATTAATCCTTCCAGGCATAAAGACTGACTTTCAAGTACTGGCGTTCAACGGTCAGGAGGTGCTTGATCAGCCGTTTTTCATCCAGGTGCAGGTGGTCAGCGAAAACCCTTCGCTGGACCTGGAGTCACTGCTCCACCAGCCTGCCTACCTGGTTTTTGGCGATGCGAATGAAGGCCTGCACGGGCAGGTTTACGCGATTGGCCGCGACGACCCCGGGCGGCGGCTCACCCGCTATCACCTGACATTGGCGCCGAGTCTCGCCTACCTTGCCCATCGACGCGACCAGCGGATTTTCCAGCAGCGCAGTGTTCCGCAGATCATCGCGGCAGTCCTCGAACACCACGGCATCCTGGCCGACCGCTACGCCTTTGAGTTGGGGCCGGTGGTCTACCCGCCGCGGACGTTCTGCGTGCAATACGCGGAAACCGACCTGCATTTCATCCAGCGGCTGTGTGAAGAGGAGGGCATTCACTACCACTTCCGTCACAGCGAGCACCAGCATGTGCTGGTGTTTGGCGACGACCAGACCGTATTTCAGCGCCTGCCTGCGCAGCGTTATTCAGCTGCCGGCGGCCCGCTGGCCGAGACACGGGTTATCCAGCGTTTCGACGTACGCCTGGCGACCCGCAGCCAGCGAACGGTGCGTCGTGATCATGACTTCGAGCATCCGTCCTTATGCCTGCAAGACAGCGCGGGTTCTGCCTCAGCGCAACCCCTTGAGGACTACCGCTACCCGGCTGGGTTTACCGGCCATGCACGGGGGGCTCGCCTGGCGCGCAGGGGGTTGGAGCGCCTTCAGATCGGCCGATATCGTGCATTGGGCAAGAGCGACCAAGCGGTGCTGCGCAGTGGGCACTTCCTTGAGCTGCACGACCATCCGGATCCGGCCTGCAATGATTTATGGTTGATCACTTCGATCCGTCACGAGGGTTATCAACCGCAGGTGCTGGAGGATGCGACTGGTGAGGAGGTGGATGCATTCCAGGGGTATCGCAACCGTTTCACCGCGACACCCTGGAGTGCGCCGTATCGACCCCCTCTCAAGTACCCCAAGCCGACCATCCACGGCACCCAGACCGCCACGGTGACCGGGCCTGCCGGCGAGGAGGTGCATTGCGATGCATACGGCCGGGTGAAAGTACGGTTTCACTGGGACCGACTGGACAAGAGCGATGACACAAGCAGTTGTTGGGTGCGGGTGGCATCGGGTTGGGCCGGAGACGGGTTTGGCGCAACGATGATCCCGCGGGTGGGCATGGAAGTGCTGGTGACGTTCCTGGAGGGCGACCCGGACCAGCCGCTGATCAACGGTTGCCTGGCCAATGCGTTGCACATGCCGACCTATTCCTTGCCGCAACACAAGACCCGCAGCGTCTTGCGCAGTCGCAGCACCCCGGGCGGAGGCGGCGGCAACGAATTGCACCTGGAAGACCGCCGTGGCAAGGAGCTCATCTACCTTCGTGCCCAGCGGGACCTGGAGCAGCAGGTGGGGCATGACAGTCGCCTGGAAGTGGCCGGTGAGCGGCGTGAAATCATTCGAGGGTTAAGTACGGCGCACCTGGAAAGCGAGGAGCATCGTCACGTCACCGGTGACCGCAAGGTTGCACTCAACGCCAGCGATCATCTGGACGTGCAGGGCGACAGCCGGACCTATGTCGGGCAAACCCTGATGATTGAAGCCGGGCAACAGGTGCATCTCAAGGCCGGCGCCAGCCTGGTTATCGACGCGGGCGTACAACTGAGTTTCAAGGCCGGCGGAGAGCACCTGGTGATCCAGGCAGGCGGCATTTTCAGCAGTCGGCCCATCACCCTCGGTGGAACCCCGTCCGCGACCAGGTCGGCGAACGCCCTGTTGGTTGCGCAGAGCCCGAAAATCTCCGCCACACAGGGCGCCATCATGCACTTGGCCAGGCAACTGGATGCGGACTTCTGCCCGCTATGCGAGGACTGCCGCGAAGGCCTCTGCACTGTCGGCGGGAGGGCGGCCTGATGGAAAACCTTCCAAGCCGATGGATGAGCCAACAGCAACAGGCGGGGCACAGGCTGTGCCTGATGCTTGAGGGAAATCACGCAGCGTGCCAGCCAATGTTGGCGGCACGCGGTTTTCCAGCGTACTGCCGCCTCTACGCACAAACCCCACTGGCGGAAATGGCCATGGCTGGCCCCGTGATCCTGTTGCTGGATCAGGTAGGGGAGCCCGCGTTGCTCGATCTTCTGCAAGAACCAGAGATGAATTGGGGCTGGCTGGGCAGCTTGCCAGACGCGGACCTGACGGACATGTCCCGGCATTGGCGCGACCGGCTGCTGGTCGGACCGGAGAATAACCGGACGCTGTACCGCCTTCACGACAATCGTACGTTGGCGCGCGCACTGAACCATCTGGGCCTTGAACACTGGCCAGCATTCCTCGGCCCACTGATCAGTGTGTGCTACTGGCATGAAGGCAGTTGGCACTGTGGCGACAACCCTGCCCCCGGTGACTATCCGGTGCCCGAGCCAGCCCCCTGGCTGAACACGCCCAACCCGAATGCCAGCGCCATCCTGCACGCCAATATCCTGCGTTATCTGCTGGCTGAACATAGTGAAGATCTGGCGGCATTGGTTGAGTTCCAAGACCCCAGGGTCTGGCTGACCCAAGTGTTGGAACAGGCTCGCAGTTGGCGATGGAGCCAGCCGGAACAGTTGGAGTTTCTGGTCGTGCGACGGTTGGAAGAGGCCACTCGCAGCAGTGGGATTCGTTGGCAGCCGACGGTTGGAGAAACACCGCAGGATCACTTTGAACGAGTTAAGCAGCAGTGGCTCATGTTGGAGAACAAGGATGAGTAAGCGTGTATGGGGCGTGCTGCTTGCACTGGCGATGGCGGGACTTTCGGGGTGTGCGATGAAACCGGTAGATCACTTTACATTGGAGGTGGATTTACCAGCGGAATTTAAACTTAAAACGGCCGCCAACTATGGGCCTGCAACGGGTGAGACCTGCACCTTGCCAAGGCGCCGAGGCAAGAGGCCGGAGCGGAAGGTCTTTTTTACCGAGTACAAGCCGGTGGCGAGTCGTGCGAGTTATGAGTTGCCTCTGAGTGAGACGGTACAGGGGTGTCCGTTGGTGCTGCGAAGTGTGGATTTTGATCTTTATGCGAAGTGGGGCAAGCGGGATTCGGACGTTGGGGGGGATATAGGGGGGATTTCCATTAGGGATCGTTTTGACACTGATGTGCCAGAGATGCCAGTCACGGGAATTCAGCAGTTGCTTGGGCAATGTCAATGGTTGTTCCGGACTGCAGGGCCACAGCAGACAATTATAAAAATACTTAAATGCAATTCTTTGGATGCTGCGGGTCAGCTGCAAAAAACGCTAGCAGGTGGAATTGCACGACGAGATCAGCTACCGGGGAAAAAACTCAGGTTGGTACTCGTATTAACTGACAAGGAGCAACCTGCTTTCGGTGATAGGTGGATAGCTTTTCCGGGCGGGTGGAAACGTTGTAAAGGTGAAAGTTTCGAGGACGTGTTCGCCTATTGTGACGGTAATACTACGGACTTCAAGCCCGTGAAAATGCCGGATGGGCGCATATGTGATGTCTATCCAACGTGCAGTAATAAGGAGTGAAATCATGGCTCAGGACGCATGGAAGCAACCTTTTTTCAGTGACAAGATGCCCGCGTGCTCATTGAGAGGCGTTTGGGTGAGCTTTTGCTTGGTGGATGAAACAGGTTGTGGAAAGCCATACGGCGGCCTTCCATTTACGATCTATGACAGCGCAGGAGTTCGGTATGAGGGACGATTAGATGGAGACGGGTTTGCCAAACTACAAGGTCTTTATTGTGGTCCGGCAGTTCTTATGTTGGATGATCAATACACTGGAAAAGAAGAACCGTACCGGGAACTGAGGACTCGCCGGACTTACCAATTGCCTATCTCAGAACTTCAGATTCGTGCTGAAAAAACGCGCTTTACAAATACTACTGGTCGGCGAACGGAGACTAATCCTTCACGACAGAGCTCAGATCGGTTTTACCAAGTTGAAGTGAGCGACTTGGTTCGCCATATCGCCCATCTTCCCCCTGTGGAAAAAACACCCCACCGCCCCCAGCGCCACGCACTAAAAATGATGTCCGACCTGGGCTTTGGCCCGCCCCAGCCAACCTTATCGGGTATCGTGCTGTTCCCCAGCCAGCATACCGTTCTCGAAGTCCGACCGCTGCGAGCCTTGCGCCCGATGCTCTCCACTGAAGATGAGTTCTGTGCTTTGAACCTGTATCAGTTGGCTTTGTTTGCAGCGTTGAGTTACTGCGATTTTGGGCAGGAACCCTCAAAGAAACCCGTTGATAAAGTCCATTTCCCGCTGGACCCCAGCGTTGGGAATCTGTTTGGCAAGCAACTGTCTGGATACCGTGAAGCCTGGCGAGTTGATCCCGAGCAAACCCGGCGATTTTTCCCTCTTTATGAAGATGTCCCTTATTCCAGGCGCTTCGAAATCCTGCCCTTCGACCCTGAGTTGTACCTGCAAAATCGCCCGGAGTTGGGCGAGAAACAGGAACATCCCGCAAGCTTGCACTTCTTTGATGACGAAAAAGACGGCACTGACACCCAGGCGTTCATCACCCATCACGATGAGGTGATCCTGATTTCAGTGCGCGGAACGTTCAGCACGGCCGACGCACTACGGGATGCAAACGCCCATCAGGTTGCATTCGCCGACGGGGTCGGCAAGGCACACGAAGGTTTCTATCAGGCTTACCGGGCTGTGCGTGACTTCGTACTGCGTTACCTCAGTCAATTTCACATAGATCAACGAATAGTCATTTGCGGTCATAGCTTGGGCGGCGCAATTGCGTTGTTACTGGCAGAAGCGTTACGTCGTATTCCTGAGCGTAACTACAACATCCTCCTCTACACCTACGGCGCCCCCCGCGCCGCCGATGCCGAGTTCACTGCCGGCGCTTCCGCGTTGGTGCACCACCGCATCGTCAACCACAACGACCCGGTCCCCAGCGTCCCGGCGCCTTGGATGAACACCACCGCCAAACTCTGGATCCCCGGTGCCGTCACGCTATTCAGCGCCCCCATGGCCGGGGGCCTGTTGTTCGCCGCCGGCCTGGTGCGTATTGGCGGCAACCCCTACCAACACCACGGCGATCAACAGCACTTCATGCCGATCGTGCTCCCGGACGGTACGCATTCGTCCGTGCTGTGGAAGCCGGGCTGCGAGTCCATTGAAGAAGCCGGCCGCAACCGGGCATGGCAAACGCGCGGTGACATGCCCGATCGCGAAGGCCTGATCAAACAGTTGGTGCAATACAAGCAGCATTTCATGACCGCCAGCTACATCCCGGCCGCCTGGGCGACGTTGCGTCGCTGGCAACAGGCTGTGGATAGCAACGGTCCTCTGGTGACCCAACGGGAGTTTGAACTGCTCGACCACGCCCTTGCGACCATGGGCAAGCAACTGCAAGACAAGCGGCGTGAACTGACTCGACAGCGCCCGGCCAACGACCGTGCCTATGAATACCATGAGCCGCTGAACGCTGAGATCGACCGTCTGTACACCAGTCGCGAACGCCTGCAAACCCTGCGCTGGCGTCGCCTTGAAGCGCGTGATGTCTACGGCAGCCATAGCCACTGCTCCAACCTGCAACCCAGTCTCAAGCGCTGGTTCCGCCATCGTGAAAACCAGGCGTTGCCTCAGGTCGCGAGCATCCCTCCCGCTGCGCAGAGTGAGCTGGGGAGGGCACAGCCGCTGGATCTCGACTCAATCGTCTGACTGGGTGCTTAGACAAACTCCACCTGCGCGGGCTGGCGCTTCATCAACACCTTGCCGTGGCGAATCGAATACAGCGGCAGCCCTTGGCTGCGAATCACCTCGTAGTCGCTGTCGGCCGAGAGGATCAGCAGGTTGGCCGGGCGCCCGGCTTCAAGGCCGTAACGGTCACCCAGGGCCATGGCCTTGGCGCTGTTGTCGGTCACCAGGTCGAGGGCGCTTTGCAGGTTGCGGTAGCCGAGCATATGGCAGATGTGCAAACCGGCTTCCAGTACGCGCAGGATGTTGCCGTTGCCCAGCGGGTACCAGGGATCGACGATGGAGTCCTGGCCAAAGCATACGTTCATGCCGGCCTCCAGCAGCTCGTTGACCCGGGTGACACCACGGCGTTTCGGGAAGCTGTCGAAGCGACCCTGCAGGTGGATGCTTTCGGTGGGACAAGAGACGAAGCTGATCCCGGAGTGCCCCAGCAGGCGGAACAGTTTGGCGCAGTAGGCATTGTCGTAGGAACCCATGGCCGTGGTGTGGCTGGCGGTGACGCGGGCGCCCATGTCGCGGCTGCGGGCTTCTTCGGCGAGTACTTCGAGGAAGCGTGAGTGCGGGTCGTCGGTTTCGTCGCAGTGCACATCCACCAGGCAGCCGGTGCGTTCGGCCAGGTCCATCAGGAACTTCACCGAACTCACGCCTTGGTCGCGGGTGTATTCGAAGTGGGGGATGCCACCGATCACATCGGCGCCCAGGCGAATGGCTTCTTCCATCAGTTCGCGGCCGTTGCGGTACGACTCGATGCCTTCCTGGGGAAAGGCGACGATTTGCAGGTCGATCAGGTGCGAGCTTTCTTCGCGCACTTGCAGCATGGCCTTGAGCGCCGTGAGGTCGGGGTCGGTGACATCGACATGGGTGCGTACATGCTGGATGCCGTGGGCGGCGAGGGCCTGGATGGTTTTTTTGGCGCGGGACCTGGTGTCTTCCTCGGTGATGGTGGCCTTGCGTTCACCCCAGCACTCGATGCCTTCGAACAGGGTGCCGCTCATGTTCCAGCGTGGTTCGCCGGCGGTGAGGGTGGCATCGAGGTGAATGTGCGGTTCGACGAAGGGCGGTATCACCAGGTTGCCGGCTGCGTCCAGGTCATTGGGCCCCACTGCCGGCGCTGTTGTGTGTGGGGTGATGCTGGCGATCCGGCCGTGTTCCAGGTGCAGATCATGCAGGCCTTCACGGTTGCGCAGGCGGGCGTTGATGATGTGCATGGGCAAGTTCCTCTTGGCTAAAAACAATCAGGCAGACAGCCGCCAGATCATCAGGGCGATGCCGATGTCCAGGCGGTCATAAGCGTTATCCAGTGTCAGACCGCACAGGGCTTCGATGCGCTGGACACGGTGCGTCAGGGTATTGCGGTGCAAGGCCAGGCGCTGGGCGGCAGCCACAAGGTTACCATTCTCGTGAAACCAGGCTTCCAGGGTCGGCATCAGGCTGGGGCCGTGGTGCAGGTCGTGACGCAGCAGCGGGCCCAGGCGTTCATTGAGGAACTGGTCGAGCAGGGCGCGATCACGGACACCGCTGAGCAGCTTGAGCACGCCCAGTTCGTCATACACGCATAGCCCGGCACGCTCGCTGAAGCGTCGTGCCGCCACCAATGCCTGGCGTGCTTCGTCCTGCGCCTGGGCCAGGCGCGCGGGTGGGTGTGCAGCGGCGCTCAGGCCGATAAACAATTTCAGCGGCGCCAGGCGCAGGTTGAGCGGGTTCAGCCAGTTGGCCAGTTGCTGGCGGTTGGCCAAGGCCGTGACGGCATCCGGTGCCGGCAGCAGCAGGGTCCATTGTCCGGCGCGCCCCAGTACCGGCAGTACCGCCGATAATTGACGCAAGCGCCGACTGATACCGTCGTGTTGTCGCGCCAGCTGTGCCTCCACCTGTGCCGCGTCCCCCTGGGCAAACAGCAGCTCACTGCCTTCCAATTGCAGCTGGGCGACCTGCCAATGCCCGGCCATTGGCATATTCAATTGCACGGCCCGATGCAGCAGCAAATCCAGGGATTGATAATCCCCGCTCAGCAAGCGCTCCAGCACGTCGTGCCGCGAGCGTCCCAGTTGCTCGGACTGGATCAGCGCCGAACCAATCGCCTGGGTCACCAGCACCATTTTCAGCGAGTAGGGCTGCTCGATCAGCGGCATGCCGGCGGCTTCGGCGGCGTCGAGCAAGCGCTGGGGAATCGCCTGGATATACGCCGCTCCCGTCAGGATCACCAACCCGGCCACTTGGCGCTGGCAGGCTTCGTCCAGCAGTTGCAGGAGGTTGGCCTCATCCCGTGGGTGGTTGATGCCGGTGACGAACACCAATTCACCGCCCAGCACCCACTCGGCGATCCCGCTGTTTTCCGCCACATAAGGCCAACGCACGACGTTATCCAGGGCGGCAGCGCCGGCGCGCAGGCGCATGGATTCCAGCCCCGGCAACGCCAGTACCTCCGCAATGGTCAGGCTCATGCCCGGGCATCAGCCAAAGGCACGCGCAGCACGGCGGTGAGTGCGACGTAGGTCAGCGACGCGGCTGCGATGCCCACCAACGGCGCGACCCACGGCGAGTTGAACGCCAGCACGGTACCCACCGCGTACGCCACCAGCCCGGCCCAGTTGAAGGCTGGCAGGCGCGCATCCGCCAGGCGCGGGTAGTGGCCGCGCCAGCGGTAGAAGAAGTCCGCCATGATCACCCCGCCAATCGGCGGAATCACCGTGCCCAGCAGGATCAGGTACGGCACCAGCATGTCGTACATACCCAGCAACGCCAGCAGGGTGCCGATCACCGCACCCGCCAAGGTCACGGTTTTGCGGCGCTTGGTGCGCAGCAGGTTGCAGCCGGCCACGGCGAAGTTGTAGATGGTGTTGTCCTGGGTGCTCCAGATATTGAGCAGCAACATGGCCATTGCCGCCATGGCGAAGCCTTGCAGCAGCAACACTTCGACCACGTCGGGCTGTTGGTAGACGATCGCGCCATAGGCGCCGATCAGCACCATCAAACCATTGCCGATAAAGAACCCGATCAGGCTGGCCAGCACCGCGACCTTGGCCGAGCGGGAAAACCGCGTCCAGTTGGTGGCCTGGGTGGCGCCGCTGACGAACGTGCCGAACACCAGGGTGATCGCGGTGGACAAATCCAGCTCGCCGGTCGGCACCACCGCCAGCAGCCCATCCAGCCCGCCGACTTTCACCGTGGCGACCCACATCGACAGCAACAGCAACAGGCCCATGGCCGGCACCGCGATGTAGGAAAGGATCTCCAGCCCGCGATAACCCACGTAGGCCGTGGCGCAGAACACCAGGCCGAACAGCACCATCAACGCCAGCACGCTGCCCTGGCTCAGCTCGAAATACTTGCCCAGCACCACGGCCGCCGTGGCGGTGCCCCAGGCGTACCAGCCGATCTGGGTGAACCCGAGGATCAAGTCACTGAGCTTGCTGCCCACCTCGCCAAAGCAGAAGCGGCCCATCAACACCGAGTTCAACCCGCTCTTGAACGCGATGTAACCCAGGCCTGCGGCGTAGATACCCAACAGCAGGTTACCCAGGGCCACCACGCCGAGCATCTCGGTGAAACTGAACGCCACCCCGAGCTTGCCGCCGGCAAACATGGTCGCGGTAAAAAAGGTAAAGCCCAGCAGCACCATGGCGGTCGACGCCAGGCCTTTGCGCGCATGCATGGGGACTTCGCTTAAGGGGTAATCGTTGCCCGGTTCTTGCTGCGTCATGTGCGTGCTCCCTGAATGAGTGACGCAGGCCTGTTGCACCGGGCGTGCCAAATCACCGGCAGTGACAGGCGCACGGTCGCCGCTGTGCACCGTGCACAGTATTTATAGCCAAACAGGCGGGGAACGCAGGCGGGAGTGTTCGCTGTGCCCAGTCGGGCACGAAAGCGGTGCAGCAGTGATACAAATTGGATCAGTCGAACAGCGTCTGCGTGGTCTCGCCGCGATGAAAGGCGAACGCCGCCTCCAGATCACTTTCGATGGTGCGTCCACGGGACAGCGGCGGTAGCTCGTCCAGGCTGAAAAAGCCCACCTCGGTGGTCTCGAACCCGGCCACCGGCGCCAGTTGATCCACCCGTTCACACAGGAAATACAACTTGTAGAAATCCCGCACATCCGGCCGGTACAACCCCTTGGCCTTGTGGGTGACGCTATACAGCGCCCGCGCAGTAACGCTCAGCCCGGCTTCCTCGCGAATTTCCTTGATGATGTTTTCCGCCGCCGACAACCCGATATCGGCATAACCACCGGGCAGCGCCCAGCAACCGTCGGTGGCCTCGCGCACCAGCAGAATCCGCTCACCCTCGATCACCGCGCCACGCACGTCGATCATCGGCGTCGAATAGCGCTGGGCGAAATCCGACACCAGCCCGGTGATGCGCTCCAGGGGCACATTGCCCAGCTGCGCCAGCATGCTGTGGGCAATCTCGGCGATTTCTTCCAGGCGTTCGCGCTCGAAATCATCGGTGCAAAAGTGCAGCCCCGTGGAGGCCAAGGCTTGCAAGCGTTTGGCCTGGGCCAGCCAGGTAGTTTCCATGGACATCTCCTCGGCCGCGAAGAAGGGCAAGGGTGGAAGGGGGCTACGGGAGGCACAAAAAAACCACCGCAAGGGTAATGCCGATCAGTTAAGAGATAGAACGGGCAAACAGTAACCTGTGGCGAGCGGGCTTGCCCCGCGTTGGGCTGCGCAGCAGCCCCAATAAGAGCGCTGCAGTGTGCCAGGCAGGTCCGGGACTGTGTTTTAGGGCTGCTGCGCAGCCCAACGCGGGGCAAGCCCGCTCACCACAGTTACAGTGTTCCTCCTTAACTGACTGGCATTAACCGCAAGAGTGGTTTTTTAACAGTGCAGGCTTACTCGCCGCGATAGATGCAGCCACTGGTGCAGGTCTCGTGGATACGGATCGCACTGAGCTCCGGCAGCAGCGGCTTGAGTTCAGTCCAGATCCACTTGGCCAGCACTTCGCTGGTGGGGTTTTCCAGGCCTGGGATGTCATTGAGGTAGTTGTGGTCGAGGCGTTCGTAGAGCGGCTTGAAAATCGCCTTGATCTCCGAGAAGTCACGAATCCAGCCGGTATGGGGATCCAGGTCGCCACTCAGGTGGATCGCCACCTTGAACGAATGCCCATGCAGGCGCCCGCACTTATGGCCTTCCGGTACGTGGGGCAGGCGGTGGGCGGACTCGAAGGTAAACTCTTTGAAGATTTCCACAGTATTTTCAGCTCGGTCAGGTATCTGGCAGGCGGCGAGTTTAACAGCTTGATCCCATGCCGCGCATACCGCTGGGTCAAAGCGCCTGCAAGCGCTCGCCCAGGCCACGGTTATCGGCCAGTTGTAGAAACTCATCCCCCAGCCGTCGGCTCTCGCTCATCGCGGTTTGCCAGTACTTGTTGCGGCTCGGGTCGTCGCCCATGAAGCGCTTGAAGTCGCTGCGGTCCGGCAGTTTGCCGTGGGGCAGGCGGGCCAGGTAGTCCTTGGATGGCGCCAGCAGCAACACATCCTGCAAACCGTGCGGGTTGCTGCGCCGCCATGGCAGGCCCTTGTCGAACCAGCCGGGGATGACCCGGTCGGTGAAGTGCGGGTACAGCACGATGTCGTCGCCGTGGTAGGGCAGGTCGAGGTGGTAGTCCAGCAGGCCGCCGTCGCGGTAAGTGCCGGTGCCGGCTCCGGGCAGGTCGCGCACGCCTTGCATCACCATGGGGATCGACCCGGACGCCAGCAATGCCTGGCGCAGGTTGCCCATGTCCAGCGCAAGGAAGCGCGAGGGGAAATCCTTCAGCGGGTGCACCGGCGGTGCCTGGCGCGGGTCGTGGATGATCAGCCGCTCGAAATGCCGCGCCAGTCGCGCACGGCCGCGCAGGTTGTCGGCAATCACCGAGGACAGGCCCAAACCCAGGCGCCCGCGGTGGTCATCGGCGAGCAGGCCGTGGCTCTTGACCACCATGATGTTCAGCCGGTAGTCGGGGTTGTCCAGCACCCGTGCATCGCGGCCGGCCAGCAGGTCGTCGAGCATGCGCTGGCAGCTGCGGCTGACTTCGGCCATGGTCACGCCTTTGGCAAAGCGTTGTTCGTTGTACAGGCGGCCGAGGTCCAGCAGGCCTTGCACCGGGTCGGGCAGGCAGGCGCTGGCAAACCGCCAGGAACCGATCGATGCGCCGATCAACGCCCGCTCCCGCGGTGCGCGCGGCAGCCAGTCGCCGAACAGCGCCAGGTCCAGGCCCTGGATTCCCAGCGCCTTGGGGCCGCCGGCCGCACCGGGAAGGGTGCCGACATCCGCAGGCTTGAGGCCCTCTTCGCGAATGCGCGCAAAGGCGCGTTTGCCGGCCTTGAGGGTCAGGGCGGGGAACTTGATGTGGATGGCTGTCATACCGGTCTCTGTTGAAGCGAGGTGCAGGTGCAAGCGTGCTCGCGAAAAACGCTAACGATACCGCGTGAATCCTGAATAAGCATCGTAGCCTGTCACGGCTGCTGGAAATTGCCATGGTGGCAATTCAGTTTCAGTTAAGTTGCAGCCGCTACCGTGGCCGGTGTAGGAAAAACATCGTGTAACGGAGACTCATCATGAAACGCCTCACTGCTCTGGTCGCCGCCGCTATCATCGCCTCCACGGCGACCCAGGCCGGAGCCGTGGACCCCGACAAACCACTGACCGTGCCCGCCACTGTTACAATTGTCGCGTTCGACCAGCTCGAAGCCACAGCCCAGGCCCTGCACCCCGGTTCAACGTTGTTGGACACCGACCTGGACGAGGCTTACGGCAAGTATGTCTATGAAGTCGAACTGCAAGATGCCGACGGCATTGAATGGGAGGTCGAATTGGACGCGCTCACCGGGCAGGTTCTCAAGAATCATCAGGATACGTAATGAAGGTAAATTTACGCGCCGGCAGTCGAGTGGCGTTGGTGCTGGTGGTGTTCTGCTCAGGCTTGCAGGCCCGCGACCTCAACCAGGACGAAGCCTTGGCGCTGCGCCAGCAGGGGGTGATCCTGCCTCTGGAGCAACTGTTGCAGCAGGCCATGGCGCGGTATCCCGGCTCGCGCCTGCTGGAAGCCGAGCTTGAGAAAAAGCACGGCCAATATGCCTACGAAGTGGAACTGGTGACCACCGACGGCGTGGTGCGCGAGATCAAACTCGACGCCACCAACGGTGTACTGATCAAAGATGAGGAAGACTGATGCGCCTGCTCCTGGTGGAAGACAACGTACCCCTGGCCGATGAACTGCTGGCCGGCCTGCAGCGCCAGGGTTATGCCGTCGACTGGCTGGCCGACGGCCGTGACGCCGCGTATCAGGGCCGCAGCGAACCCTACGACCTGATCATCCTCGACCTCGGCCTGCCCGGTTTGCCCGGCCTTGAGGTGCTGGCGCAATGGCGCGCCGCCGCACTGGCCACCCCGGTGTTGATCCTCACCGCCCGCGATTCCTGGGCCGAGCGTATCGAAGGGCTCAAGGCCGGTGCCGACGATTACCTGAGCAAACCCTTTCACCCCGAAGAGCTGCACCTGCGCATCCAGGCGCTGTTGCGCCGTTCCCACGGGCAGGCCAACCAACCCACCTTGCAGGCTGCCGGCCTGCACCTGGACGAAGGCCGCCAGTGCGTGCTGCGCGATGGCGACGAGATCCAACTGACCGCCGCAGAATTTCGCCTGTTGCGCTACTTCATGTTGCACCCCGAACAGATCCTCTCGAAAAGCCACCTGGCCGAGCACCTGTACGACGGCGAGACCGAGCGCGACTCCAACGTGCTGGAAGTGCACGTCAACCACCTGCGCCGCAAACTCGGGCGCAGCGTGATCGAAACCCGGCGCGGCCAGGGTTACCGGTTTGGCGCCAGCCCTGCATGAAGTCGATTCAGCGCCGCCTGAGCCTGGGCCTGATCAGCGTGATGGTGATCGTCGGCGTGGTGCTGGCGCAAACCAGCCTGTGGTTGTTCGAGGCCGGTTTGCAACGCTACCTGGAAGCCGGGTTGCGCAACGATGCCGAGAACCTGCTGGTCGCCCTGGTACGCGGGCCCAACGGTGTGCAACTGGATGAGCAGCGCCTGTCGCCGGCCTACCAGCGGCCGTTTTCCGGGCATTACTTCCGCATCGATTTTGCCGACACTCACTGGCGCTCCCGTTCGCTGTGGGACCAGGAATTGCCCCGACTGCCCGAGGCCGGGCTCAAGGGCAACCTGCAATTGGGCCCCGAAGGCCAGCAATTGCTGGTCCTGCGTTCGGACTACAAACGCTTTGGCCAATCGATTTCCATCAGCGTGGCCCAGGACTACACCCCGGTGCGGGAAAGTTTTCGCCTGATGCGTCGGATCGGCCTGGTGTTGGGGCTGGCGGCACTGCTGCTGGTGTTGTTTTTGCAGCGAGTCACCGTGCGTCGTGCCTTGCGCCCGCTGGAAAACGCGCGTAACCAGATCGCCCAACTGCAACAAGGCCAACGCTCGCAACTCGACACCCAGGTGCCGCTGGAACTGGAGCCACTGGTCGCCCAGATCAACCACCTGCTGGCCCACACCGAAGACAGTCTCAAACGTTCGCGCAATGCCCTCGGCAACCTTGGGCATGCGCTGAAAACCCCGCTGGCGGTGCTGTTGAGCGCCGCCTCGAGCGAGGCGCTCAAGGATCACCCCGAACTGAGCAAACTGCTGCGCGAGCAATTGGAGCAGGTGCAACAACGCCTCAACCGTGAACTCAATCGCGCCCGGCTGGCCGGCGAGACCCTGCCGGGTGCCTTGTTCGACTGTGAACAAGAACTGCCCGGCCTGCTCGCCACCTTGAACATGATCCATGGCGAACACCTGGACCTCAGCTACCACGTCGCGCCGGGCCTGCAATTGCCCTGGGACCGCGAGGATTTGCTGGAGCTGCTCGGCAACCTGCTGGACAACGCCTGCAAATGGGCGGATGCGGAGGTGCGCGTGAGCGTCAGCGAGACGCCCCACGCTTACCTGCTGGCGGTGGAAGATGACGGTCCCGGGATTCCCGAGGCCCAGCGTGGCCAGGTCTTCAGCCGCGGTGCACGCCTGGACGAACAGATCGACGGCCATGGCCTGGGGCTGGGGATCGTGCGCGACATTGTCGAGGTGTGGGGCGGGGTGTTGCAGTTGCAGGAGAGCGAACTGGGCGGGCTCAAGGCGCTGATCGAATTACCCAAGCGCCATGGCTGACACACCGTAGATCAAAATGTGGCAGGGGGCTTTCTGTGGCCCCCCCACATTGGACTGCCTGCGACCCTCAGACGCGGAACTGGTCCATCAACCCCTGCTGCTGATTCGCCAGGCTGTTCAACGCCTGGCTCACCCGCGCCGACTCATTGGCCTGTTCCGACAACGACTCGGTCACATCGCGAATGGTCGCCACATTGTGGTTGATCTCTTCGGCCACCGCGCTTTGCTCTTCGGCGGCGCTGGCGATTTGCAGGTTCATGTCGCTGATGACCGTGACCGCATCGCCGATCTGGCGCAGGGCGGTAACGGCCTCGCCGACCTGTTCGACACTGCCCTGGGCCTGGCGATAGCTGTTGCCCATGGAACCGACAACCTCTTCGGTGCCGCTCTGCAATTGTTCGATCACCAGGCGGGTTTCCTCCACCGACTCCTGGGTCCGCCGTGCCAGGTTGCGTACCTCGTCGGCGACTACGGCAAACCCGCGGCCGGCCTCACCGGCGCGGGCGGCTTCGATTGCCGCGTTGAGCGCCAGCAGGTTGGTTTGCTCGGCGATGCCGCGAATCACTTCGAGCACGGAGCCGATCTTCTCGCTGTTGGCGGACAAGCCTTCGACCTGGGCCATGGCGGTGCTCATATCGGCCGCCAGTTGGCCGATGTTGGTGGTGGTGCGGTCGATCACTGTCAGGCCGTCGCGGGTAGCCTGGTCGGCATCCCGCGCGGCATGGGCCGCCTGGGCGGCGCTGCGGGCCACGTCCTGGGCGGTGGCGCTCATTTCGTGGGAGGCGGTGGCCACCTGGTCGACCTGGCGGTACTGCTGCTCCATGCCGGCGCTGGTTTGCGTCGCAATCGCGGCGGACTGGTCGGCGGTGCCACGGGCGTCCTGCACCGAGCGTTTGACTTCGGCAATGATGGGTTGCAGCTTGTCGAGGAAACGGTTGAACCAGCCGGCGAGCTGGCCCAGTTCGTCCTGTTTGTCATACGCCAGGCGGCGGGTCAGGTCGCCTTCGCCGCTGGCGATGTCTTCAAGCATATGGGCCACGCCGAGGATCGGTCGGGTCACGCTGCGGGCCATCAGCCAGACCAGGATCAGGCCGATCACGGCGGCCAGCAGGCCCAGGCCCAGTTCCAGCAGGGTGCCGCGGGTATTATCGGCGTCCATCTGGGCCTTCAGTGCTTCAGCCGGCCCCACCAGGACTTTTTCCGGCACATCCAGCAACACGCCCCATGGCTTGCCGTCGGGAATCGGCGCGAACGGCGCCAGCACCTTGAGCTGATGGTCGGTGCGCAGGCTGCGGGTCTGTGTCCCTCCGGCCAGGGCGCTGATCAATTGCGCGCCGTTTTGCGTATCGACCTGATCCAGGCGTTTGCTCAACTGGCTGGCGTCCGCGCTGTAGCCGGCAAGCAAACCGGTGGGGCTGAGGATGCTGACCTGGGTCTGGCCGTCATACAGCTTCTGGCTGGCCTGCTGGCTCACGGCCTGCAGGCTGTTGAGGTTGATGTCCACCGACAGCGAAGCGATCACCTTGCCATTGACCGTCAACGGAAACACGATGCTGGTCATCAGCACGTTTTGCCCGTCGATCACATAAAAGTACGGTTCGATCACACACGGCTTGAGGGTGCTGCGCGGGCAGGTGAACCAGGCGTTGGCCGGTTCGCCGCTGGGGCCGACGCGGGTGTCGGACATGTCGCTTTCCGGCAGTGCCATCGACGTCAGCGTGCCCGGCGTCGGCTGCGACCAGTACAGGGCGAAGCGGCCCTTGTCATTACTGCCCAGTTCGGCCTGGCCGGCGAACAACTCATCCTTGCCATCCAGTGCATTGGCTTCGAATACCAGGGACAGCCCCAGCAGTTCCGGATTGGCCTGCAGGGCGGCCTTGACCTGGCGGGTCAGGTCTTCGCGGGTGTCGAAGGCGTCGAGGAAGCGTTTTTCGGCTTGCTCACGCAGGAACAGGACCTGGCGGGAAAACCCGTGCCCATATTGGTAGGCGTCCATGAATTGCCGGCGGATGCCCGCGGCCTGCACCTCACCTTGGGCCTCGATGCGAGCCTGGGCCGCTTCATCGAGCATCTGCATGCTGGAAGCCTTGACCTGCTCGGAACTCTGCGCCATGCGGTACAACGACAAACCCACCAGCAGGGTCACGATCCCCAGCAGGCACAGGCCGGCGAGCAGGGTGATTTTCCATTGAATGGAGAGCTGTCTGAGGGACATCGGTACATCCTTACCTGAAAACACATAGAGCCCGGTTATCGGCCGATCTGGCATTTTCTTTATTCAAACGATCAATTTAAACCTGAAAGCGGCGCCGTTTTTTGACATGGGACGCGACCTGCTGCACAGTGCGCGCCCTCTAATAAGACCACCTTCAAGCCTGCACGCCGGCTGCCATCCGATGGCCGCCCGGGCGCGGGCATGCCTGTTTTGTATGTTTCTGCTTGAGGTAACCATGATTAACGCAGTCATCGCCGCGGTCGGCACCATGCTGGTGCTCAGCCTGTCCCGCGTGCATGTGGTCATCGCCATTATTGTCGGCGCCCTGGTGGGCGGCCTGACCGGTGGCCTGGGCATCGAGGCCACGCTCAAGGCGTTCAACGGTGGCTTGGGAGGGGGGGCGACCGTGGCCTTGTCCTACGCCTTGCTCGGCGCTTTCGCCGTGGCGATTGCCAAGTCCGGCCTGGCCCACGCCCTGGCGGACAAGGCCTTGCTGCTGGTCGACCGTCAGGAAGCCAGCGGCGGCAACCACGTCAAATGGTTGCTGATCGGCCTGCTGTGGGTGGTCGCGATTGCGTCGCAGAACATCCTGCCGATCCATATCGCGTTTATCCCGTTGCTGGTGCCGCCGCTGCTGTATGTGCTGACCAAATTGCAGTTGGACCGCCGCCTGATCGCCTGCGTGATGACCTTCGGCCTGATCACTCCGTACATGTTCCTGCCGGTGGGCTTCGGCAATATCTTCCTCAACCAGATCCTGCTGGCCAACGTGGCCAAGAGCGGCGTGGACATCAGCCAGGTCAACGTCACCCACGCCATGAGCCTGCCGGCGCTGGGCATGGTGGTCGGGTTGCTGGTGGCGGTGTTTATCAGCTACCGCAAGAAGCGCGTGTATGACCTGGAGAAAATCGAGCGGGTCGAGCAAGTGGCGGTGCAGTACAACCCCCTGACCCTGCTGGTGGCCGGCCTGGCGATTGCCTCGGCGTTCATCATCCAGTTGTGGCTGGACTCCATGATCATCGGTGCCCTGGCCGGGTTCCTGATCTTCTCGGTCTCGGGCATCGTGCGCTGGCGCGACACCGACGACCTGTTCACCGAAGGCATGAAGATGATGGCGATGATCGGCTTCATCATGATCGCCTCGTCAGGCTTTGCCGAAGTGCTCAAGGCCACCGGCGACGTACGCTCGCTGGTGGAAACCTCGGCGGCGTTCATCGGCCATAGCCGTGGGGTGGGGGCGTTGTTGATGTTGCTGGTGGGGCTGCTGGTGACCATGGGCATCGGCTCGTCGTTTTCCACGGTGCCGATCCTGGCGGCGATTTTCGTGCCGCTGTGTGTGCAACTGGGCTTCAGCCCGCTGGCCATCGTGTGCATCGTCGGTACTGCCGGGGCGCTGGGTGATGCCGGTTCGCCCGCCTCGGACTCCACCCTCGGCCCGACCTCCGGCCTGAATATCGACGGCCAGCATCACCATATCTGGGACACCGTGGTGCCGACGTTCCTGCACTACAACCTTCCGTTGCTGGCGTTTGGCTGGCTGGCGGCGATGACGCTCTGATCTACAGATTCACAGGCGCTGGCCGATAACCTCTCAAGTCGCCCAATAAGAGAGAAAAGCCATGCGTCTGAGCCTGAAGGCCAAAGTCCTGTCCCTCGCCGTTGTGCCGGTGTTGCTGTTCGCCGTGGTCATCAGCCTGACCACCGTGTGGATCCTCCAGGGCCAGGCGCGCAACGAGGTGGATGAAACCCGCCAGCGCCTGCTCAACAACGCCAAGGCCACCCTGCAAAGTTATGTGGAAGTGGCCATGACCACCATCAAGCCGCTCTATGACGCGGCCGCCCCCGGCGATACTGCGGCGCGGGCCGAGGTGGTCAAGCTGCTGTCCAACACCAGCTATGGCAAGGACGGATACTTCTTCGGCTACGACTCCGAGACCATCCGCCTGTTCAAAGGCAACAGCCCCGACGGCGTGGGCAAGAGCTTCAAGGACAACCGTGATCCCAACGGTGTCTACGTCAACCGCGACCTGGTCAAGGTCGGCAAGGACGGCACCCACTACCTGCAATACAGCTCGACCCAGCCCGGCCAGACCGAACTGGTGCCCAAGATGGGCTACACCGAATACCTGCCCAAGTGGGACATGGTCATCGGCACCTCGGTGAACCTGGATGGCATCGAAGCCCAGGTGGCGGTGGTCGAAGCCAAAGTGAAAACGCGCATGGAAGGCGTGCTGCTGAGCATCCTCGGCGTGGCCGTGGTGGTGTTGCTGGTGATCGCCGCCGTCGGCATGCTGCTGGCCAACACCATTTTGCGCCCGCTGCATTTGATGAAAGCCAACCTCGACGACATCGCTGCCGGTGAAGGCGATTTGACCCGCCGCCTGGCCATCACCAGCCAGGACGAACTGGGCGACCTGGCCGGCGCGTTCAACCGCTTTGTCGACAAGATCCACGGCCTGGTGCGCCAGATCACCGAGATGACCACCCAACTTACCGGCCTGGTCAGCCAGGTGTCCGACCAGGCCCAGCGCTCGGAGCAGGCCATGGAACGCCAGCGTCACGAGACCGACCAGGTGGCCACCGCCATCAACCAGATGTCCTCCGCAGCGCAAGAAGTGGCGCGCAGTGCCCAGGGCGCCTCCGTGGCCGCGCAACAGACCGACGCCGAAGGCCAGGCCGCCAAGCGCGTGGTGGACGGCAGCATCGCGCAGATCCATGCGCTGGTGAATGACATCCGCAGCAGCGGTGTGTCCCTCGACAGCCTGCAGCAGGACGTGTCGTCGATTGTCAGCGTGCTCGGCGTGATCCGCTCGATTGCCGAACAAACCAACCTGCTGGCCCTCAACGCGGCGATCGAGGCCGCGCGGGCAGGGGAGGCCGGGCGCGGTTTTGCCGTGGTCGCCGACGAGGTGCGCGCCCTGGCCAGCCGCACGCAAACCAGCACCCAGGAAATCCAGGGCATGATCGACCGCCTGCAAAAAGGCACCGAGGCGGCCGTGGATGCCATGCGCCGCTCCAGCGATGCCGGCGACGGCACCTCGGCCAAGGCCAACGAAGCCGGGGCGTCCCTGGACACCATGGCCCAGTTGATCGGCACCATCAACTCGATGAACGCGCAGATTGCCAGCGCCGCCGAAGAACAGACTGCCGTTGCCGAAGAGATCAACCGCAGTGTGCATCAGATCGCCGTGGCGGTGGACAGCGTGGCCGATGAAACCCAGTTGGGCGCCCAGACGTCGCGCAGTCTGGCGGACCTGGGCCAACGCTTGGGCCAATTGGTCGGCCAGTTCAGGATCTGATTCTCATAGGTTGAGCGTATGGTTATCCACCGTTAATACGAATATACCTATCACCGCCCCTCAGTGAGACTTGAGCCCCACTCACCACAGGGGCTCACCTCATGCCACTTCCCGACCCGCTTCAGCGCCTGGCTGAACTCGACACCAATACGGTCTCCGACGCACTGGATTTCCTGCAACTGCCGGGGGCAGTGGTGGGCATCCGCCCATTGTGGGACTGCCCCAAGGTGGTGGGCCGGGCCAGCACGGTCAAGCTGGCGCCCAAGACTGACGCCGCGCCCGCCGTGCACCTGATTTCCCCGGTGATCGACGCGATCACCACCGACGACCGTGTGCTGGTGATCGCCGGTGGGCTGGAGGGGATCTCCTGCTGGGGCGACATCATCGCCAATGCCGCCGTGGCCAGGCGCATTCGTGGCTCGGTGATCGACGGTTGCAGTCGCGATATCGACGGCAGTGCGTCCATCGGCTACCCGGTCTATGGCCGTGGCGTGACCATGATCAGCGCGCGCAACCGGGTGGTGCAGGTCGATTCCGGCGTCACTGTCAGCGTGGGCGGTGTGAACGTGTCGGAGGACGACTTCGTGATTGCCGACCGCTGCGGCACGGTGTTCATCCCCGCTGCCGTTATCGAGCAGGTGTTGGACCTGGCTGAGCGCATCGCCGCCCGTGAAGCCGGCATGGTCGAGGCCGTGCGCAGCGGCCGCTCGGTGGCCGATGTGATGCACGACAGCCATTTCGAAGCCATCCGCGTGGAGCCTGCCCGATGAACGATCAACACCTTGTCGCCCTGTTTGCCGGGCTCGATACACCGGGTGTGTCGGATGCCATGGATAAACTCGGGATTGCCGGCCAATGCCTGGGCATCGCACCGCTGGATAACTACCGGGGCACCGTGGTGGGCCCGGCGTTTACCGTGCAATACGTCCCGGCGAGTATGCCGCCGGGCTCGGTCGGTGACTTTATCGAAGACGTGCTGCCGGGGGATGTGGTGGTTATCGCCAACGCCGGGCGCAGCGATTGCACGGTGTGGGGTGACATCATGACCCAGTACGCAGGCAGCCGGGGCATTGCCGCTACGGTGATCGACGGGGTGTGCCGGGATGTCAGCAAAGCCCTCGGCGATGGCTATCCGTTGTTCACCAAGGGCCGCTACATGCGCACCGGCAAGGACCGTGTGGAAGTGCTGGCGGTGAACCAGCCGGTGGCGATCAGCGGCGCGCGCGTGTGTGCAAGGGACATTGTGGTGGCCGACGCCAATGGCGTACTGGTGGTGCCGCGTGCCCGTGCCGAGGAGGTCGCGCGTACGGCCCGGCAGATCGAGGCGGTGGAAGCCCGGATCCGCGCGCAGATCGAGGCCGGCAGGACACTCAGGCAGGCGCGTGAGTCTTTGGGCTATCACACCTTGCAGAGGAAGGACGCATGACCATTGAACGCCTGAACACGCGCCTGGCCCAGGCCCGACCGTCTGCCACCTACCGTATCATCGACCGCGTGGCCGCACGCCGCGCCGAGGGCGCAAGCATCATCTCGTTGTGTGCCGGGGAGCCGGATTTCGACACCCCGGAACACATCCGCCAGGCAGGTATCGATGCGATCCGCAACGGCCATACGCGTTACACCCAGGTCGCCGGAGTGCGAGCGTTGCGTGAAGCCGTGGCGCAGAAGTTCCGTCGCGAAAACGGCTTGGACGTCACCTGGCAGGACACCCTGGTCAGCAACGGCGGCAAGCATGTGATCTACAACGCCCTGGCCGCCACCTTGAATGCAGGCGACGAGGTGATCGTGCCCGCGCCTTATTGGGTCAGCTACCCGGAAATGGTCGAATTGTGCGGCGGTACCGCAAGGATTTTGCCGTGCGCCGCCCAGGAGGGGTTCAAGCTGACCGCGGCGGCGCTGGAGCAGGCGATCACCCCCCGCACGCGCTGGCTGATCCTCAACTCACCGTCCAACCCGACCGGCGCCGTGTACAGCCGGCTGGAGTTGCAGGCCCTGGCGCAGGTGCTGTTGAAACATCCCCATGTGCTGGTGCTGGCGGACGATATCTACGAGCACTTGCTGTTCGGCGGGCAAACCTTCCACACCCTGGCGCAAGTCGAGCCGCGCCTGGCGCCACGGGTGCTGACCATGAATGGCGTGTCCAAGGCCTATGCCATGACCGGCTGGCGCATCGGCTTCGCCACCGGCCCGCGCTGGTTGCTGGCCGCCATGGAAAAACTCCAGGGCCAGCAGACGTCGGGGGCCAGTGCGATTTCCCAGCAGGCCGCGATTGCTGCATTGACCGGCCCGCAGGACTTTATCCAGCAGTCACGGGCGGTATTCGAGCAGCGCCGTGACCTGGTGGTGGCCTTGCTGAACGCCAGCCCGGGGCTGGAATGCATGAACCCGGACGGTGCGTTCTATGCCTTTGCGTCCTGCGCCGGCCTGCTGGGCCGCACCACGCCGGCCGGCAAGCGGCTGCATACCGACGAAGACGTGGCCGATGCCTTGCTCGACGAAGCCCATGTGGCCGTGGTGCCCGGCAGTGCGTTCGGGCTGGCGCCGTACCTGCGCATCGCCTACGCGTTGGACGACGCCTCGTTGCGCCAGGCCTGCGAGGCGATCCACCGGTTCTGCGCTGCGACCCGTTAGACGTCGCGCATCAGCAAACCGAAGCGCAGGTCCATTTCGGTCGGCAGGGGCACATACACCGTGTGTCCATCTCCCGGCGCCACATCGATGGCTTCACCCTTGGCGTTGTGCAGGCTGGCCAGGTCAAAGTGGAAGTTGCCGGCGGGGGTCATCAGCTCCAGGTGATGACCCACGGCAAAGCGGTTCTTCACCTTGACCTCGGCCAGTTCGCCGCGGCGCTCGCCGGTCAATTCGCCGACAAACTGCTGGCGCTCGGACACTGAGCTGCCGTTCTGGTAATTCTGGTATTCGTCGTGCACGTGGCGGCGCAGGAAGCCCTCGGTGTAGCCGCGTTGGGCCAGGGATTCCAGGTCAGTCATCAAGTTGCGGTCAAACGCACGACCGGCCACGGCATCATCGATTGCCTGGCGGTACACCTGGGTCGTGCGGGCGCAGTAGAAATGCGATTTGGTGCGGCCTTCGATCTTCAGCGAATGCACGCCCATGTGGGTCAGGCGCTCCACATGCTGCACGGCGCGCAGGTCCTTGGCATTCATGATGTAGGTGCCGTGTTCATCTTCGAAGGCGGGCATCTGTTCGTCGGGGCGGTTGGCTTCCTGCAGCAGGAACACCTGGTCGGTGGGCGCGCCGATCCCCAGTGTGGGTTCCGGTTGATACACCTGGACAATATCGCCCGTGGCGTTTTCCACCGCCGGGGTGGCCTGGTATTTCCAGCGGCAGGCATTGGTGCAGGTACCCTGGTTGGCGTCACGTTTATTCATGTAGCCCGAGAGCAGGCAGCGCCCGGAATAGGCCATGCACAAGGCACCGTGGACGAACACTTCCAGCTCCATGGCCGGCACCTGCTGGCGAATCTCGTCGATTTCTTCCAGGGACAGCTCCCGTGACAGGATCACCCGGCAAATCCCTTGCTGCTGCCAGAACTCGACGCTGGCCCAGTTCACCGTATTGGCCTGCACCGACAGATGGATCGGCATCATCGGGAAGTGCCGGCGCACCAGCATGATCAGGCCCGGGTCGGACATGATCAGCGCATCCGGGCCCATGGCGATCACCGGGGCGAGGTCCTTGAGGAAGGTCTTGAGCTTGGCATTGTGTGGCGCGATGTTCACCACCACGTAGAACCGCTTGCCCAACGCGTGGGCTTCCTGGATGCCGAGCGCGAGGTTGGCGTGGTCGAACTCGTTGTTGCGCACCCGCAGGCTGTAGCGCGGCTGGCCGGCGTAGACCGCATCGGCGCCGTAGGCGAAGGCGTAGCGCATGTTTTTCAGGGTGCCGGCGGGGGCGAGCAGTTCGGGGGCAAGGACGAGAGGCATGGGGATCGGGTCGCAAAAGGCCGCGAGCGTAGCCCAACATGTACCGGGCTTTATTGATCTGGGTCTACGCTTACCGCAACAAAGATGGCACTCCCGGGATTTGCGGTGGACTAAGCAGCTGGACGCACACGCGCGGCCTGCTTTTCTGACATGGATCGGACATGAATCAAACCAACCTGCAATTCAAGACCCTGCTGCTCCTGCTGGCCCTGGTGACCATCGCCTTTATCTGGATATTGCTGCCGTTCTACGGTGCAGTGTTCTGGGCGGTGATCCTCGGCATCATCTTTGCGCCGATGCAACGTCGCCTGCAGCAGCGCTTCGGCTGGAACCGCAACCTGACGTCCCTGGCCACCTTGATGGTGTGCCTGGTGATCGCGATCCTGCCGGTGATCATTACCAGCGCGTTGCTGGTGCAAGAGGGCGCCACGCTGTACAAAAACGTCGAGAGCGGCAAGCTGGACGTGGCCGGCTATATCGAGCAGTTCAAGAACTTCCTGCCGCCGTACTTCCAGCACCTGCTGGACCGCTTCGGCATGGGCAACCTGGAAGGGCTGCGCGAGAAGATCGTCAAGAGTGCGATGCAGGGCAGCCAGTTCTTTGCGACCCAGGCGTTCAGCTTCGGCCAGGGCACGTTTGATTTCCTGGTGAGTTTTTTCATCATGCTGTACCTGCTGTTTTTCCTGCTGCGCGACGGCCCGGAACTGGTGCGCAAGGTCCGCACGGCGGTGCCGCTGGCCGAGCCGCAGAAGCGTCGGTTGCAGCTCAAGTTCAATCGGGTGGTGCGCGCCACGGTCAAGGGCAATGTGCTGGTGGCCGTAACCCAGGGGGCGCTGGGTGGTTTGATCTTCTGGTTCCTGGACATTCCCAGTGCGTTGCTCTGGGCGGTGCTGATGGCGTTTCTATCACTGCTGCCGGCCGTGGGCGCGGGCATTGTGTGGGGGCCGGTGGCCGCCTACTTCCTGTTGAGCGGTTCGATCTGGCAGGGTGTGGTGCTGGGCCTGTTCGGCGTGTTTGTGATCGGCCTGGTGGACAACGTATTACGCCCGATCCTGGTGGGCAAGGACACCAAGATGCCGGACTACCTGATCCTGATCTCGACCCTGGGCGGCCTGTCGGTATTCGGCCTCAACGGGTTCGTGATCGGGCCGCTGGTGGCGGCGCTGTTCATGTCCAGCTGGGCGTTGTTTGTCGAGAGCAAGCCGCGGGTCAAGTTGCCGTTGCCTTGAGTCTCAGGCGTGCAGGCGGAAGTTCGAGGCTTGCTGCAGTTGTTTTTCGGCGTCAGACAGGGAAGTGAGCGGGCCGCTGATGGCTTCGCCGTCGCGCACCACGTACCAGCACGCCAGCAAACCCAGCTCTCGAAGCGGGGCAGGGACGGCGCTGCCGATGACGGACATGATTTGAACAGTGGGCATAAGGACCTCCAATCGCTATGGAGGTCACCTTACGGGGCACAGGCGCTCAGGAAAAATCATCTGGCTCGATAGTCGACATCAACAAAAGGCCTCAGTCGACCACTTGATCGAGCATGCTCACCACTTCCTGCTCATTAAGCAGGCCTTTGTGCACCAGGTTTTCCGCCAGCAGCGCGAGGAACTTGGCGCTGCGGTGGCCTTCCAGGTGCTTGAGCTCCGTGAGGGCGCTGTAGACCTTGCTGGACGTACACAGGCCAGCGGTGCGGTGCGGATTTTGTGTGGGCATGGTCAGTCGTCCTTGTTGTTATGGAGTGGACAGGATTGATAGTGGGAGTGTGGCGTGACACAAACATGACAGCGTGAGCCCCGTTCGGGCAAGTAGACTTTCGACCTTAATCATGTGGGATTGCAGCCCGGTCATTGTCCTCAGAGCGACCTTGGCAGGATAAATCCGGACGTTACCCACAAGAAAAGGCCCCGCGGGTGGGCGAGGCCTGTTGCATAGCTGACGGTTGAGACTTACCAGCCGCGGCGGTAATAGCCGTGGGGCGGGCCATAGTAGCCACGCGGTGGGCCGTAATAGACCGGCGCCGGGCGGTAATAAACCTCCTGCTGCACGTACACCGGTGGCGGTGGTGCGTAGTAGACGGGCGGCGGCGCGGCATACACCGGCTGCGGTTGCACGTAGACCGGCTGCTGCACATAGACCTCACGGGGCTGGCTGGCCACCACGGAGCCCACTACGGCGGCGCCGACCAGGGCACCCAAGACGGCTGGGCCACCCCATCCACCACCATGGGCGGAGGCTTGGCCTGCCATAGCGAGTGCACCTACCAGCAAGGCGATCTTGGGGATTGTACGAATCATGGTCATTCCTCGGTTAGCCCCTGCGCTTGTGGTCTGCAATCAATAGACTCAAGTAATGTCGCGGGGATACTTTTAAGACAACGTATTTCTGAAAAACAGCACGGCCGCTAGGTAAAGGTTGTGTAAGGTCTGTACCGATTTGCTTACTCAAAGGAGTTATCCATGCAGATGCACCCCAACAAGGACACCCAACTGTGCATGTCGCTGTCGGCCCGCCCTGGGAATTTTGGCTTGCGTTTTCATAACCACCTGTACGAACAGCTGGGGCTGAACTTCTACTATAAAGCCTTCAGCAGCCAGGATTTACCCGGCGCGATAGGTGGTATCCGCGCGTTGGGCATCCGGGGTTGCGGGGTGTCCATGCCCTTCAAGGAGGCCGCCATTGCCTTAGTGGACGAACTGGACGATTCGGTTCAAGCCATTGACTCCCTGAATACCATCGTCAATACCAATGGCCATCTCAAGGCCTACAACACCGACTACATCGCCGTCGAACAATTGCTCAAGACACACGCCGTGCCGCAGGATTCGACCTTCGCCCTGCGTGGCAGCGGCGGTATGGCCAAGGCCGTGGCGAGCGCCTTGCGGGATGGCGGTTACGCCAATGGTGTGATCGTGGCGCGTAACGAAGCGGCAGGCCGGGCGCTGGCGCACAACCTGGGGTATGAGTGGCAGGCGGAACTGGGCGATTTGCGCCCACAGATGCTGATCAACGTCACCCCCATCGGCATGACCGGCGGGGCCGAGGCGGATGCCCTGGCGTTCGACGCGGATGCCGTGGATGCCGCGGACACTGTCTTCGATGTGGTGGCGATTCCCGCCGAAACGCCGCTGATCGTGCGTGGACGGGCCAAAGGCAAGCGGGTGATCACTGGGCTGGAGGTGATTGCGATCCAGGCGTTGGAGCAATTCGTGCTGTACACCGGCGTGCGGCCTACGGATGAACAGTTCCAGGCGGCCGTAGCCTTCGCCCGCAACTGAAGGCCGCTGCTGCTCTAAATGTGGGAGGGAGCAAGCCCCTCCCACACTGGTTGACCGTGTCAGGCCTGTTCCAGCTGCGCCAATCGCTCTTCCAGAGCTGCAATTCGTGCTTCAAGCTCTTCGATACGATCCAGCGAGACTGCGCCGGCAGAGCGCTCCACCGGGCTTCCCCGCGCCGCGATAATCACCTCGATGTCCGCCGGATCCCCCAGCGCATGGGTATAACGATCTTCCCGCTGCCCTGCCTGGCGCGGCACCAGCAGCGCCAGCCCGCGGGCGATCAGGCGCTCCAACTGGTGCACCACCTGCTCGGCATCCTCGAAGTCATGCATGCGCCCGCTGCGGGTCAGCAGTTCGTTGACCGTCTGCGGCCCACGCAAGAACATCAGCCCGGTCAGGATCACCTGGGCCGGCACCAGTTCCAGCGCCTTGTCCACGCGATGCTCCCAGCGGTCGGCGCGGCTGCCCATCACCAGGCGCGTGAAGCCTTGGCCTTCCAGCGCACGCAGACTCTGGCCAACCTGGCCCTGGCTCAGGTTCATCACCGGCTCGCGGCTGGTCTTCTGGTTGCAGGCCAGGACCAGGGCGTTGAGGGTCAGGGGATAGGTTTCCGGGTTGGTCGCCTGTTTTTCGATCAGGCAACCCAGGACGCGAATTTCCGTGCTGTTCAGGCGCGGCTCAGGGGTGTCGGTGTCGTGCTCGGCGGTCATCGCGCTTTCCCTATGCTGTGAATGGGAGCGCTCTCAATTAGTTTCCCCAGCGCGGCGGGGAAACTAATTGAGAACGCCCCCGCCTAGCCTAAGCCGGAAAAAATAAAAGACAAGCGCCTGGCGTGTCTATAATCGCCGCTGGTTCCAACCCTGCCATTACCCATGAGACTGCCATGACTATTTCCCTGTACGCCGCCTCCATCCCCGTCTTCAAGCAAATGCTCAGCGCCCTGAGCGATGTGCTGAACAAAGCCGAAGCCCACGCCACCGCCAGGAACATCGAACCCAACGCCTTGCTGCAAGCACGCCTGTTCCCGGACATGTTCCAACTGGTGCGCCAGGTGCAGATCGCCGTCGACTTCGCCAAGGGCGTTTCCGCACGCCTGGCTGAGATCGAAGTGCCGAAATACGAAGATACCGAAGTCACCTTCGCCGACCTGCAAGCGCTGATCGCCAAGGTGCTGGCGTTTGTCGACACCATCAAGCCCGAGCAAGTCGACGGCAAGGAAGGCATCGAGATCATCACCCGCCCAGGCACGCCGAAAGAGAAGCGCTTCAGCGGCCAGTCCTACCTGCTGACCTACGGCCTGCCGCAGTTCTTCTTCCACGTCACCACCGCATACGCCTTGCTGCGTCACAACGGTGTGGAAGTGGGCAAGCGTGACTACATGGGCGCTTTCTAAGGCTCGAAAAAAAGCCCGGGGTGGTTCATTCCTGAACCACCCCGGGCTTTTTTACGCCTGGCGCTTAAGCCGACTGCTCTTCCTTGCCCAGGCACGCGGCCGCGGTAAACAGCACATCGGTGGACGAATTGAGCGCGGTTTCCGCCGAATCCTGCAACACGCCGATGATGAAGCCTACGGCCACCACCTGCATGGCGATTTCGCTGGGGATACCGAACAGGCTGCATGCCAGGGGAATCAGCAGCAGCGAGCCGCCGGCCACACCCGACGCGCCGCAGGCACAGATCGCCGCGACCACGCTGAGCAGCACGGCGGTCGGCAGGTCCACGGCAATGCCGAGGGTATGCACGGCCGCCAGGGTCAACACGGTGATGGTGATCGCAGCACCGGCCATGTTGATCGTGGCACCCAGTGGAATCGACACCGAGTAGGTGTCTTCATGCAGGCCCAGGCGTTTGCTCAAGGCCAGGTTCACCGGGATATTCGCTGCGGAGCTGCGGGTGAAAAACGCGGTGATGCCGCTTTCGCGCAGGCACATCAGCACCAGCGGGAACGGGTTGCGGCGCAGTTTCCAGAACACGATGGCCGGGTTGACCACCAGTGCCACGAACAGCATGCAGCCGATCAGCACCACCAGCAGGTGGGCGTAGCCGAGCAGGGCGCCGAAGCCCGAAGTGGCGAGTGTCGAGGCCACCAGGCCGAAGATACCCAGCGGGGCGAAGCGGATCACCACGCGCACGATCAGGGTCACACCGTTGGACAGGTCGTCGAGCACCGTGCGGGTGGTTTCGCCGGCATGGCGAATGGCAATGCCCATGCCGATGGCCCAGGCCAGGATGCCGATGAAGTTGGCGTTCATCAGTGCGCTGATGGGGTTGTCCACCACGCTCAACAGCAGGCTTTGCAAGACCTCGCCGATGCCGCCGGGAGCGCTCACGGTGGCGTCATGGGTAGCGAGCACCAGCGATGAGGGAAACCACATGCTGGCAATCACCGCCACCACGGCGGCGGCAAAGGTGCCCAGCAGGTACAGGAACAGGATCGGCTTGATATGGGTTTCCTGGCCGTGTTTATGGTTGGCGATCGACGCCATCACCAGCACAAACACCAGGATCGGCGCCACGGCCTTGAGCGCGGCAACAAATACCTTGCCGATAAACCCGGTGGCCTTGGCCGCCTCCGGCAAGAGCAGGGCCAGCAGGATGCCGGCGATCAAGCCGATGACGATTTGCGTGACCAGGCTGATGCGGGCCAGGCGTTGGAAAAGGGAAGGGGCAGCAGTCATATGAAGGTTGTCTCTAGTTTTTTTAAGGGCACAGCAATGCAGGCGGAAAGGGCTGTAGGAAGCAGGGCGCGAAGTCTAGCATGCCGCTGGACCTGTCCCGGCCGCTGCGGCATTGGGTCGCCGGGGCTTCGCAAAAGCCGGACATACTCTGTTAAGATTCTGCCCTCTCACCTTTCCTCTCCGTCAGCGGGCCCTTCGGGCTGTCGTTGATGTCGCCGTTTCTGGAGTTTTCATGCTGTTTCCCATCCTGCTGCTGTCGGCCGCCGGTTTTACCGTGCTGACCACAGAATTCGTTATCGTCGGCCTGTTGCCGTCCATTGCCCGGGACCTCAACGTCAGCGTGTCCCAGGCCGGCCTGCTGGTGACCTTGTTTGCGTTTACCGTGGCGGCCTTTGGTCCGTTTCTGACGGCTTACTGCGCCCGTTTCCCCCGCAAGCGTCTGTTTATCAGCATCCTGCTCCTGTTCGGCGTGGCCAATACCGTGGCCGCATTGGCGCCGAATATCTGGGTGATGGCATTGGCGCGCTTGATCCCGGCCCTGGGCCTGCCGGTGTTCTGGGCCCTGGCCAGTGAAACCGCAGTGGATATCGTCGGCCCCGAATACGCCGGGCGCGCCATCGAAAAGATCGGCTTCGGCATCGTCTGCGCCACGGTGTTCGGGATTCCAGTGGGCACGCTGATTTCCGATATGTTCGGCTGGCGCGCCGCGTTTGCGATCCTCGCCGTGGTCGCACTGGCCAAGGCCTTGCTGCTGTTTATCTACCTGCCGGTGACCCAACCGAAGAACGACCAGGTGTCGTTGCGCTCGCAGTTCAAGATCCTGCGCAACCCGCTGATGCAAGGCCATATCCTGTTGTCGGTCCTGGTATTCAGCGGCATGTTCACGGCGTATACCTACCTGGCGGACATCCTTGAGCGCCTGGCCGGTTTCGACGGCACGCTGGTGGGCTGGTGCCTGATGGGCTTTGGCGCAGTGGGGCTGATCGGCAACTCCCTGGGCGGGCGTGCGGTGGACCGTCACCCGCTGATCGCTTCCATGGTGTTCTGCGGTTTCATGATCGCCGGCATGGTCGCGCTGGTACCGGCGATCCACTCCACGGTCGGCCTGGCGGCGGCGATGGCGGTGTGGGGCGTGACCCAGGCGGCGCTGTTCCTGGTCAGCCATGTGCGGTTGATGAAGGCCGCACCCCATGCGCCGGCGTTTGCGGCGTCGTTGAATATCGCCGGGGCCAACCTGGGCATTGGCCTGGGGGCCATGGTCGGCGGGCATGTGATCGACACCCTCGGCCTCGGCAGCCTGGGCTTTGCCGCTTCCGGGTTTATCCTGGTGTCGATGCTGCTGGCGCTGTGGCTGATGACCGCCAGGCCAGCGGTCGCGTCCAACGCCTGAACGCTCAGGGCAGGGCGGTAAACAACTCACGCCGTGCACCTTCGGTAATCGCCACGATGCCGGGGTGCTTGACCTTGCGTTCCACCGAGATCGCGTAGAACGACTCGGTGACGGCATCGGTCTGGCCAATCAACGCCACCCCGTACTGGCTCACTACTTCATCGGCGATCACGCTGGGCGCGATAAAGATCCCGCTGCCGGATTGGCCAAAGGCCTGCATCAAGGCGCTGTCATCGAACTCGCCGATGATCCTGGGCAGGATCTGCTGCTCGGCAAACCAGCGCTGCAAACGGCTGCGCACTACGGTTTCCGCGCCGGGGATCAACAGGGGCGCGCCGTGCAGGCACTGTGGGAAGTCACCGGCGTACCTGTCAGCCAATGCCTGGGTGGCGAAAAAACTGATCCCACATTCCCCCAGTTTCTGGCTGTAGCCCTTGATATCCAGGTGCGAGGGCATGGGGCTGTCGGAGATCACCAGGTCCAGGCGCTGGATCGCCAGGTCGGCCAATAAACGCTCGAGTTTGTCTTCACGGCAGGTAATGCGCAGGGGCTCGCTCAATTCCATGGTCGGCGCGATCAGCCGGTACACGATGGACTTGGGCACCACATCCGCCACCCCGACCCGAAACAGGATCTGTTGCTCATTGGGCTGCGCGCGCAGCATCGCCTCCAGTTCATTGCCGGTCTGGAACATCTGTTCGGCATAGGGCAGGGCCTGGCGCCCGGCTTCGGTGAGTTCAAGCTGGCGGCCTACCCGCTGAAACAGCGCAATCCCGTAGGTTTGCTCCAGCAGGCTGATCTGCCCGCTGATGGTCTGGGGCGTGAGGTTCAGTTGCTCACAGGCGCGCACGATGCTGCCGGTCTTGGCCACTACCCAGAAGTAATGCAACTGTCGGTAATTGAGCATGATGATCATCACTTCGTAAAAACCGAAGTATACGCGAGAAAAATACGAATTTTCCTGAACTGTTTGCCTGCATAGAATGCCTCGCTATCGCGGGGCCACTATTTGGACCCAATGGTTCTAACGAGGAAGACATCATGAAACTCAATTCCCTGGGCGCGGCATCGTTGCTTGCGCTTTCATTGGTGATGATCAGCGGTTGCGATCAGGTCGAAAAAAGCGCGCAACAGGTCATGGGCAAGGCCACCGAGTCGGCCAAGCAAGCCATCGATGACACCCAGAAAGCTGCCGAGCAGGCGTTGAGTGAAGCGACAAATGGCCTGATCAATCCACAAAAAAAGGATGATCAGGAAGAAAACGAGTCTGAATCGAACACCAAAGAAACCTAATCTCCCCAGCACAACGTCAGGACTGACCTATGGATTACCTTTTACAACTGGCCGCCAGCCCTACCGCCTGGATTGCCCTGGCCACCTTGATCGTGATGGAAATCGTGCTGGGCATCGATAACCTGATCTTTATCTCGATCCTCACCAACAAATTGCCGGAGAAACATCGGGCCAAGGCGCGACGCATCGGTATCAGCATGGCACTGGTGTTGCGCCTTGGCCTGTTGAGCACCATTGCGTTTATCGTGCAATTGACTACGCCGGTGTTCGAAGTGCTCGGCCAGGCGTTCTCGTGGAAGGACATGATCCTGATCGCCGGTGGCCTGTTCCTGGTCTGGAAGGCCACCACCGAGATCCATCACAGCATGGACCCGGAGCCTGAAGAGAAAGCCAGCGCTGGCAATGTCGTGGCCATCGGCTTTGCTGCGGCCATCGGGCAGATCCTGTTGCTTGACCTGGTGTTCTCCATCGACAGCATCATTACCGCCGTGGGCATGACCGAGCACTTGCCGATCATGATCATCGCCGTGGTGACCTCGGTGATCGTGATGCTGGTGGCGGCCGAGCCGTTGGCCAAGTTCATCAACGACAACCCGACCGTGGTGATGCTGGCCCTGGGCTTCCTGATCATGATCGGCATGACGCTGATCGCCGAAGGCTTCGGCGCCCATGTGCCTAAAGGCTACGTGTACGCGGCCATGGCCTTCTCGGCGGCCATCGAGTGCCTGAACATCGCTCGGCGCAACCGTCACAAGCGTCTGCTCGCTGCCCGGCAGTAACGCTGCAACCCCAAAGGCCGGCTGTGCTCACAAGAGCCCTGCCGGCCTTTTGCTGTCTGTTAGAATCCGCCCACTTGATAGCTTGAGGTCCACCATGAACGAGCCGATTCGCCTTACCCAGTACAGCCATGGCGCGGGTTGTGGCTGCAAGATTTCGCCCCAGGTGCTGGAAGTGATCCTGGCGGGCAGCGGCGCGCAGAACCTTGACCCCAACCTGTGGGTGGGCAACGCCTCCCGCGACGACGCGGCGGTGTATGCCATCGACGATGAGCGCGGCGTGGTCTCTACCACTGACTTTTTCATGCCGATTGTCGATGATCCCTTCGATTTCGGCCGCATCGCCGCCACCAATGCCATCAGTGACATCTACGCCATGGGCGGCGACCCGTTGATGGCCATCGCCATTCTTGGCTGGCCGGTGAACGTGCTGGCGCCGGAGATCGCCCGTGAAGTGATCCGTGGCGGCCGCTCGGTGTGCGACGAAGCCGGTATTCCGTTGGCGGGCGGGCACTCCATTGACGCGCCCGAGCCGATCTTCGGCCTGGCCGTCACCGGCATCGTGCAAAAGCGCCATATGAAGCGCAACGACACCGCCACCGTGGGCTGCCGCCTGTACCTGACCAAACCGTTGGGCATCGGCATCCTCACCACCGCCGAAAAGAAGGGCAAGTTGCGTGAGGCGGATATCGGCCTGGCCCGTGACTGGATGTGCACCCTCAACAAACCCGGCAGCCGTTTCGGCAAGCTGGCCGGTGTGACGGCAATGACGGATGTCACCGGTTTCGGTCTGTTGGGCCATTTGGTGGAGATGGCGGACGGCAGCGCCGTGACCGCACGCATCGAATACGACAAAGTCCCACGTCTGCCCGGGATCGAGGACTACCTGGACCAGGGCTGCATGCCGGGTGGCACCTTGCGCAACTTCGACAGCTACTCGAGCAAGGTCGGGCGTCTGCAGGAATTGCACAAACGCGTGCTGTGCGACCCGCAGACCAGCGGTGGCCTGCTGATCGCGGTCACGCCTGAAGGCGACGCCGAGTTCCGCGCGACGGCGGCTGAATTGGGCTTGAGCCTTGAGCCGATCGGCCAATTGGTTGAGCGACAGACCCACGCGGTAGAGGTGGTTTGATGGCAACTGACATCACCGATTACCGCGACATTTTCCTCAACGACCGGCCGATGATGGATACCCGCGCGCCGGTCGAATTCGCCAAGGGCGCGTTCCCCGGCGTGATCAACCTGCCGCTGATGACCGATGACGAGCGTCAACGCGTCGGCACCTGCTACAAGCAGCAGGGCCAGCAAGCCGCGATTGTGCTGGGGCATGAGCTGGTATCGGGGGCGATCAAGGCTGAACGCATCGAACAATGGGCAAGGTTTGCCCAGGCCAATCCTGATGGTTACTTGTATTGCTTCCGGGGCGGGCTGCGTTCGCAGATCGTGCAGCAATGGTTGAAGACCGAAGCCGGCATCGAGTACCCGCGGGTCGGCGGTGGCTACAAGGCCATGCGGACCTTCCTGCTGGAGACCCTTGACCAGGCGGCCGCTCAATGTGATTTCGTGCTGCTGGGCGGCATGACCGGTACCGGCAAGACCGAGGTGCTGGGCCAGTTGCGCAACGCCCTGGACCTGGAGGGCCATGCCAACCACCGCGGTTCCAGCTTCGGCAAACGCGCCACGGCGCAACCCTCCACTATCGACTTCGAAAACCGCCTGGCGGTGGACCTGCTGAAAAAACGTGCGGGCGGTATCGAGCAGTTCGTGGTCGAGGATGAAAGCCGCATGATCGGCAGCTGCGCGCTGCCGTTGCCGTTGCACAAGGGCATGCAGACCTTTCCGATGGTGTGGCTGGAAGACAGCGTCGAAGGCCGTGTCGAGCGCATCCTGCGCGATTACGTGATTGACCTGTGCGCAGAATTCATCGCGGTGTTTGGTGAGCAGGGCCAGGCGCTGTTTGCCGAGCGCCTGACCCAGAGCCTGGCCAATATCCACAAGCGCCTGGGCGGCGAGCGCTTCCAGCGGTTGCAGGCGATCATGCAGGATGCCCTGGCGGAACAGCTGCGCAGCGGCGCCGTGGACCTGCATCGCGCCTGGATTGAGGGGCTGTTGCGCGAGTATTACGACCCGATGTACGCCTTCCAGCGTGAAAGCAAAGGCGCACGCATCGAGTTTGCGGGAGAGCAGGGCGCAGTCACGGCCTATCTGCGCGAGCGCGCCCTCAGAGAATAAGCGCGCCGATCAACCCGCACACCACGCCCACCAGCATGGTCAGCCCGGCCACCGTCACCAGTACCCGCGCATCGAAATCCTTGCGCAGCATCAACAGCGACGGCAGGCTCACGCTGGGCAGGGTCATCAGCAAGGCCACGGCCGGGCCGGTGCCCATGCCCAGGGTCATCATGGTTTGTACGATGGGGATTTCTGCCGCTGTAGGGATTACAAACAGCGTGCCGACAATCGCCAGGGGCACCAGCCACACCAGGCTGTTGGCCATGGCGCCGTCCACGTGGGGGAACAGCCACACCCGTGCGGCACCGAGCACCAGCACCGCCAGGATATAGATCGGTATGGTGCTCCAGAACAGCTGCCACAGGGTACGCAGCCAGCGACTGAAGAAGGGTTGTGCTTCGACCTGGCTGGCCTCGGCCACCGCGTCCAAGGCAACTTCCGGCACCTGGTCCGGCCGTGCGATGCGTTGTGCCACCAGTGACACGCCGACCACCAGCACAATGCCCGCCACCAGCCGCAAGGCGGTAAAGCCCCAGCCCAGCACAAAGCCCATGAACACCAGCGTGGCCGGGTTCAGCACCGGGTTGGCAATCCAGAAGGCCAGTGCCGCGCCCACCGACACCTGCTGGCGGCGCATACCTGCCGCGACGGGCGCCGCGCAGCAACTGCACATCATCCCCGGCAAGGCAAACAGCCCGCCGCGCAAGGTCGAGCCGAGGCCGGCACGGCCAAACAGGCGCAGCAACCAGTCGCGGGGGATCAGCACTTGCAGCAGCGAGCCGAGGATCACCGCCAGTACGGCAGCCTTCCAGATCGCCAGGAAATACACCTGGGCGTAGGCCAGCGCTGCTGCCAATGGCGAGCTTTGTTGATCGTTGAGGATCGAGGCGCCGATGCTGTGGTTGTCAGCGGCAACAAACGCCTTGAAGTAGTAGGGCGACCACTTCACGTAGTAGAGGCCGACACAGGCTACCAGTAGGAACAGGGCAGGTTTCCACCAGAACGACCAGCCCCGGACGGGCTGGGTGGAGGCGAGGTTGGGCATGGAGGAGGGTCCGCAGATGAGTCAATAGCGGTGCATCATACGCCCTCAGCTATCGGCACTCACCTGTGTTGGCTGCGGGCAGGTTTCTTCACCGTCGTTCAGGCCTTGCTTGTAGTTGCGGCTGAGCAGCGAGGCTTTGCCGTTGTGCCAGGTCAGCGTCAGTACGTACAGCGTGTCGTAGTCGCTGCCGGACCAGTCGTCGGTAATCGTGTGTTTTTCGCCGGAGGCCTCACTGGCCACCTTGTTGATCAACTCCGGCAGGTAGCCGTGGGACCACGCGGTGTAGATGGTGGCATTGTGGTATTTGTCTTCCACCAGTTCGTCGGCCAGGTCGCTGGTGTCGTTGGCCGAGAACTTGATGTTCACCGGCAGGCCCAGCTTGATGGCGCTGGGGCTGATGGTCATCAACGGGCGAATATAGCTGTAGGAATTGTCCAGCTCACCTTCCTCGACATTGCGCGTCGGGTTGGCGGCAAACACGAAGTTGGCCTTGCCGAATTTTTCCGGCAGCAGGGTGGCCAGGTTCATTGCTCGGTTCAACCCCTGGCAATTGAGTTGGCCCAGACCGCCGGCCGGTTTCTCGGCGTGGCGCAGGAACACCAGGGTTTGTACGCCGTCCACCGGTTGGGCGCGGCTTTCACGGGCGTCGAGGGCGGCAACCATGGCGCCGCTCACCAGCAAAAGGGGTAACAGGATGTAGGCGTAGTGTTGCAGTCGTTGCACAAGGCGCAGAGGCTTGATCGTCATTATGGGTTCGAGTCTTCGTGCGTCACGTTAAGGCGGACAAGCCTGGCCCCAATGACGCCTGGGGCGTCCTGCGGGTATTCCGTGTCGGTACAGCGAGGTGCCTCCATTCACCGTTTGAGCGCACTTAAGAGTGCACGCGGGCGTATTGGTTCGCCCACGGGGGATAATAGCCCGCTGATGTTGCGCATTGATGACCCATGCAGGACGTGGGTCAGATGATTATCATGGGGGCTTTCCGCCAGGGAGTTTCCCGATGAACCCGATCGCCGCGTTCCCGATCAACAGCAAATGGCCCGCCCGGCATCCGGAGCGCCTGCAACTGTACTCGTTGCCCACGCCCAACGGGGTAAAAGTCTCGATCATGCTCGAAGAGCTGGGCCTGCCTTATGAGGCGCACAAGGTCAGTTTCGAGACCCAGGACCAGTTTTCCCCCGAGTTCCTGTCCCTGAACCCCAACAACAAAATTCCCGCGATCATCGACCCCGACGGCCCGGCGGGCCAGCCGTTGGCGCTGTTCGAGTCAGGCGCAATCCTGATCTACCTGGCGGAAAAATCCAGCCGGTTGCTTTCCGAAGATCCGGCGACACGTTATGAAACGATTCAATGGCTGATGTTCCAGATGGGGGGCATCGGTCCGATGTTTGGCCAACTGGGTTTCTTCAATAAGTTTGCCGGCAAGGACTACGAAGACAAGCGCCCCCGCGACCGTTACGCCGCGGAATCCCGTCGCCTGCTGGACGTGCTGGAAAAACGCCTGCTCGGCCGCACCTGGATCATGGGCGACGACTACAGCATCGCCGACATCGCCACCTTCCCCTGGATTCGCAACCTGATCGGTTTCTATGAATCGGGCGATCTGGTGGGCATTGCCGACTTCCCTAACGTACTGCGCGCGCTGGACGGCTTTGTCGCCCGGCCGGCGGTCATCCGTGGCCTGAATATTCCGAGCTGACACATGCCGACTTTCGATTTCAAACAACTGGATGTATTCAGCAGCGTGTCGCTCAAGGGCAATCCGCTGGCCGTCGTGCTGGGTGCCGACAGCCTCAGCGACCAACAGATGGCTGACTTCGCCAAATGGACAAACCTCAGTGAAACCACGTTTTTGCTGACACCGCGCGATGCTCGGGCGGACTACCGGGTGAGGATCTTTACCACCTTGCAGGAGCTGCCATTCGCCGGGCACCCGACGCTGGGCAGTTGCCATGCGTGGCTCAAGGCCGGTGGGGTGCCCCAAGGCGAGGAGATTATCCAGGAGTGTGAAATCGGCCTGGTGCGTATTCGGCGTCAAGGCGATGAACTGGCGTTTATTGCACCGCCGTTGATGCGCGCCGGCGCTGTGGACTCCGCGTTGCTGGAGCGCGTTCGCCTGGGATTGGGCCTGGTGCCGGGGGCCATTGTGCGCAGCCAGTGGGTCGACAATGGCGCGGGGTGGCTCGCGGTGATGCTGGCTGACCGTGATCAGGTCCTGGCCTTGCAGCCGGACTATTCGCAGCTGCTGGGACTGGCCGTCGGCGTGATTGCGCCTTGCAACCCGGCTGACGACGTGGACGCGCAGTTTGAGGTGCGTGCCTTTGTCGCAGGCGACGGGGCCCAGGAAGACCCGGCCACCGGCAGCCTGAATGCCGGCGTCGCGCAATGGCTGCTCAGCGAAGGACTCGCACCTGAGTGCTACGTGGTCAGCCAGGGCACGGCCATGGGGCGTGCGGGGCGGATTCGGGTCGAACGCCAGGGTGATGAAATCTGGGTCGGTGGCGCTGTCGCGGTGTGCATCGACGGGCGACTACAGCTCTAGATCAATACATTATTACGACCCCCGCAATACACTGTTGGCCCCTGGGCATTTGTGCTGCCGGGGCCTTGGGGCATAAGCTTTCGCCCCAAAGATTTCCCGCCACTTTTTCAGGACAGCCATGACCAGCCAGTTCCCCCAAGCCCGTCCACGCCGCCTGCGCCGCTCCCCGGAGCTGCGCAGCTTGTTCCAGGAAACCGAGTTCACCCTCAACGACCTGGTGCTGCCGATTTTCGTCGAAGAAGACATCGACGACTTCGTGCCGATCACCAGCATGCCCGGCGTGCAACGCATCCCGGAAAAGAAGCTGGCTGCCGAGATCGAGCGCTATGCCCGTGCCGGTATCAAGTCGGTGATGACCTTCGGCGTGTCCCACCACCTGGACGCCAACGGCAGCGACACCTGGAAGGAACGCGGCCTGGTCTCGCGGATGTCCTCGATCATCAAGGACGCGGTGCCGGGCATGATCGTAATGTCCGACACCTGCTTCTGCGAATACACCGACCACGGCCACTGCGGCGTGATGCACGGTGCCCATGTCGACAACGACGCGACCCTGGTCAACCTCGGCAGACAAGCCGTTGCCGCCGCCCGCGCCGGGGCCGACGTGATCGCCCCCTCGGCCGCCATGGACGGCCAGGTCCAGGCCATCCGCCGTGCGCTGGATGAGGCCGGCTTCACCCATATCCCGATCATGGCCTACTCCACCAAATTCGCCTCGGCCCTCTACGGCCCCTTCCGCGAAGCCGGCGGCAGCGCGCTCAAGGGCGACCGCAAAAGCTACCAGATGAACCCGATGAACCGCCGCGAAGCCGTGCGCGAATCGCTGCTGGACGAACAGGAAGGCGCGGACGCACTGATGGTCAAGCCGGCCGGTGCCTACCTCGACATCATCCGCGACATCCGCGAAGCCTCGCGCCTGCCGGTGGCGGCGTACCAGGTCAGCGGCGAATACGCGATGATCAAGTTCGGCGCCCAGGCGGGAGCGATCGATGAGGATCGGGTTGTGCGGGAAACGTTGGGATCGATCAAGCGTGCGGGGGCGGATTTGATCTTTACTTACTTTGCTATGGACTTGGCGTTGGCTGGGATCTAAGGGCAACGTAACCCCCCCCTGGTGAGCGAACACTTGTGGTGAGCGAGCTTGCTCGCGTTGGGCTGCGTAGCAGCCCTAAACCAGACACCGCCAATCTACCTGAAACACCGTATTGCCTTGACTGGGGCCGCTTCGCGGCCCCACGCGAGCAAGCTCGCTCGCCACAGGGGGCGTTGGGGTGTCAGGGAGAATGGTAGCGCTACCACGTTGACTGGTCTTCGAGGCTGGCTTTTTGCAGGTCGTCTTTCCAGACCTCATTGGCTAAACGGTAGATATCGGCGAAGAAGCCTCTAGGGTCGGCGATTTCTGTTTCGTCCCAAGCCATAGTTATGTATTCGTCGTAATCGCTTTCGAATTCTTTCGAAAAGTCAAAGTCGGGTTTGTCTAGCACATCTCGGAGTGCAGACATCAATACGAAGCGATGTCTGTATGACAAATGCATAAGTTTCTTCAGGACAAAAGAAATAATAATTATCTCTCTGTCTTTCTCATTGTTAGGGTCGTACTTCCATAGTTCTTTGCCAACTGTATCCTCAAGGTCGTATATCGATAAGGCTCCCAATATATGAGAAATGTTAGGAATGTAAGGTGTATTCATGAATGGGCATTTCAGCATTTTCTGCTCACTTAGGGAATGCGGTAAATGGCCGAGTTGGATTGTTTATATCAAATCTGACCTCCGCTCTGTCCATATTTTCAATGTACTTAGGATCGTTTGCGTCCCGCCGGTTAGGTTTGTAGCCTCGTCCAGCTCCGGGTAGCTCGACTATAACTACTGGGTTACCCGCTCCATCAAGACCTGTAGGAGATGGTGAATTGCTTTGCATCCTACCCATGGCTTTGTTTAGAGCGTGAAGCTGCATTCTCCAGGTTTTAAATTGGGAGCTGGAACTGATAGTTTCCCTCTCCCCTGTGGTTGGATTCGTTCCATCAATAGATCGTTGCCTTAAAGCGTTGTCTGGTATCTCTGGGCCATGCTTTTCAACCGAGTGCATATCGTATTCCTGTTCCCAACCCAGTACTTTTTGTTTTGCATTTACCTCTGTCAGTTCATCTATTCTCGCCTGTCGCTGAGTGCTCGGCAGTTGAGGTAGAGCGGGCGCGCCTTCATTAACGCTAGGCTTCGGAAAAATAGGAGGAGCGTTAGGCTTGCATTCGTCACCAGGGCAGGTGCTTAAGCCCAGCGGATCAATCCACCCCGTAGGATTGGGCACGTACTGATACGCGTTGATCCCACCCGCCAACTTCACCGGATCAGGCGTCAGGTAACACCCAATATCCGGATTGTAGTAGCGATGGCAGTTGTAGTGCAGCCCGCTTTCCTGATCAAAGTACTGCCCCTGAAAACGTAGCGGGTTGTCGATTGTGCCTTTGTCGAGACGGCTGATCTGGCCGTAGGCGCGGTAGTGCGCGGACCAGATGATTTCGCCGTCGGGGTCGGTGAGTTCCTGCGGTGTGCCGAGGTGGTCGAGTTGGTAGTGATAGGGCTTGGTGTCTTTTGGGCCGAAGCCTTCCAACAAAACCAGCGGGCGAAAGCTGTCGGGTTCGTAGAGATAGCTGCGATGGCGGTCTGCATGGTGTTCGGCAATCAGCCTGTCGCCTTGCCAGAAAAACTCCGTGGTGATGCCGTCCACGGTTTTGCTGATGCGCCGCCCAAACGGGTCATAGCGATAGCTGGCGGTTTGGCCGTTGGGTTGGGTGATGCCGATCAGCCGGTGCTGGCAGTCGTAGCGGTATTCGGTGACGAGTGCGTGCCCACGGCCACGCCGTTCGCGGATCAGGTTGCCGAAGGCGTCATAGTCGTAGTGGCG
>NZ_QCWA01000016.1:0-120443 GCF_003058245.1 Pseudomonas sp. GV047 | reverse complement strand
CCCGAACTCAGCAGTGAAACGATGCATCGCCGATGGTAGTGTGGGGTTTCCCCATGTGAGAGTAGGTCATCGTCAAGATTAAATTCCGAAACCCCATTTGCGAAAGCAGATGGGGTTTTGTTTTGGGCGCTCGGAAAGTGCGAAGAGGCGCCTCGGCAGGGTCTTCAGTGCTAAAGTCCATGCCCTCGATTTTGCTTTTCCCAAGGAAGCCGTTATGCCGGATGCGACGTCCCTCAGCGCTGGATTCATGGTGGTTCACGGCAACCGCTTGGACGAACTGCGCAGCCTGGTGGTGAGTTGGATGCGCCGTTATCCCCTGGCGCCTCTGGAAAACGAAATCGCCTTGGTACAAAGCAACGGCATTGCCCAGTGGCTCAAACTGGCCTTGGCTGAAGACCCGCAAGACGACGATATGGGAGGCTGCGGAATTGCCGCCGCCATTGATGTACAGCTCCCCGGCAGCTTCATGTGGCAGCTCTATCGCATGGTCCTGGGACGTGACGAAATCCCTCCAAAATCCCTGCTCGATAAAGCCCCGCTCACTTGGCGCCTGATGCGCCTGCTCCCGGAACTCATCGATCAACAGCACTTCGAGCCGTTGCAACGCTTCTTGACCCACGACTCCGACCTGCGCAAACGCTACCAACTGGCGGAACGACTGGCTGACCTGTTCGACCAATACCAGGTCTACCGCGCTGACTGGCTGGAAGACTGGGCTGCCGGCCGCCATCAATTGCGTAATGGTCGAGGCGAATCAAAGCCACTCAACCCTGCCAATTGTTGGCAAGCCGAGTTATGGCGCGCGCTGCTGTTGGACGTCGGTGAAGAGGGCATGGCCGAAAGCCGCGCCGGCGTGCACCAGCGCTTTATCGAACGTATCAATGCGCTTGAACAAGCACCGAAGGGATTGCCTTCCCGGGTGATTGTCTTCGGGATTTCCTCCCTACCCGCCCAAGCGCTTGAGGCGCTGGCCGGCCTGGCCCGTTTCAGCCAAGTCCTGCTGTGCGTGCACAACCCGTGTCGCCACCATTGGTCCGACATCGTGGCCGACAAAGACCTGCTGCGTAACGAATACAAACGCCAGGCGCGTAAAGCCGGCATGCCCGTTACTATCGACCCACAAACCCTGCACCAACACGCCCATCCGCTGTTGGCCGCCTGGGGCAAACAAGGTCGCGACTACATCAGCCTGCTGGACAGTTACGACGATCCCAACAGCTACCGCGCCGCTTTTCGCGATGGTCGAATCGACCTGTTCAGCGACAGCGAACCCACCACACTGCTCAACCAGCTTCAGGACGATATCCTCGAACTGCGCCCGCTCAATGAGACTCGGGAACAATGGCCGGCTGTCGATCTGGAGCGTGATACATCCATCCGCTTCCACATTGCCCACAGTGCCCAACGCGAAGTAGAGATTCTCCACGACCAATTGCTCCAACGCTTCAGCGCCGACCCCACGCTTCGCCCAAGGGACATCATCGTCATGGTCCCCGACGTCGACAGCTATGCGCCGCATATTCGCGCGGTATTCGGGCAACTGGACAGAATCGATCCCCGCTTCATTCCCTTTACCCTCACCGATCAAGGCCAGCGCGGCCGCGATCCCCTGCTGATCGCCGTTGAACACCTGCTCAAACTCCCTGACAGCCGCTTCCCTGTCAGCGAGATTCTCGATCTGTTGGACGTCCCGGCCTTGCGCGAACGCTTCGCCATCAAGGAGCGCGATTTGCCCACGCTGCACCGCTGGATCGAAGGCGCTGGCATCCGTTGGGGGCTCAACGCCGAGCAACGTGCGGGGCTCGGTCTGCCGAGTGAACTGGAACAAAACAGCTGGCGATTCGGTCTTCGCCGTATGCTTCTAGGCTACGCCGTCGGCACCGGTGCAGCCTGCGAAGGCATTGAGCCTTACGACGAAATCGGCGGGCTTGATGCGGCCTTGATCGGCCCGCTGGTCGCTTTGCTCGATGCGCTCAGCGATGCCCATCAAGCGCTGTCACAACCCGCAGCACCCCACGAATGGGGCGAGCGTCTGCAACGCCTTATGCAACTCTTCTTCCTACCCAGCAGCGAGCACGACGACTACCTGTTGGGTCAGCTTGAGCAACTCAGGGAAACCTGGTTGGAAACCTGCGAGTCCGTTGGCCTGCAGGATGAGTTACCGCTTACCGTAGTCCGCGAAGCCTGGCTGGCCGGCCTGGATCAAGGCCGTCTGTCCCAGCGCTTCCTCGCCGGAGCTGTCAATTTTTGCACCCTGATGCCCATGCGCGCCATCCCCTTCAAACTCGTCTGCCTGCTCGGCATGAACGACGGCGACTACCCACGCGCCCAGCCACCGCTGGATTTCGACCTGATGGGCAGCGACTACCGTCCCGGCGACCGTTCGCGCCGTGAAGATGACCGTTACCTGCTGCTCGAAGCCCTGTTGTCCGCCCGCGACCAGCTCTATATCAGCTGGGTCGGCCGTAGCATCCGCGATAACAGCGAGCGCCCGGCCTCTGTACTCATCGGCCAACTGCGCGACCATATCGCCAGTGGCTGGCACAACGCACAAGAAACACCGCTACTGGACGCGATGACCCAGGAACACCCGCTCCAACCCTTCAGCGCCCGCTATTTCCACGAAGGTGATCCACTGTTCAGCTACGCCCGCGAATGGCAGTTACTCCACGAAGCTGTGGATAACGTCCCAAAAGAGGGTCAACTGGCGCAGCATCAACAGGAAGAACCCCTGAGTCTCGGCCAGTTGCAGGATTTCCTACGCAACCCGGTCAAACACTTCTTCAGCCAGCGTCTGAAAGTGTTCTTCGAAGCCGCCGAAGTACCCCTGGCCGATGAAGAGCCCTTCGTGCTTGACGCGCTGCAACGCTACAACCTGAGCGACAGCCTGTTGAACGCTGCGCTGTCCCAGCCCGAACACCTCGACCAGGCCCTCAACGCCCAGGCCCTGCGGCTGCAAGGCAGTGGCCTGTTGCCGATGGTTGGTTTCGGCGAGTGCCTGCGCAACGAACTCATTGAGCCCCTGCCCGACTTGTTGCAACGCTACCAGCAGTTGCTGGCGCTCTGGCCAACGCCACACACCGCTGCAGAACCGATCAGTTTCGAGCATCAAGGTATAGCGCTGGAAGGCTGGATCAGCGGCCTGCATCGACGCAGTGATGGCGGATTGCTGAGTGTCACCACCATCCCCAATAGCATCGGCTCGATCAAAACACGCAAATGGCATCGCCTGATTCGTCCTTGGGTCAATCATGTGGTGGCCTGCGCCTGCGGCCTGTCGTTGAGCACGGGGTTGGTGGCCAGCGACGATACGTTGCTACTGGCCCCGCTGGATAAGCCCATCGCCCGGGAAATCCTCGGCAACCTGCTGTTGGCCTGGCACAGCGGCATGAGAGAGCCGCTCCCGGTAGCCGTCAAGACCGCCTTCGCCTGGCTCAGCCAGACCGATCCGGTCAAAGCCCACGCCGCCGCGAGCAAAGCCTATGAAGGTGACGGCCTGACCACCGACGGCGAGCGTCGCGAAACCCCGGCGCTCACCCGACAGTTCCCCGATTACGCCGCCCTGGTCGCCAGCGAAGAGTTCGAAGGCTGGTGCGAAACCTTGTATCGACCGCTCATCAACGCCCCATGGCGATCACTCACAGGCGAGGAGGCCGGCCCATGAGCAGCAAACCCTTGGCCCTGGCCTTCCCGTTGAATGGCAGCCAGCTGATTGAAGCCAGCGCCGGCACCGGCAAAACCTTCACCATCTCCGCCTTGTACCTGCGTCTGGTCCTTGGCCACGGTGACAGTGAGTCCGGTTTTGGCCGTGAACTGCTGCCGCCGCAAATCCTCGTGGTGACCTTTACCGATGCCGCCACCAAAGAGCTGCGCGAACGCATCCGCATGCGTTTGGCCGAGGCCGCACGTTTCTTCCGCGAAGAGATTGAACAGCCCGACGCGCTGATCGCCGACCTGCGTGCGCAATACCTCCCCGAGCAATGGCCCGCCTGCGCCAACCGCCTGGACATCGCAGCCCAGTGGATGGATGAGGCGGCGGTTTCCACGATTCACAGTTGGTGCCAGCGCATGCTGCGCGAACACGCGTTCGACAGCGGCAGCCTGTTCACCCAGACCCTGGAAACCGACCACAGTGACCTGCTCGGCGAAGTGCTTCGCGATTATTGGCGACTGTTCTGCTACCCGATGCACGACGACGCCCTCAACTGGGTACGCAGCAACTGGGGCGGTCCGGCCGCGTTGATGCCACGGGTACGCGCACTGTTCGGCAGCGAACGGCCGACGGATGAAACCCGCGAACCCGCCGAGTTGATCAACGCTTGCCTGCAAGAACGCCGTGAAGCGTTGATAAACATCAAGGCTCCCTGGCAACAATGGGCCGTCGAGTTGCGCGAAATCTGCCTGCAAGCCGTAGCCGCCAAAGCCGTCGACGGCCGCAAGATGCAAGCGCGTTACTTCGAGCCCTGGTTCGAAAAGATCAGCGCCTGGGCCGCTGACGAAACCCTGGAACAGCTGGATATTGGCACCGGCTTCACCCGCCTCACCCCCGACGGCATGGCCGAAGCCTGGAAGGGCGACCCGCCGCAACACCCCGGCATCGACGCCATGGCCGGCCTCAAGGCCGCCCTCGACGCGCTGCCAACCCCCGACGCCGCGGTGTTGCAACACGCTGCCGGTTGGGTGGGCAAGCGCTTTGAAGAAGAAAAACGCCGGCGTGCCGAAATGGGCTTCGACGACATGCTGATCCGCCTCAACGCCGCCCTGCAAACCGATGGCGGCGAGCGCCTGGCCAGTGTGATCCGCGAGCAGTTCCCGGTGGCCCTGATCGACGAATTCCAGGACACCGACCCGGTGCAATACAGCATCTTCGACAGCATTTACCGCATCGAAGAGAACCACCTCGACAGCGGCCTGTTCCTGATTGGCGACCCCAAGCAAGCCATCTACGCCTTCCGCGGCGCCGATATCTACACCTACCTGCGTGCGCGCAAATCCACGCTCGGCCGTCATCACACCCTGGGCACCAACTTCCGTTCCAGCCATGCGATGGTCGACGCGGTGAACCACGTGTTCCTGCGCGCGGAAACCGGCCGCGGCGCGTTCCTGTTCCGGGAGTCGAATGGCGACAACCCGGTGCCGTTCCATCCGGTGCTATCCCAAGGCCGTAAGGAAAAACTGCAGGTCGACGGCCAAACGTTGCCGGCAATGAACCTGTGGCACCTGCCCACCGACCAGCCGGTTTCCAACGCGGTGTACCGCCAACAACTGGCCGGTGCCTGTGCCACCCGGATTGTCGAGCTGCTCAACGGCGGGCAGCAAGGTACGGCCGGTTTCCTGCAAGCGGACGACAGCTTCAAAGGCGTACTGCCGTCGGACATCGCCATCCTCGTGCGCGACGGCAAGGAAGCCCAGGCCGTGCGCGCCGAGTTGGCCGCCCGTGGCGTGCGTAGCGTGTACCTGTCCGACAAGGACTCTGTCTTCGCCGCCCAGGAAGCCCACGACCTGCTCGCCTGGCTCAAGGCCTGTGCCGAGCCGGACGTCGAGCGGCCGCTGCGGGCTGCCCTGGCTTGCGTCACCTTGAACCTGTCACTGCCGGAACTGGAGCGTCTGAACCAGGACGAACTGGCGTGGGAAAGCCGCGTGATGCAGTTCCGAGGCTACCGCACGATCTGGCGCACCCAAGGCGTGTTGCCGATGCTGCGTCGCCTGCTGCACGACTTCAAACTGCCGCAAACCCTGATCGCCCGCAGCGACGGCGAACGTGTGCTGACCAACCTGTTGCACCTCAGCGAGTTGTTGCAGCAAGCCGCGTCGGAACTGGACGGCGAACAGGCGTTGATCCGCCACCTGGCCGAACATCTGGCGTTGTCCGGCCAGGCCGGCGAAGAGCAAATCCTGCGCCTGGAAAGTGACGAGCAACTGGTCAAGGTGGTGACCATTCACAAATCCAAGGGCCTGGAGTACGACCTGGTCTTCCTGCCTTTCATCTGCTCGGCCAAGCCGGTCGACGGCAGTCGCCTGCCGCTGCATTACCACGATGAACACGGCAAATCCCACGTCAGCCTGCGCCCGACCGCCGAGTTGATCGCCCAGGCCGACGATGAGCGCCTGGCCGAAGACCTGCGTTTGTTCTACGTAGCCCTGACCCGCGCCAAACATGCCTGCTGGCTCGGCGTTGCCGACCTCAAGCGTGGCAACAGCAGCAGCTCGGTACTGCACCTGTCGGCGCTGGGTTACCTGCTCGGCGCCGGTGCGTCGTTGAGTGAATCCGCCGGCCTCGCGCGTTGGCTGTTGGATCTGCAGGACGGCTGCCCGGCCATCCACTACGCCCCAGTGCCCGACGCCCAGGACATCCTGTTCCACCCGCCGCGCAACACTGCCCACTTGCTCGCGCCCTTGTTACCTAAGCGCAAGGCCGCCGAGAACTGGTGGATCGCGTCCTACAGTGCCTTGCGCATTGGCGACAGCATGAGCGTCGCCCACCTTGAAGCGCCCGAAAGCCCACAGGCGCAAAAGCTGTTCGATGACGAACGCCTCGATCCCGACGCACCGCGTGAAGTGGCAGCGTCCGGCGCAGACATTCACCGTTTCCCACGCGGTCCGAACCCCGGCACCTTCCTTCACGGCCTGCTGGAGTGGGCCGGGGAAGAAGGCTTCAACGTGACCTCGCAAGCGATCGAACAAGCCGTAGGCGCGCGCTGCAATCGCCGCAACTGGGAAGGCTGGATCGTCACCCTCAGCGACTGGCTGGGCCATCTGCTGCACACGCCGCTGCCGGTGGATAACGACCAGGTCGCCCTGAGCAACCTGCAGCACTACCAGATTGAAATGGAGTTCTGGTTCGCCAGCCATAAAGTCGACGTGCTCGCCCTCGACAAGCTGGTGTGCCAGTACACCCACAACGGTGTGTCCCGCGTCGCCGCCGAAGCAGTGCTGCTCAACGGCATGTTCAAGGGTTTTATCGACCTTACCTTCGAACATGACGGCCGCTACTACGTGGCCGACTACAAATCCAACTGGCTCGGTCCCGACGATTCGGCCTACACCCAGGACGCCATGGAACAGTCGATCCTCGAACATCGGTACGACCTGCAATACGTGCTTTACCTGCTCGCCCTGCATCGCCAACTCAAGGCGCGCCTGCCGGACTATGACTACGACCGTCATGTCGGCGGCGCGCTGTACCTGTTCCTGCGCGGCACCCAGGCTGTCAGCCGAGGGGCGTTTTTCACCCGGCCGCCACGGGACCTGATCGAAGGCCTGGACCTGCTGTTCCAGGGCAAGCCCATCCCGCCCAAGGCTGAGCCTGCCTGGGAACAAGGAGTGTTGTTATGAGCCTGTCGCCGTTACCGCTTGAGGCGTTAGCGCCCTTGAGCCGCGCCGCCGACCTGGTGAGCCTGCTGGAGCGTTGGGTTGACCGGGGGTGGCTGCGGGCGTTGGACAAGGCGTTCGTAGGCTTCCTGCACGAGCTCGATCCACACGCCGACCCCTTGGTGCTACTGGCGGCGGCGCTGACCAGCCATCAACTCGGCCACGGCCATGTGTGCCTGGACCTGTTCGAAACCCTCAACGCGCCGGATTTTGCCCTGTCCTTGCCGCCCGAAGGCGACCTGCAAAGCGGCGCCATGCTGCTGCCGTCGCAGTTGCTCGACGGCCTTGATGGCGCCCGCTGGTGCCACGCCCTGGCCGCCAGCCCGTTGGTCGCCCTGGCGCTGGACGGCAGCGAATCGGCACACAGTCGTCCCTTGGTACTGTCGGGCAAACGCCTGTACCTGCGCCGTTACTGGACTTACGAACGACGTATCGACAGCGCCTTGCGCCTGCGTCTTGCCACCCAGGAAAGCGTCGCCGCCGACTTGCCCCAGCGCTTGAATGGTTTGTTCGACCAGCCGGCGCCCGATGGCGTGATCGACTGGCAGAAACTCGCCTGCGCCCTGGCCACCCGCGGTGCATTCAGCATCGTCACCGGCGGCCCCGGCACCGGCAAGACCACCACCGTGGTACGCCTGCTCGCGCTGTTGCAGGCGCCGGCCGTTGAGTCCGGTAGCCCGCTGCGTATCCGCTTGGCCGCGCCGACCGGTAAAGCCGCGGCGCGCTTGACCGAATCCATCAGCCAGCAAGTGCTGTCGCTGACAGTGCCGCAAAGCGTGAAGGAAAAGATCCCGACCCAGGTCACCACGGTCCACCGCTTGCTGGGCAGTCGCCCGGGCACTCGGCACTTCCGCCATCACCTTGGCAACCCGTTGCCCCTGGATGTACTGGTGGTGGACGAAGCCTCGATGATCGACCTGGAAATGATGGCTAACCTGCTGGATGCGTTACCGCCCCATGCCCGCCTGGTGCTGCTGGGCGACAAGGACCAACTCGCCTCGGTGGAGGCCGGCGCCGTACTCGGTGATTTGTGCCGCGATGCCGAAGCCGGCTGGTACAGCCCCGACACCCGCCAATGGCTGCAAACCGTCAGCGGCGAAGACCTCAGCGCCAGTGGCCTGCACGAAGACCTCGATGGCAGCCATCCCTTGGCTCAGCAAGTGGTGATGCTGCGCTACTCACGGCGTTTCGGCGAAGGCAGCGGCATCGGCCAACTGGCGCGCTGGGTCAACCAGCAAAACGCCGACGATGCTCGCAAGCTGCTGGCCGCGCGCAGCCACAGCGACCTGTTCTGCATCAGCCTCAAAGGTGAGCACGACCACGCCCTGGAGCGCTTGGTGCTGGACGGGCAGGGCGACGGCGCCCAGGGTTATCGCTATTACCTCAACCTGCTGCACAGCGCACGCCCCGCCGTCGACACCCCGCGCGATGACCTCGCCTGGATCCACTGGGCCCAGCAACTGCTGCAAGCCTTCGATGCGTTCCAATTGCTCTGCGCCGTGCGCAAGGGGCCTTGGGGTGTCGAAGGCCTGAACCTGCGCATCACGGCCGCCTTGCGCAAAGTGCGGCTGATCGAGGGGGATGAGCAATGGTACGAAGGCCGTCCGGTGTTGATGACGCGCAACGATTACGGCCTGGGCTTGATGAACGGCGATATCGGCATTGCCCTCAAACTGCCTGAAAGCGACGGCGGCCCCCAGGTGCTGCGGGTGGCTTTCCCACGTAACGATGGCCAGGGTGGCGTGCGCTTTGTCCTGCCCAGCCGTCTCAATGATGTGGAAACCGTGTACGCCATGACCGTGCACAAATCCCAGGGCTCGGAGTTCACCCACACCGCATTGATCCTGCCGGACGCGCTGAACCCGGTGCTCACCAAAGAGTTGATCTACACCGGCATCACCCGCGCCAAGCGCTGGTTCAGCCTGATCGAACCCCGGGGCGGGGTGTTTGAAGAGGCCGTGCGCCGCAAGGTCAAACGCTTGAGTGGGTTGATGCTGGAGTTGGGTCAGGAGTCAGAAATATCTGACGCTGTGCTATCGTTGCGGCATCACCCCGAAAACACCTGAGAGAATCGTTGCATGAACCTGGCTGTCTCGCCCACAGAGCTTAGTTCGAGCTGGAGACGCTTGCTGCTGGTGGCGATTCTATGCCTGCTGGCGCCCCGGGTATTTGCCGAGGCCCCAGGCCCGGCTGACCAGCGCGCCCAGGCGGTCACCCAGGTGGTACTCGGTATCCTCAGCTATGCCCGTTGGCCAGTAGAGCCTGCGCAACTGCGCCTGTGCATCGTCGGCCCGACCCAATACACCGACGACCTGATCAAAGGCACCATCCAGGCCACCGGCCGTCCGGTCGTGGTGCGGCGCCTGCTGGCCGACCATCCCGATATCGTCAACGCCTGCGACGCCGTGTACATCGGCAAACTCAGCAATGACGAACGCAGCCGCCTGTTTGCCTCGTTGATCGGCCACCCGGTGCTCAGCATCAGTGAAGGCGGCGACCAATGCACCGTGGGCAGCCTGTTCTGCCTGCGGGTGGGCGATGAGCAAGTGTCGTTTGAGGTCAACCTCGACTCGGTGGCGCGCAGCGGCGTGCGCATTCATCCCAGCGTGTTGCAACTGTCCCGGCGCCGGGCGCCCACCACATGAAAGCGGCGAACGTACGACCTACCCTGCGTTCCGTCATCGGCCGGGGGCACATGATCCTGGCGCTGGTGGCGGTGACGCTGGCCAGTGTCTCCCTGACCCTGCTCGGCGTGTTGGCGCTGCGGGTCTACGCCGAACACAACCTGCACCTGATCGCCCGTTCCATCAACTACACCGTGGAAGCGGCCGTGGTGTTCAACGACCGCAGCGCCGCCACCGAAGCCCTCAGCCTGATTGCCTCCACCGAAGAAGTCGCCCAGGCTGACGTGTTCGATAGCAGTGGCCGGCTGTTGGCGCACTGGGAACGCCCGGAAACCGGCATGCTCTCCCGGGTTGAACTGGCGCTGGCGCATACCCTGCTCGAACAGCCCATCAGCCAACCGATCCTCCACCAGGGGCGCACCATCGGCAGCATTCACCTGACCGGCCACGGCGGTAGCCTGCTGCGCTTCCTGCTCAGCGGCCTGGCGGGGATCCTGATCTGCACCGTCCTCAGTGCCTGGGTCGCCCTGCACTTGGCGCGGCGTCTGTTGCGCGGCATTACGGAGCCGCTGCAAAGCCTCGCCGCCGTGGCCCACGCCGCCCGCAGCGAGCGTGACTTCGACCGCCGCGTGCCGCCGGCCCGCATCGCCGAACTCGATAGCCTGGGCAGCGACTTCAATGCCCTGCTCGGCGAGATGGAAGCCTGGCAAAACCATCTGCAAAGCGAAAACGAAACCCTCGCCCACAAGGCCAACCACGACAGCCTTACCGGTCTGCCCAACCGCGCGTACTTCGAAGGCCGCCTGATTCGCGCGCTGCGCAGCGCCGCCAAGGCCAAGGAACAGGTGGCCGTGCTGTACCTCGACAGTGACCGGTTCAAAGAGATCAATGACAGCTTCGGCCATGCCGCCGGTGATGCCGTGCTGGTGGCCGTCGCCGAACGGGTGCGTGCGCAATTGCGTGAAGATGACCTGGTAGCGCGCCTGGGCGGTGACGAGTTCGCCATCCTGCTGGCGCCGCTGCACAAGGTCGAAGACGCCCAGCGCATCGCCGAAAAAATCATCGCCAGCATGGACATGCCGATTGCCGTGCCCGGCAGCACCCAGGTATTGACCTCCCTCAGTATCGGGATAGCCATCTACCCCGAACATGGCGTCACACCCGGCACCTTGCTCAATGCCGCTGATGCGGCGATGTACCAGGCCAAGCGTTTGTCCTCGGGGGGCCAGCAAACGGCGGAGCCGGAGAGCCCCGTCGTCAACGTTCAACACAGGAGTTGATTCCTTGTTCTCGACCGCGCGTTTTATGTTTATCACCCTGCTGGTGGCGCTGCTCGCCCTGGGCGGTTGCCAGACGGCGCCTTCCAAAGGCCTGACCCCGGCGCAAGTCGCCGTCCTCAAGCAACAGGGCTTCGAGCTTACCGATGACGGCTGGGCGTTCGGCCTGTCCGGCAAAGTGCTGTTTGGCAGTGACGTCGAAACCCTTAACCAACCCAGCACCGACATCGTCCAGCGCATCGGCAAGGCCCTGCTGGGTGTAGGCATCGAGCGCGTACGCGTCGATGGCCACACCGACGGCTCGGGCAAGGAAACCTACAACCAGCAACTGTCCCTGCGCCGCGCGAAAAGTGTGGCGACGGTGTTGATGAGTGTGGGCATGAAGGAAGAAAACATCCAACTGCGCGGCTTGGGCAGCAGCGAGCCGGTGGCGTCCAATGACACCGCGGCGGGGCGCACGGAGAATCGACGGGTGTCGATAGTGGTGATGTCGGACTGAGTCCGTACCGCCGATTTCAATCTGAAATCCAATCAACTGTGGGAGCTGGCTTGCCTGCGAAAGCGGTGTATCAGTACTGGATGTACTGACTGACACACCGCCATCGCAGCAAAGGTATCTACACAATATTGTAGTGAGCGGGCTTGTCCCGCGCTGGGCTGCGAAGCGGCCCCAGCTCTTTGTTTAAAAAGACTGGGACTGCTGCGCAGTCCAGCGGGAGCAAGCTCCCTCGCCACAGGTTACTTTGCGCTCTTAAGACTTCTTAACTGACCGGCATTAGGGTTTGCCTCCGATAGCAGTTGGTCAGTGATAGATAAGCTGACTGACGCACCGCCATCGGGAGCAAGCTCCCTCCCACATATGAATAGCGTTCGCTCAACAGCTCGGCGTCATCGCCTGCGTCAAGTCATCCACCACGGCCTTGCCCATCTCACACAGATAATGCGCGGCCCATGCGTATTGCTCGCCGCGCACATCCATGGCGGCTTCCATCGCGAGTTTCTTGGAGTAAAAAAGCAAGGTTGAGGCATGCTCCAGCGCTTCGCCGATGGGCATGCCGGAATTGACACGGAACAGCGGTTTTTCGTTTTCGCCGTAGTCGCCGAAGGTAACGACGCCGAGGGTGGTGAGGGAGGAAAGCGGTGGGTCGGGAATGATTTTGCTCATGGTAATTGCTCTCTGCTGAAGTAGAGCCGCCACATCACATCGCTAAACATGAAGAGGGTGGCAGCTGTGTGCAGGTTAGCGATCCGGGCCAGAGCGCATCCCGGGTAGACTCGAAAGTCTCCCGCACACAGCCGCCATAAAACGCTAAAAGCTGACGGACGCCAGCTGATACTGTTGGGGGCAGTGCCACGCTCGAAACCGGATCGCTAAACCCGATCGCTGATGTGCAGCGACCCAGGGAGGCTAGTGATCCAAACGGTACAGCGCAATAGGCCGGAGATTCTCTAGGAAACGTCCTGCAATTTAAAGCGAATCGTCGTTGATGGCCCTTTAGTTCTTGTTAGTTCTTGAAAGTGACGTCCCATGTCTCCCTCATCAAAAAACCTGATTCTGCTCCGTCACCTTCATGATGTAATCCCACCACATCGTATTCCGCTTTAACTTGCGCAAGTCATCCCGGCAATAGATCCAGAACTGCATGGGAGTAAGGGTTAACGCAATGATTACGTTGCTAACCGACATGACCTTCCTCGCAACTCGACCTGTTGTCAAAAATGCTGTCACAAAACTACTGATCTCACGCAATCCGAGGACGAAGCTCGTTAAGCTCTACCACTGTCGAAGTAATGGTATTTACTCTCTGCGCCTTCACGAAACCGGCAGCATCACCCGCACTGCATCCGTTTCACTCAAGACTACTGACAGAAAGGTTGTTATGGACACCCCATGACGCCTTGCCGAAACCTTCATTGCACTCCATCTGGGTAACCCGACAAACTACTCGCCCTAATGGCTAGCTCATATGATATTCAACGTAAAATTTTGTGTCATTCCGCCAGCCTGAACCAGTCACGGAGACTAAGATCGAGCCTAAGCTTTTCATCTTCTGCAAGCATGCTGCAGTGCGCAATTGGATTTCTGAGTGAGTTGAGATTTGACATGATCTTCTCAACTGCTTTTATGTTGTTAAAGACGCTTGCAAATATTTGCCAGTTTGATTTTATGATTTCTCCGAGTTCGCCGAAGTTGGTGTAATCGAGTTGGTCTGAGGAGCGCGGAGTTATGCCCGACTCTCGCTCTCGTTGTACTCGTTTTTTTACGTCAGCAAAAATTTGTTGAGGAATAGTCTTATCGCTCCACCAATTAGCACCCTGGTTGAGTTCTAAGATCTCCGTTATTTGTCGTCGGATAGTCTTTTCCAGGCAATAAAATAGCTCGTAGCTTCGAGCCATTTCTGCAGCTTCAATTCGCAAAGTTTCTGCAAATTGGGGGACGTACGCCTTCTCGATTTCGTTCAGTCCTTCCTCTTTGCTGATTTCGTTGCGAAGTTTAATTGAGAGGCTTTTTTCCAACTGATCAATTTCTGATTCGATTAGCATGTTGGTCATGCCAAATGCTTTTACTGTCTCTTCGAAGGCCATATTAGTCTCCTAGGATGTGTTCTTTAAGGCTTTTAAATATCGCATTGAATACCTCTATATCTTTAGTTGCTGGCAGGTTTAGGTTGATTGTGTAAGCGAGGTTGATCCCTTTGCTGCCAGAGCTATGCTGTGGCGGAATTTGAAAGTGCGAAGGTGTTGGTTGATTTGGCTCAAATGGTATTGCCCTGCCGTTAATTGACTCTGAAGCTTCGGTGGATTCGTCATTTTCGATGTCGAAATCCGAAATTTTTCTAAGCGCGTTTAGAGTTGTTAGTGTTGCTTTTGTTGCTGACGAGTCTTTTTCTCCGCCTGTACACTCCACAATCAAGCCAAGTATCTCTTGGTCGGTAGCGTCATGGACGTATTCATTCATCTCATAGAGTTTTTGATAAAGTTTTTTGAAGGCTTTGCCGATCGCAAGTTTTGATTTTTTGGGATTTCTGAACTCTTTGTACGAGTCGGTCGGAGTTCCATCGCTTGCTACAAAGCCCATCTTTTTTAGGAATGGAATGCATGCAGCTGCGGTGCCACCTTTCATTGCTAATTTTGTCGAAACAAAGTCCTGGGTGACTCTCTCGGGGACGGATGCTGATTTTATCTTATCCAGCATATTAATAAGTGTTCCAACGGAGGTGCTATAAGGTAAGTTTTCCGCCACGATTCAGTTCCCTTTTGGTGTTGTAGCTTTGGCTTGCGAGCTGGTCTATAAGCTTTAAGTTGTTTATTTCATATAGAAATCATATGCCGCTTTTACGCTGCTTGGGACACTTGCCGGGTCTATGAGTGTTAATGTTTGCTTAAACCGTTGGCGGCAAGAGGCATGGCTCGATACTCTGCGAGCCAGTATAGTTGTTGGCGTGGCGGCTAAACCAATCATCATCGCAACCTCCCGAGGTGAAAAAGAACGAATGAGTTGCTCGTAATTTGATACTGCTGCCCAGCATACGCCGTACCCATTCCCGATAATGCAGCAAATTACGACTTGTACAAATTGTTCTTGGATCGTCTCGGGTATTGCGCTTTGCTTTGAAAGCTCTAAAAGGCGCTCTGCAAAAGGAGGCTCGTTGTAGAAATTGTTCGCGCCGTTGTGGACGTTCCACAGTCGATCAATTGCTCGGTAGAAAACCGCATGCTGTTCCGACTCATTTAGGAGAGTTAGAAGGCCAAGTTTCTCGAAGAATTGGAGCGAAGCTGTATGGCGCGGCTCATCTCCCTTGGCGGCATACTCGCTGTGCTTGTTCACAAGGTCTGATCGAATGCCAGCAGTGAATCCATTGTTAAGAGCACTGCAAACGTCTAACGCGTTGAGTCGCGATGGCTCGGATGTGTTGGGATCACAATAAATCCCATGCACCATGACGACCAGCATTTGTCGCTGAGCATCGTGAGTTTCGGAAAGACGCTGGACCCAAATGCCATTCTGATTTGCGTTGAACCGCGCGCCTTTGATTGCAGTAATGAAAGCACCAATGTCGACTCCTCGTGGTGACGAGGCGTCTGCAAGTGCGTAGCGGACACATCTGTTGAGGAATGTCGTGAATTCACGATCATTTACTGTCCCAATGGTAGGGTGTGCAGCAGAAAAATTGTTCCGGACATCACGGCACTGGTCCAAGAAGAAAAAGCCGTCCTCGTTGACCAAGTTTAGCTTCAGGGCAAGTTCAAGGAGTCGGCTGTCTTGCAATTCCAGTAAATGCTTTTCCTCAAAATCTGACTGAAGAATTTGAGCAACTATAGGCAGGCCAAAGTTTCTTACTTTTGTACGCAGCTGCAAAATGGCAGCGTTCCAGATGTAGTTCATAGCACTATCAAAGAGGCCAGTGCTTACCGCAACACACATCCTTGCAACTAACTCCCCACGCAGGGGCGCCGGTATATCTCTAAGTTCACGTGGTAAGTCTCGCCATGCGTACTCTATTTCCTCATCGCTTGCCAGAACGGTTCTGGGGATTCCAAGCGCTGTCGTTAGTGAGGTTAATGCGGGAAGTACCGTTGACAGCAGTGCTGGAAGTGCTGGCTCAGGGGGCTTCGGTACGATTGAGGACATGTGCTTCTTCCTTGATTTGATAGGGCGTTACCCGACTGGCCGACTACCCATGGATAGATGGAGATGGCATCTCGCCATGCCCAAGATCTGAAACTATAGGGTGGAAGGACTTTCGGCAACCCCTCGCGAATATCCCTTCATGCTTTTTTCTAAACTGCTTCTTTGAGCTCTTCAACGGAATATGATGGAAATTTTCGAGACATCACTTCACTGGGGTGCTCCTCGTGCGTTCCCCTTATACCCTCAGATTGCGTCCACCACCTAGGCCAACACAGCAGTCTTATCGCGTCTACGTGTTATTGTGAGGCCTCCTCAGATTTCACAAACTTAGCAGCAACCCTTGGCAGCAACCTGTTGCTAACCCCTGCTGGCATCATTACGATGAAACTCCCTTACTCGTTGCCCGCACTCAATCTGCGAATCGGAGTAGTCGTGTTTCGCCCAGCAATAATGGGCCATTCATCTCAGTGACCTCTCTTATGTAATCCCATAGGAGAGTGATTCTTTTGAGCTTCCTCAAATCCTCCCGGCAATACATCCAGAACTGCCGTGTAATCGCAATCTGCTCCCCCAACACCGGCAGCAACCGTGGATCCTGCGCCGCCAGAAAGCACGGCAAGATCGCCATCGACCGCCCTTGCTGCGCCGCCACGTACTGTGCAATCACGCTGGTACTGCGCAGGCTGGCGCTGGCGCCGGGCACGACGTTGGCCAGGTACAGCAGCTCCGAGCTGAAGGCCAGATCATCCACATAGCTGATAAACGGATGCTCGGCCAAATCTGCCGGTTTGTGGATAGGCGGGTGTTGGTCGAGGTATTCCTGGGTCGCGTACAGCTGCAGTTTGTAGTCGCACAGTTTGCAGCACACGTAGGGCCCGTGTTCCGGGCGTTCCAGGGCGATGACGATGTCGGCTTCGCGCTTGGACAGGCTGATGAAGTGGGGCAGGGGCAGGATGTCGACCGAGATGGCGGGGTAGGTGTCGACGAAGTGGCTCAACTGCGGGGTGACGAAGAAGCTGCCGAAGCCTTCGGTGCAGCCCATGCGCACATGGCCGGACAGCGCCACGCCGGAGCCGGACACCTGTTCGCAGGCCATGTGCAGGGTGCTTTCGATGGACTCGGCGTAGCCCAGCAAACGCTGGCCTTCGGGGGTCAGGACGAAGCCGTTGGTCCGGGATTTTTCGAACAGCAGCGTACCGAGGGACACTTCCAATGAGCTGATGCGCCGCGACACGGTGGTGTAGTCCACCGCCAGGCGTTTGGCGGCGACGCTGGCCTTGCGGGTGCGGGCCACTTCGAGGAAAAACTTCAGGTCGTCCCAATTCAGGGAGCCCAGTGATGTGATGTTTTTTTGCATATTGGACCGGCTTTTATGTGCGTTCTTATTAGAGATTTGCACATCTATACTCCAAAAACAGTCCGAACGCCTCATTCTTCAAGGCGATTCAAGCGCCTTGTCTCTGTATAAATATAAGAGTTGGAGACCACATGAACGCATCTGCCGATATTTCCGTGCAACAGGTCAAGTTGCTCATCAACGGTGAGTGGGTCGAGTCCAGGACCACCCATTGGCAAGACATCGTCAACCCGGCCACCCAGCAAGTGCTGGCCAAAGTCCCGTTCGCCACGGCCGATGAAGTCAATGCCGCCATCGACGCCGCCCATCAAGCCTTCCAGACCTGGAAGCTGACGCCGATCGGCGCGCGCATGCGCATCATGCTCAAGCTGCAAGCCCTGATCCGCGAACACTCCAAGCGTATCGCGGTGGTCCTCAGCGCCGAGCAGGGCAAGACCATTGCCGATGCCGAGGGCGATATTTTCCGTGGCCTGGAAGTGGTGGAGCACGCCTGTTCCATCGGCACCCTGCAAATGGGTGAGTTCGCCGAGAACGTCGCCGGTGGCGTCGATACCTACACACTGCGCCAACCCATCGGCGTGTGTGCCGGCATTACCCCGTTCAACTTCCCGGCGATGATTCCGCTGTGGATGTTCCCGATGGCCATCGCCTGCGGTAACACCTTCGTTCTCAAGCCGTCCGAACAGGACCCACTGTCGACCCTGCTGCTGGTGGAGCTGGCGCTGGAAGCCGGCGTACCGGCGGGTGTGCTCAACGTGGTGCACGGCGGCAAGGATGTGGTGGATGCGCTGTGCACCCATAAAGACATCAAGGCGGTGTCCTTCGTCGGTTCGACTGCCGTCGGCACTCATGTCTACGACCTGGCCGGCAAGCACGGCAAGCGCGTGCAATCGATGATGGGCGCCAAGAACCACGCCGTGGTACTGCCGGATGCCAACCGTGAACACACCCTCAATGCCCTGGTCGGTGCCGGTTTCGGCGCGGCGGGCCAGCGTTGCATGGCCACCTCGGTGGTGGTGCTGGTGGGGGCGGCCAAGCAATGGCTGCCGGATCTGAAAGCGCTGGCGCAAAAGCTCAAGGTCAACGCCGGCAGCGAAGCGGGCACGGATGTCGGCCCGGTGATCTCCAAGCGCGCCAAGGCCCGCATCCTGGAGCTGATTGAAAGCGGCGTGAAAGAAGGCGCCAAGCTCGAGCTGGACGGCCGCGACATCAAGGTGCCGGGTTTCGAGCACGGTAACTTCGTCGGCCCGACCCTGTTCTCGGGCGTGACCACCGATATGCAGATCTACACCCAGGAAATCTTCGGCCCGGTGCTGGTGGTGCTGGAAGTCGACACCCTCGACCAGGCCATTGCGCTGGTCAACGCCAACCCGTTCGGTAACGGCACCGGCCTGTTCACCCAGAGCGGGGCGGCGGCGCGTAAATTCCAGAGCGAAATCGATGTGGGCCAGGTCGGTATCAACATCCCGATCCCGGTGCCGGTGCCGTTCTTCAGCTTCACCGGTTCCCGTGGCTCCAAGCTCGGCGACCTCGGCCCGTACGGCAAGCAAGTGGTGCAGTTCTACACCCAGACCAAGACCGTCACCAGCCGCTGGTTCGACGACGACACGGTCAACGATGGCGTCAACACCACCATCAACCTGCGCTGATTCGGGAGACGACCATGAAGATTGCATTTATCGGCTTGGGTAACATGGGCGCACCGATGGCCCGCAACCTGATCAAGGCCGGCCATGGGCTGAACCTGTTCGACCTGAACCAGACGGTGCTCAAGGAACTCGCCGAATTGGGCGGCAGCATCAGCGACTCGCCGCGTGACGCTGCCCAAGGCGCCGAGCTGGTGATCACCATGCTGCCCGCCGCCGCCCATGTGCGCAGTGTCTGGCTGAATGAAGACGGTGTACTGGCGGGGATCGGCAACGGCGTGCCCGCGGTGGATTGCAGCACCATCGACCCACAGACCGCGCGCGACGTCGCCGCTGCTGCCGCCAAGCAAGGCGTGGTGATGGCCGACGCACCGGTCTCCGGCGGCACCGGCGGGGCGCAGGCCGGGACCCTGACCTTCATGGTCGGCGCCACCCCGGAACTGTTCGCCACCCTGCAACCGGTGCTGGCACAGATGGGCCGCAACATCGTGCACTGCGGCGATGTGGGCACCGGGCAAATCGCCAAGATCTGTAACAACCTGCTGCTCGGCATCAGCATGGTCGGCGTCAGCGAAGCCATGGCCTTGGGCGACGCGCTGGGCATCGACACCCAGGTGCTGGCCGGGATCATCAACAGCTCCACCGGGCGCTGCTGGAGTTCCGACACCTACAACCCATGGCCGGGCGTGATCGAAACCGCGCCGTCGTCCCGTGGCTATACCGGCGGGTTCGGCGCCGATTTGATGCTAAAGGACCTGGGGCTGGCCACCGAGGCCGCTCGCCAGGCGAAGCAACCGGTGATCCTCGGTGCGGTGGCCCAGCAGTTGTATCAATCGATGAGTCAGCGCGGCGAAGGGGGCAAGGACTTTTCGGCGATCATCAACAGCTATCGCAAACCCGAATAAACTGACGGTGGTGAGCGGGCTTGCCCCGCTCACCACAAAAAAGCAGTTCACTGGAAGAGGTGGCTCAAGCAAACACAAAATACTTACGTACCGTCTCGACCACTTCCCACGTCCCCTTCATCCCTGGCTCCACCACAAAGATATCCCCAGCCCGCAAGTGAATCGGTTCCATCCCCTCAGGCGTGATCACGCAGTAGCCTTCCTGGAAATGGCAGTATTCCCATTTCACGTATTCGACATACCACTTGCCCGGCGTGCAGATCCAGGTGCCCATGATCTTGCTGCCGTCTTCGCTGGTGTAGGCGTTGAGGTTGACGGTGTGCGGGTCGCCTTCGAGCTTTTCCCATTTGCAGGCATCCAGGACCGGCAGGGGGTGGGTGTCGCGCAGTACGGTGATGGGCTTGGACATGATGACTCCGAGGCAGGGAATGGAAAGATGCACCCTAAGGCCTGGGACGTTGCGCCAGTGGTCTGAACTCGACATCGGGATGCCCAGAAGCGCAGGCGAACACGATTGTCGGGGCATCGCGAATCAGTGTGGGAGGGGGCTTGCCCCCGATGGCGCCAGGTCAGCCGACACTTTTGAGCGTGAATCCGTCGTTTCCTCGCAGTAAGTGCGAAAGAAGTCACTCGCGGCGCACGAATTCGCAAGAAAATTCACATCTGGCCCTCGTATCATTCACCCCAGTAACCGCCGAGAGCCTTCAAATGACCTCAATAAAAACGTGGTGGGATATCAGCCCGCCCTTGAGCACGGCAACCCCGACCTGGCCGGGCGATACGCCGTTCCAGGAAGAGCGTGTGTGGCAGTTCGGCCCGGAGTGCCCGGTGAATGTCGGGCGCATCACCCTGTCGCCGCACACCGGCGCCCATGTGGATGCGCCGCTGCATTACAGCGCCGACGGAGCGCCGATTGGCGAGGTGTCGCTGGAGGTGTACATGGGCCCGTGCCGGGTGCTGCATTGCCTGGACAGCGGCGCGCTGGTCCAGCCCCATCAGTTGCAAGGGCGTGTGGATAACCTGCCGGAGCGCGTGCTGTTGCGTACTTATCCACAAGCACCGCTGACCGAATGGGATGCGAACTTCACCGCCATCGCCCCGCAGACCATTGAACTGCTGGCCAGCCTGGGTGTGCGCCTGATCGGGATCGACACGCCCTCCCTGGACCCGCAACAGTCCAAGACCATGGATGCCCACAACGCCGTGGCGCGGCATGGCATGGCGATTCTCGAAGGCATCGTGCTCGACGACGTACCGGAGGGCGACTACGAACTGATCGCCCTGCCGCTGCGTTTCGCCAACCTGGACGCCAGCCCGGTCCGTGCCATTCTCCGCCCGCTCAAGGAGCCCACGCGATGAGCCAATGTCCTTTCTCTGCCGACTACCAGCCACCGGAAGAATGGCATAACGCCGAACTGAATTTTTCCGAGTCCATGAGCTACGGCGACTACCTGGACCTGGGCAAAGTGCTCAGCGCCCAGCACCCGCTGTCGCCGGACCATAACGAAATGCTCTTCATCATCCAGCACCAGACCTCCGAGCTGTGGATGAAGTTGATGCTCCACGAACTCAAGGCCGCCCGCGAACACGTGCGCCTGGGCGAGTTGCCGCCGGCATTCAAGATGCTGGCGCGGGTGTCGCGAATCTTCGATCAACTGGTGCACGCCTGGGCTGTGCTGGCGACCATGACGCCGTCGGAATACAAGGCGATTCGCCCGTTCCTGGGGCAGTCCTCCGGGTTCCAGTCGTTCCAGTACCGCGAGATCGAATTTATCCTCGGCAACAAGAGCCCGGCGCTGTTGCGCCCCCATGCCCATCGGCCCGAGTTGTTGCAGGCGTTGCAGGTGGCGATTGCCACGCCGTCGCTGTATGACGAGGCGATCAACCTGATGGTCAAGGCGGGGCTGGCGATTGACCCCAAGCGTGCCGAGCGCGACCCGACGGCGGCGACCGTGCACGATGAGTCGGTGGAGGCGGCGTGGCGCGAGGTGTATCGCGATCCGAGCCGGTATTGGGACTTGTACCAGTTGGCCGAGAAGTTTATCGACCTGGAGGATTCGTTCCGCCAATGGCGCTTCCGGCATGTGACCACAGTGGAGCGGATTATCGGCTTCCAGCCCGGCACCGGCGGCACCGAGGGCGTGGGTTACCTGCGCAAGATGCTCGACACCGTGCTGTTCCCCGAGCTGTGGCGAGTGCGCTCCACGCTGTAAACGCAATCAAATGTGGGAGGGGGCTTGCCCCCGATGGCGGAGGGTCAGTGGACACATAAGTGACTGACACACTGCTATCGGGGGCAAGCCCCCTCCCACATGGATATTACTGCGCAGCGGCAACCGCTTTCGTCTTACTCACTCGCAACCGGTAGGCCACATAGATAACCCCCACCCAAACCGGCATCGCATACACCGACTCGCGAATCCCCGGGATCGCCAGCATCACGCTGATGATCATCAGCATGAACGCCAGGCACAGGTAGTTGCTGAACGGGAACCAGAAGGTCTTGAACGACGGCGTCACGCCTTGCTCGCCCATGGCCTTGCGGAACTTGATATGGGTGATGCTGATCAGCGCCCAGTTGATCATCAGCGAGGCAACCACCAGCGCGAACAGCAGCTCCAGGGCACTTTGCGGTGCCACGTAGTTGACCACCACGCACAGCATCGTCACCAGCGCCGAGATCGCCAGGGCCCGCAGCGGTACGCCTTGCTTGTTGAGCTTCATCAGCGCTTTCGGCGCATCGCCTTGCTCGGCCAGGCCGAACAGCATGCGGCTGTTGCAGTACACGCCGCTGTTGTACACCGACAGCGCCGCGGTCAGCACCACGAAGTTGAGGATGTGGGCGGCGGTGTCGTTGCCGATCAGCGAGAAGATCTGCACAAACGGGCTGCCGCTGTAGGCATCGCCCGACGCGCCGAGGGTTTGCAGCAGTTGATCCCATGGGTACAGCGACAGCAGCACGGTCAATGCGCCGACGTAGAAAATCAGGATCCGGTACACCACCTGGTTGATCGCCTTGGGGATCACCTTGCGTGGCTCGCTGGCCTCGGCAGCGGTGATACCCACCAGCTCCAGGCCGCCGAACGAGAACATGATGAAGGCCATGGACATCAACAGCCCCATGCCGCCATTCGGGAAGAATCCGCCGTGGCTCCACAGGTTGCTGACCGACGCTTGCGGGCCGCCGGTGCCGCTGAACAGCAGGTAGCAGCCGAGCACGATCATGCCGACAATCGCCACCACCTTGATGATCGCAAACCAGAACTCGGCTTCACCGAAGAACTTCACGTTAAGAGTGTTGATCAGGTTCACCGCGACAAAGAACACCAGGGCGCTGACCCAGGTCGGGATCTGCGGCCACCAGAACTGGATGTACTTGCCCACCGCAGTCAGCTCGGCCATGCCCACCAGCACGTAGAGCACCCAGTAGTTCCAGCCGGCCAGGAAGCCCGCGTAACCGCCCCAGTATTTGTGCGCGAAGTGGCTGAACGAGCCGGCCACCGGTTCTTCGACGATCATCTCGCCGAGCTGGCGCATGATCAGGAACGCGATGAAACCGGCGATCGCGTAGCCCAGGATCATCGACGGCCCCGCCGACTTGAGTACCCCGGCCGAACCGAGGAACAGCCCCGTGCCTATCGCCCCGCCCAAGGCGATCAACTGAATATGCCGGTTCTTCAGGCCACGCTTGAGGCCTGCCGGGTTAACCATGTCATCCGCCATTAACGTTCCCTTCTACTTGTTTTTCTCGGGGTAGAACCCCTCAGAAGTGCTGAGGAGTCAGATATTACTCTGGGTAAACTTTTCGTAATACAGCTGAACGCCATCAAGTGCCTGATCCGCCAGCCATTGTTGGATGGATTCGACCATTGGCGGAGGGCCGCACACGTACATATCCGCCAATCCGTCGCGCAATTCGGCCAGGTCGAAATGCTCGGTGAGGTAGCCGCGCTTGCCGGGCCATTCAGGCGCCGGTGCGCTCAGCACTTCGGTGTAGCGAAAACCGCGGATTGTCGAGGCGTATTGATGGATACGCTGCGCTTCACATAAGTCCTCGGCCCCGCGCACGCCGTAGTACAGGAGCACCGGCTGATCACAGCCCGTGGCGGCCAGTTCATCGAGCATGCCCAGTAACGCCGACAGTCCGGTGCCGCCGGCCACCAGCACCAGCGGTTTGCTGACATGGCGCAGGTAGAACGCACCCAGCGGCGCCTCCATCAGCAACCCATCGCCGACGTGGCAACGTTCCCGCAGGTAATTGCTCATCACCCCATCCGGCAGCAGGCGGATCAGGAATTGCAGCTGGTTGCCCGGCAGGTTGGCGAACGAGTAGGCACGCCAACAGTCGGTGCCGGGCACCGAGAGGCGCGCATATTGGCCCGGCAGGAAATCCAGCGCCGCGTCCAACCGCACGGTCAAGATCGCCGTACTGGCCGACACCTGCTGCACCTCGCTTACCGTGCCACGCACCTGCACCGGCCCCGGCGCATTGCACAGGCTCGAATCGAAGTCGAAGTAGAACGCCGCGTCGGACTTCACCCGGGTCTGGCAACTGAGCATCTTGCGCTGTTGCAGGTCGAGGCTGGAGAGGGCTTCCTCGTCCACATAGTCCTGGGTGTAGTCACCTGACTCACACCGGCCCTGGCAGGTGCCGCATACGCCTTCGCGGCAGTCCAGGGGGATCTTGATGCCATTGCGCAGTGCCGCATCCAACAGGATTTCATTTGTGCCCACCGGGAAAAACAGGGTCTTGCCGTCGGCAAAACTGAAGGCCACTTTGTGATTCATTCACGGAAACTCCACGCGTGTAGGGCTGGCACATCACCTGTGGTGAGGGAGCAAGCTCCCTCGCCACAAGATGTGATGTGCTTCAAAGGTGATAGAAATCCAGCACCGAATTGATGGTGTCGTTAAGCAGCAGCGCATGCTTGCGAGTGATCAGCCAACTGTCGCCATGGGGCTTGAGGCGATAGGTGGCATGCCCGTAGAACTGCTCCGATGTGGCCAGCCGATAGAACAGCGTGTGCCAGTTCAACCGGACCTCCAGCGTGCCGTCCGCCTGCTCGGCAATGCGTACGTTGTTGATCAGGTGCAAGGTGCGCGGCATCGGTGTAGCGGATGCTGCCTTGCCGGTGCGCAGGCGAAACACGCGGTCTTCCAGGCCCGAACGATTGGCGTAGTAGATCAGCGACATCTCGCGCTTGGGGTCGCGGGTGTAGACGTGCTCCGAGTCCCATTGCGGCAGGTGGAATTCGCTGTGCGGGTCGAACAATTGCACATAGGCGTCCCAGTCCTGGGCGTCGCACAGCTCGGACTTGCGGTAGAAAAACTGCTCGATCCGGTACTGCAATGGCGCATTCATCACTTCACCTCCCGCAGTGTCAGCGCTTGTTGGTCCAGACCCTTGAGCAGGAACTGCTGCCAGTTGCGGTGCTGGTTGACGTACAGGCCTTCATGGGTGAACTCGGTGCCGGTCATGGCCGGTTGAATGCCGATGGCTTCGCTGTTCGGCGTCGGCCCGGTTTCCCAGCGATGGCTGCCGCGTGAAATATCGCTCCAGCGTTCCAGGCGGCCCTGGAAACCACGTTGGGCTTCGCGGAACTCCACCAGGTCGTCCGGTGTGCCCATGCCCGAGACGTTGAAGAAGTCCTCGAACTGGCGAATACGGTTTTCGCGGTCGGCATCGGATTCGCCTTTCACCCCCAGGCACTGGCTGATGATCTCGGTCTTGTTCCACGCCACCGGGCGGATGATGCGCAGCTGCGAGCTGATCTGGTCGAGGAAGAACAGGCTCGGGTAGATATTCAGGTTGCGCAGGCGGTGCATCATCCACTCGGCCTTCTGCTGGCCGTGCTCTTGCACCAGGCGCGGCATGATGGTGGCGTAGCCGGAGCGCACGCTGGGGTTGGGCATGTCGCTGAACAGCACGCTGTGGCCATTGTTGAAGGCGAACCAGCCGTCATCGGTGTTGGCGTCGCCGGCGCCGAGCTTGCTGTAGTCCAGGGTGCTGGCGGACCCGCTGCCGTTCTCGGTATTCACCTGCTGGCGATGCTGCACCGTGGCCACGTAGTTGTAGTGCACGGTGCTGACGTGATACCCGTCCAGGCCGTTTTCGTTTTGCAGTTTCCAGTTGCCGTCGTAGGTGTAGGCCGACTTGCCCGGCAGCACCTCCAACTCACCGGTGGCCGACTGCGCGACCATCATGTCGAAGAACACTTTGGCATCGCCGAGGAAGTCGTCCAGGCTGTCACGGCCATTCACGTCCAGGCTGATGAAGACAAAACCCTTGTAGCTCTCGATGCGGGCCTTTTTCAGGCCGCGTGTTGCCTTGTCGAAACTTTCCGGATATTCCCCCGGCGCCTTGACCTTCACCAGCCGGCCATCGCTCTTGTAGCACCAGGCGTGGAACGGACAGGTGAAGGTGGACTGGTTGCCTTTGCCGACCCGGGTGAGGGTGGTGCCGCGATGCTGGCAGGCGTTGACCAGCGCATTGAGCCGGCCCTCGCCATCACGGGTAATGATCATCGGCTGGCGCCCGGCGCGCATCGTCACGAAGTCGTGGTTATTGGCCAGTTCGCTTTCATGGCAGGCGTAGATCCAGTTCTTCTCGAAGATCAGCTCCATCTCAAGATCGAACAGTTCCGGCTCGGTGAACATGTCGCGGGCGATGCGGAACACGGCGTCTGCCGGGCGAAAATCCAGGCAGCTCTCGATAAAGCTTTTCCATTGCTCGACGCTTCTTGCACCACTCATGGGAGGCACCTTTTGATAATGGCTGAACAGGTGAGCCATTAGGAGGCTGCGACAAGGTGGCGGGCTATCCGCTTAATGGGGGAAGGTGGGCCGCAAAGTTGGGCAGCAAATACCCACGGCGGTGCGGGGCGGTGACGCAACGCGCCACTGTCCGGTGCGGCCAGGGGCGGCAAAACCTGTGGTTTATCCACATAGTCGGCCGTTGCTATCCACTCGGTTGCAATCGGGTCGGCGTGGCGTAGAACTTGCTGTGGAACCACAACGACGCGCCGCCAGAGCGCGCAACCGCCTGACCGCCGTGGGTGCACACTGATGAATAGTCCTACACGCGATATCCATGTCCAACGCTTCGACCTCGAAGGCGCCCGCAGCTGGATGTCCGGCATTTGCGGACCGCACCGCCTGGTGACGAGCACGCCCGAGCGCCTGCGCTTTCATCACAGTGCCAACGTGTTCAAGTCCCGCGCCACCACCCTGGGGGTGATCGAGTACGGCACCGACGTGACCATCGATATCGAAGACGCCGAGCACTTCAGCAGCTACAGCCTCACGCTGCCGTTGGTGGGGGAGCAGGAGCTGAGCAAGAACGGCCAACGCCTGAGTTCCAACCGCGACCAGGGCGTGATCATCGCGCCCAACGAGCATCAGGTGCTGGCGATTTCCGGTGACTGCCGCAAGTTGCAAGTGGTGATCACGCGGGCGGCGATGAGCGAGTCGCTGGAGGGCTTGCTGCAACGGCCGATCGAGGCGCCGCTGCAATTTGAACCGGTGATGGATGCGGTGGAGGGGGCGTCGGCGTCGTGGTGGCGCATGGCGCGCTACTTCATCGCGGAGCTGGAGTGCCGTAGCGAATTGTATGAACAGGCGGCGTTCACCCGTGACCTGGAAAGCTCATTGATCAAGGGCCTGATCCTCGCCCAGCCGAACAACTACTCGGAAGAACTGCGCGATGTATTGGGGGTGAAACTGCCCCATTACCTGATCCGTGCGCGCCAGTACATTCACGACAACGCCCGCGAGGCGCTGCACCTGGAAGACCTGGAAACCGCTGCCGGGGTGTCGCGGTTCAAGCTGTTCGATGCGTTTCGCAAGTACTTTGCCCTGTCACCCATGGCCTACCTGAAGAAGCACCGGCTGAGTGCGGTGCGCCAGGAAATCCTCGAGCATGGATCGATCCGTACCATCTCCGAGATCGCCTTCGGCTGGGGCTTTACCCACCTGGGGCGGTTCTCGGCGGAGTATCGAAAACTGTTCGATGAATCCCCCAGCCAGACGCTGCAACGCATGCGTATGCGCAGTACTTGAACCTGATGAAGATCAACCAGTGGGAGGGGCGGTGCCTGGGCGATTTCAGATCAGTTCTTCAACCAACTGCAGGCAATGACTGAGCCCCGGCGACTGATCATTCACCCGTCGGCTGAGAATGATCGGCGAGGTCGCCGTCGCTTCCACAACCGGCGTGTAGCCGATATCCGCGCGATGCAGCACCTGCACCGACGCCGGCACCAGTGTCACGCCCATGCCCGCACCGACCAGGCCGATGGCGGTCTGCAGTTCGTTGGTCCACTGCGCCACCTTGAGGCTCAGGCCGTGGGCGTCGAACAGTGCGATCACATGGTCGGCATAGCTGGGGCGCGGGTTGCCGGGGTAGAGCACAAACGGCTCGGCGGCCAGTTGGGCGAGGGTCGCGGGTGCATCGAGCAATGGGTGGCCGGCGGGCAGCACGGCCACCAACCGATCCTCCACCAGCACACGCTGGACGATGGCCGGGTCGTCGATGCGAATGCGCCCGAAGCCCACGTCGATACGTCCGGCCTTGAGCGCCTCGACCTGCTGCAAGGTGGTCATCTCCGACAACCCCAACTCCAGTTCCAACGCCTCATGGCTGCGCAACCGCCGGATCAATTCCGGCAGCACGCCATACAAGGTCGACGGCGCAAAGCCGATGCCCAGCCAGGTCTTCTCGCCCTGGCCGATGCGGCGGGTGTTGTCGCAGACCGTGGCCAATTGTTCGAGCAACACATTGGCGTGCTCATAGAAAAACCGCCCGGCCTCGGTCAGCCGCAGCGGTCGGCCACGCTCCAGCAGGATCACGCCCAATTCCTCTTCCAATTGCTGGATCTGCCGGCTCAACGGCGGCTGGGCGATGTGCAGGCGTTCGGCAGCACGGGTGAAGTTGAGGGTCTGCCCCAGCACCTGGAAGTAGCGCAGATGACGCAGTTCCATAACGGCTCCTTTCATACCTTGAGGGTATTGATCGAGACCAATTCTATATTGGAAGCCAGGAAGAATGCGGCACAGAATCGACGTAAATCTATAAAGAACCCAGCGGGTATTGCCATGCCGATTTGCGCCATCGAGTCGATCGAGACCATTATCGTCGACCTTCCCACCCTTCGCCCGCACAAGCTGGCGATGCACACCCTGCAAAACCAGACCCTGGTGATCATCCGCGTGCGCTGCGCCGACGGCATCGAAGGCATCGGTGAATCCACCACCATCGGCGGCCTGAGCTACGGCAACGAGAGCCCCGAGAGCATCAAGGTCAACATCGACCGTCACTTCGCCCCACTGCTGATTGGCCAGGACGCCAGCAATATCAACGCGGCCATGTTGCGCCTGGAGCGCAGCATTCGCGGCAACACCTTTGCCAAATCCGGTATCGAAAGCGCCTTGCTCGACGCCCTCGGCAAGCGCCTGAACCTGCCGGTCAGCGAACTGCTCGGTGGGCGTGTGCGCGATGCACTGCCGGTGGCCTGGACCCTCGCCAGCGGCAATACCGCCCAGGACATTGCCGAGGCCGAAAAGATGCTCGACCTGCGCCGCCACCGCATCTTCAAATTGAAGATCGGTGCCGGTGAAGTGGGCGAGGACCTGGCCCATGTCATCGCGATCAAACAGGCCCTGGGCGAACGTGCCAGCGTGCGCGTCGACGTCAACCAGGCCTGGGACGAAGCCGTGGCCCTGCGGGCGTGCAAGGTGCTCGGCGACCACGGCATCGACCTGATCGAACAGCCGATCTCGCGTAACAACCGTGGCGGCATGGCCCGGCTCAACCTGTCGAGCCCGGCGCCGATCATGGCCGACGAATCCATCGAGTGTGTCGAAGAGGCCTTCAACCTGGCCCGTGAAGGCGCGGCCTCGGTGTTCGCCCTGAAGATCGCCAAGAACGGCGGCCCCCGCGCGGTATTGCGCACCGCCGCGATTGCCGAGGCCGCCGGTATCGGCCTGTACGGCGGCACCATGCTGGAAGGGGGGATCGGCACCCTGGCGTCGGCGCATGCCTTCCTCACGCTGAACAGGCTGGCATGGGGTACCGAGTTGTTCGGCCCGCTGTTGCTGACCGAAGACATTCTTGCCGAGCCGCCGCTGTACCGCGATTTCCAGCTGCATGTCTCCCACTTGCCGGGCCTGGGCCTGGCCATCGATGAGGAGCGCCTTGCGTTCTTCCGTCGTGACAAACACTAAGAGGCGCCGCCCATGTTGTTCCACGTAAAAATGACCGTGAACCTGCCCGTCGACATGCACCCCGAGCGCGCCGCCAGCCTCAAGGCCGACGAAAAGGCCTTTGCCCAGCGTCTGCAGCACCAGGGCAAATGGCGCCACTTATGGCGCATCGCCGGGCTCTACGCCAACTACAGCGTGTTCGACGTCGACAGCGTGCAAGAACTGCATGACCTGCTGATGCAACTGCCGCTTTACCCCTACATGGCCATCGAAGTGAATGCCTTGTGCCGGCACCCTTCGTCGATCCATGAAGACGACCGCTAGGCCGGTTTTCACTCTGATAACTACAAGATGAGGAACGCACCATGTCCATCCGACTGTCCCAGACTGCCCACGCCCAACGGTTTCTCGAAGAAGCCAGCGGCAACCTCACTGACGGCGGCAACCCGCGCGCCAAGGCGCTGATCTACCGGATCCTGCGCGATACGGTAAACATCATCGAAGACCTGGACGTGACCCCGGAAGAGTTCTGGAAGGCGGTCAACTACCTCAACGAACTGGGCAAGCACCAGGAGGCCGGACTGCTCGCCGCCGGGCTCGGCCTGGAGCATTACCTGGATATGCTGATGGACGCCGCCGACGAGGAAGCCGGCAAGTCCGGTGGTACCCCGCGCACCATCGAAGGCCCGCTGTATGTGGCCGGCGCGCCGCTGTCGAAGTACGAGGCGCGGCTGGACGATGGCAAGGACGACGCGGTGCCGCTGTTTATGCGCGGGCAGGTGCGCGACACCGACGGCAAGCCGTTGGCCGGGGCGATTGTCGATGTGTGGCAGGCCAATACCGGCGGTACGTATTCGTGGTTCGACCCGACGCAATCCGAATTCAACCTGCGTCGGCGTATCGAGACCGACGCCCAGGGCAACTACCGCTTTCGCAGCATCGTGCCGTCGGGCTACGGCTGCCCGCCGACCGGGCCGACCCAGCAGTTGCTCGATCAACTGGGGCGCCACGGGCAGCGCCCGGCGCATATCCACTTCTTTATCTCGGCGCCGGGGCATCGGCACCTGACCACCCAGATCAACCTGTCGGATGACCCGTACCTGCACGATGATTTTGCCTACGCGACGCGGGATGAGTTGATTGCCGAGATTCGCTTCAGTGACGATCAGCAACTGGCGCGGGAGTTTGGCGTGGAAGGGCGGTTTGCGCAGATTGATTTTGACTTTGAGTTGCAAACCGCCGCAGCGCCGGTAGAGCAAAAACGCATGCAGCGGGTTCGCGCCCTCGAAGACTAAATGCGGTCAAAAATGTGGGAGGGGGCTTGCCCCCCACATTTTACCGATGGCGCTGCTCCTATTTGCGTACCACCAGATCAAGCACCTCATCCCGATCCTTGATCTTCTGCAGCACAATCTCCGAGCGGATATCCATCACCCCCGCCGTGCGGTTCAGGTGGTTCACGATAAAGTCCGAAAAGTGCTTGAGGTTGCGTGCCTGCACCCGCAGCACATAGTTGCTGGCGCCGGTGATCACGTAGGCGCTGGCCACTTCCGGCCAGCCTTGCACCTTCTTGATAAACGTCTCATGCCAATCCTCCACATCCTGGCGCAATGACAGGTGGACGATGGCCTCCAGTTCAATCCCCAACTGCTCGGCATTCAACACCGCACGGTAGCCGCTGATAATCCCTTCGCTCTCCAGCAGGCGTAGACGACGCAGGCAGGCAGAGGGCGACAACGCGACTTTTTCCGCCAGTTCCTGGTTGCTGATACGGCCATCCTGTTGCAGGAAATGCAGGAGGCGCAGGTCGGTGGCGTCAAGGATCATGGTTAGAATAAATCCGCGTATTTAGGGGTTAAATTCGAATTTCCTACAGCTTAATTAGCCTGTTACCCACCACTTTGCACGAAAATTCTTTAAATCTTCGTTCATTATTTGCTGCATCCTCACTGACAAAAACCAGGACAGCCCATGACCCCTCGCAGCCATTGCCAAGCCCTCGACACCCAGGACCCGCTGGCGCCGCTACGTCAGCAGTTCGCCTTGCCGCAGGACGTTATCTACCTGGACGGCAACTCCCTCGGTGCGCGTCCGGTGGCGGCGTTGGCGCGGGCGCAGGCGGTCATCGCGCAAGAGTGGGGCAATGGCTTGATCCGCAGTTGGAACAGCGCCGGCTGGGCCGACTTGTCCCAGCGCCTGGGCAACCGCCTGGCGCCGCTGATCGGGGCGCGGGACGCAGAGGTGGTGATCACCGATACCACCTCGATCAACCTGTTCAAGGTGCTCAGCGCCGCCTTGAGCGTGCAGCGCCAACGTGAGCCGGCGCGCAAGGTGATCGTCAGCGAAGCGAGCAACTTCCCCACCGATTTGTACATCGCCCAGGGCCTCGCCGAGTTGCTGCAACAGGGCTATTCCCTGCGCCTGGTCAACAGCCCGGATGAACTGCCCCGGGCCATCGACGGCGACGTGGCGGTGGTGATGCTCACCCACGTCAACTACAAGACCGGCTACATGTACGACATGCAGGCGCTCACCGCCTTGAGCCATGAATGCGGCGCGCTGAGCATCTGGGACCTGGCGCATTCGGCCGGCGCGGTGCCCATCGACCTGCACGGGGCCGGTGCTGACTATGCGATTGGCTGCACTTACAAATACCTCAACGGCGGCCCCGGTTCCCAGGCGTTCGTGTGGGTCAACCCGGCGTTGGTGGACCTGGTGCACCAGCCGCTGTCGGGCTGGTTCGGGCATACCCGGCAGTTCGCCATGGAATCCAGCTATGCGCCGAGCGCTGGCATCGCCCGCTACCTGTGCGGCACCCAGCCGATCACGTCGCTGGCGATGGTGGAATGCGGCCTGGAAGTTTTTGAACAGACCGACATGGCCCGCCTGCGCAGCAAATCCCTGGCGCTGACCGACCTGTTTATCGAGTTGGTCGAAAGCCGCTGCGCCGCCCACAACCTTGTGCTCATCACGCCGCGTGAACACGCTCGGCGTGGCAGCCATGTGAGCTTCAAACACCCGGAAGGCTATGCGGTGATCCAGGCCCTGATCGCACGTGGCGTGATCGGTGATTACCGCGAGCCGCGCATCATGCGTTTTGGGTTTACGCCGCTGTACACGAGTTTTACCGAGGTGTGGGATGCGGTGGAAATCCTCGGTGAGATTCTCGATAACATCACCTGGGACCAGCCGCAATTCAAGGTCCGCCACAGCGTCACCTGAATAAACGCCGGAGAAAATGTGGGAGGGGGCTTGCCCCCGATGGCGGTTTGTCAGTTACTTAAATTTTTGCTGATCCACCGCTATCGGGGGCAAGCCCCCTCCCACAGGGGATCTGTGACAACGGTTAGACAGTACAACCACAATAATAAAGGGGCACACCACGTGAGCACACCCGACCACGGCTTTGCCGAGATCACCCACCGCGAACTGGGCCTGAGGCGCCAGCTCACTTCCGGCCAGATGAGCATGATCGCCATCGGTGGCGCCATCGGCACCGGGCTGTTCATGGGCAGCGCCTATGCCATCGGCTACGCCGGGCCCAGCGTGCTGGTGAGCTACGCGATCGGCGCGTTGATCACCTTGCTGCTGATGGGCTGCCTGGCCGAGATGACGGTGGCCCATTCCACCTCGGGCTCTTTCGGCGCCTATGCCGAGTTCTACATCAGCCCGCTGGCCGGGTTTCTGGTGCGTTATGCCTACTGGGCGGCGATTGTGCTGGCGGTGGGGGCCGAGGTCACGGCGGTGGCGATGTACATGAAGTACTGGTTCGCCCACGTGCCGGAATGGGTGTGGATCGTGTCGTTTTCCAGCGTGCTGATCCTGCTCAACGCCATCAGCGTCAAGACTTTCGGCAACTTCGAATACTGGTTTTCGACGATCAAGATCAGCGCCATCGTCGGCTTCATCATCCTCGCGGTGTACGTGGTGTTCGGCTCCGGCAACCCACAATACGGGGTGCAGAACTACACGGCCCACGACGGGTTTTTCCCCCATGGCGTGAGCGGCATGTGGATTGCCGTGATCGTGTCGATCTTCAGCTACTTGAGCGTCGAGATGATCGCCGTGGCCGCCGGTGAAGCGGCGGACCCGGAGCAGGCCGTGAAGAAAGCCTTTCGCGCGACCATCGTGCGGCTGGTGGTGTTTTACCTGCTGACCCTGGCGCTGATGCTCGCCATCGTGCCGTGGAACCAGGCCGGCCAGGCCCAGAGCCCGTTCGTCACGGTGATGCAGACCATCGGCATTCCCGGCGCCACCGGGGTGATGAATTTCGTGATCCTGATCGCGGCCTTGTCGGCGATGAACAGCCAGCTCTACATCACCACGCGCATGATGTTCAGCCTGTCCCGCGCCGGCTTTGCGCCCAGGTCCATGGGGGCCTTGAGCAAGAGCGGCATTCCGCTCAATGCCTTGCTGTTGTCCAGCTCGGGCATCGCCCTGGCGACGCTGTTGAACCTGGTGTACCCGGAAAGTTCGTTCACCCTGATGATGGCGATCTCGATGTTTGGCGCGATCTTCACCTGGTTCATGATCTTCCTCACGCACCTGTTCTTCCGGCGCTATCGCAAGCGTCATGGCGGCGCGAAGCTGTCGTTCCAGTTGCGCCTGTTTCCCTACAGCACGTTATTGGGGTTGGTGCTGATGGGCGCGGTGATGATCACCACGTACTTCACCGAAGCGTTCAAGATGACCCTGGTGTTTGGCGTGCCGTTCCTGCTGATCCTGTCGGCGGTGTATTACGGGTTTTTCCGCAAGGGCAGGACCAAGGCATCGAACAAGGCCCTGGCGTAACCCGGCAATTGTTCGAACGAACGCGCGCATAACAGCAGCGTTCGGCAAGCCCACTCTTCCTGCAACGGTTGGGCGATGAAGCGGCGCGGCGCTGGCCAGCGCGCCAACGCCGCCAGGGGCACGATGCCCAGGCCGGCGCCGCGGGCCACCATGCGAATCAGCCCGTCAAAACCCTCGGCGCGGATACGCGTCTGCACACGAAAGCCCGCGTGCAGTGCCTGTTCTTCCAGGTACACCGCGAGGGCGCTGGCGGCGGCCAGACCCACGTAGTCGTATTGCAGGCTGTCGACAAAGCTCACCGTGCCGCCCGCCAGGGGATGGTCGTGCGGCATGATCAGCGCCAGCGGGTCGTCGCGAAAGGGCAAGGTCTGCAAGCCGTGGGTGTCCACGGCGTCGGAGATGATCCCCAACTCCGCCGTGCCCTGGCGCAAGGCCTGGGTGATGCGCAGGCTGGGCAATTCCTGCAGGTCGATATCGAGGTTGGGGTGTTCGCGCAGAAAGTCCGCAAGCAGTTCCGGCAGGTATTCGCTGAGCGCAGTGGTGTTGCACAGCAGGCGCACCTGGCCTTTGACGCCGTTGGCGTATTCCGCCAGGTCCTGTTGCAGGTGCTCGGCCTGTTGCAACAACAGGCGGGCGTGACGGGCCAGGGCCTTGCCCGCCGGTGTGGGGGTGACGCCGCGACGCCCACGCTGGAGAAACTCGATGCCCAACGATGCCTCCATCGCCCGGATGCGGGCACTGGCGGCGGCCAGGGATAAATGGCTGCGGGCCGCGCCGGCGGTGATGTTGCCGGTGTCGAGGGTGTGCAGGTAGAGGCGCAGGTCGATCAGGTCAAAGTGCATGGCTGATGGCTCGGGTGACTGGACTGGCCTCAGGGTCACGCAAAACAAGAGGCTGCCTCAGTATATGGCGAATTTTAGAGCGCATCGAAAAGTCGCACACTCTGCCCATGAATACCTTTCTCGCATTTTACCAGAACCTCGGCCCCGCCCTTACCTTGCTGGTGATCGGCACCTTCCTGCTGGCCGGTACGGTCAAGGGTATCATCGGTTTGGGGCTGCCCACTGTCGCCATGGGCATGCTCGGCCTGGCTATGTTACCGGCGCAGGCTGCGGCATTGCTGATCATCCCTTCGATCGTCACCAACCTGTGGCAATTGGCATTTGGCGGGCACCTGAGTGCTTTGCTCAAGCGCCTTTGGCCGATGTTGCTGCTGATTTTCCTCGGCACCGGGCTGGGCACGGTGTGGCTGGGGATGGACGGCGGGCAATGGGTGGTGCGCGCACTGGGCGCCGCGTTGCTGGTGTATGCACTGAGCGGACTGTTCCTGCCCACGTTCAAGGTCAAGGCCCGGACCGAGCGTTGGCTGGGACTGGTGTGCGGGCTGATCACCGGCCTTATCACCTCGGCCACCGGTGTGTTTGTGATTCCTGCCGTGCCGTACCTGCAGGCGCTGGGTTTGAATCGCGATCAACTGGTGCAGGCGTTGGGGTTGTCGTTCACGGTATCGACCCTGGCCCTGGCCGCCGGTCTGGCCTGGCGCGGCACCTTGGGCGCTGGTGCAATCAACGCCTCGTTGCTGGCCTTGGTGCCGGCGCTGCTGGGCATGTGGCTGGGCCAGGTGGTGCGCCAGTGCATCAGTGCGGTGCTGTTCAAGCGGGTATTTTTTATCGGCATGGCACTGCTGGGCGGGCATTTGCTGATCGGCGGTTAACAATTAGCGATCCATTCGTTCCTTGTGGTCAAAGGTATTTTGCCCGGTGACCGCTTATTCCGAAGGGCCGAGGTGGATAGTCTGCGTCCAGACATTTTCAACCTTCTGGATGCCTCCCATGAAAAAAGTACTCCTGCTCAACGGCGGTAAAAAATTCGCCCACTCCGACGGCCGCTATAACGCCACCCTGCATGACACCGCCTTGGCGGTGTTGGACCGAGGCGGTATCGACGTCAAGGTCACCCATATCGACGAAGGCTACGACGTGGCCGAAGAGGTCGCCAAATTCCTCTGGGCCGATGTGATCATCTACCAGATGCCCGGGTGGTGGATGGGCGCGCCCTGGATCGTCAAGAAGTACATCGACGAAGTCTTCACCGAAGGCCACGGCAGCCTGTATGCCAGCGATGGTCGCACCCGTTCCGACGCCTCGCAGAAATACGGCAGCGGTGGCCTGGTCCAGGGCAAGCACTACATGCTGTCACTGACCTGGAATGCACCGCAGCAAGCCTTCGACGATCCGACCGACTTCTTCGAAGCCAAGGGCGTGGATGCGGTGTACTTCCCGTTCCACAAAGCCAACGAGTTCCTCGGCATGACCGGCCTGCCGACCTTCCTGTGCGTGGACGTGATGAAACGCCCGGCCATCGAGGTGGATGTGGCGCGCTACGAACAGCATCTGGCGCGGGTGTTCAACCTCTCGGTGTAAGCTGCGGTACACCGATAACGAGGACCGCCCGTGAAAGCCCGATCCGATGAGCTACAGATCTTCGTCAGCGTGATTGAGTGCGGCTCGATTTCCGCCGCCGCGGAGCAGGTCGGGCAGACGCCGTCGGCGGTCAGCCGCACCCTGTCGCGCCTGGAAGCCAAGCTTGAGACCACGCTGATCAACCGCACCACGCGGCGCATGGACCTGACCGAGGAGGGCAAGTACTTCTTCGAGCAGGCCAAGCTGATCCTGGCGCAGATGGACGAGCTGGAAGAGCGCCTGTCGTCACGCCAGAAAAACCCCGCCGGGCGCCTGCGCATCAATGCCGCCGTGCCGTTCATGCTGCATGGGATCGTGCCCTACATCGCCGAATTCCGCCGTTTGTACCCGCAGATCCAGCTGGAGTTGAACAGCGATGACCTGATCATCGACCTGCTGGAACAGAGCACCGATATTGCGATTCGCATCGGTGCCCTGGCCGACTCCACCCTGCATGCGCGATCCTTGGGCTGTACGCCGCTGCATATCCTCGCCAGCCCCGACTACCTCAAGCAGTACGGCACGCCGACGACGGTCGCCGAGTTGGCTGACCATACCCTGCTGGGCTTTACCCAGACCGAAACCCTCAACCACTGGCCGCTGCGCCATGTGGAAGGTGACCGCTGGCTGATCGAGCCCAGCGTGGCCGCGTCCAGTGGTGAAACCCTGCGCCAGTTGGCGTTGGAAGGGCAGGGCATTTGTTGCCTGTCGAACTTCATGACCGTCGAAGACATCAATGCCGGGCGCCTGGTGCCGGTGCTGGAGGCGTTCAACAGCGGGTATCGCCAACCGATCCACGCGGTGTTCTACCGCAACTCGCAATTGGCGCTGCGCATCCAGTGCTTCCTGGACTTTATCCAGGCCAAGCTGGCGCGGTATGCCTGCTGATTCGTGACCCTCACGCAAGAGTGAATTGGGCGGTGCGGGCTTATTCGTCAGGGATGAGTCCGCAACAATGGAGCCATCACTTACCCCGTCAGGAGCACTCTCCATGAACGTATTCATTACCGGCGCAGCCGGTTTTATCGGCGGTTCCATCGCCACCGGCCTGGTCAAGGCTGGTCACACGGTTACCGGCCTGGTACGCAGCGCCGGGCAAGCGGCTGAAATGACTGCCCTGGGCATCAACCCGGTGATCGGCACCCTCGACGATGCTGCTGTGTTGACCGAGCAAGCGCACAAAGCCGATGCAGTGATCAATGCCGCGAGCAGCGACCATCGTGCCGCGGTGGAAACCCTGCTGGCCGCACTGAAAGGTTCGGACAAGCCATTCCTGCACACCAGCGGTTCGAGCATCGTGGGGGATGCGTCGGGCGGTAAGTCCAGCGATGTCATCTATTTCGAAGACAGCCTGCCGGAGCCGACCGTCGACAAGGCTGCCCGCGTGGCCATCGACAACCTGATCCTGGCGGCCGCAAAAGACGGCGTGAACTCAGCAGTGATCTGCAACACCCTGATCTACGGCCACAGCCTCGGTGTGAAGCGCGACAGCGTGCAACTGCCGCGCTTGCTCAAGCAGGCACGCAAGAGCGGCGTGGTGCGCCATGTGGGCGCCGGGCAGAACATCTGGTCCAACGTGCACATTGAAGACGTGGTGGCGCTGTACCTGCTGGCACTGACCCGCAACGTGCCGGGCACCTTCTACTTTGTGGAAAGCGGCGAGGCCTCGTTTATCGACATGACCACGGCGATTGCCCAAGCCCTGAACCTGGGCCGGCCGCAGGATTGGCCATTGGCCGAGGCTGAGGCCGAGTGGGGCTATGAAATGGCCAACTATGGCCTGGGCTCCAACAGCCGCGTGCGTGGCAGGCATGCCCGGGAGTTGCTGGGCTGGGCGCCGAAGCGTACGTCGGTGGTGGAGTGGATTCGTCAGGAGATGGTCTAAGTTTTCCGCCGTTTAGTTGTGGCCAGCGGGCCTGCCCGCGTCGGGCTGCGAAGCGGCCCCCTGTCAGTAATCGCATACATTCAGACAGAAATACGGTGAATGGTTTTGGGGCTGCTTCGCAGCCCAACGCGGGGCAAGCCCGCTCACTACAGGGTGTGTGCTTGCCTTAAAAATCTGGCCCCACCGCGCTCAATTCCGTACCATTCCCCGCCTTATCCCCCGCAATGCCCTGGTACCTCATGAACCTCACCCGTCTGCGCGCCGATGCCCTGGCCGGCCTCACCACGTCTTTCGCGCTGCTGCCCGAGTGCATCGCCTTTGCCCTGGTGGCTCACCTCAACCCGCTGATGGGGCTGTACGGCGCCTTTATCATTTGCACCCTCACCGCCTTGTTCGGCGGCCGGCCGGGCATGGTGTCCGGGGCGGCAGGCTCGATGGCGGTGGTGATCGTCGCGCTGGTGGTGCAGCACGGCGTGGAATACCTGCTGGCCACGGTGCTGCTGGGCGGGCTGATCATGGTTGCGTTCGGCCTGTTGCGCCTGGGCAAGCTGGTGCGCATGGTGCCGCACCCGGTGATGCTGGGGTTCGTCAACGGCCTGGCGATCATCATTGCCCTGGCCCAGTTGGAACATTTCAAGAACGGTGAACGCTGGCTCAGCGGCATGCCGTTGTACGTGATGACGGGCCTGGTGCTGGTGACCATGGCCATCGTCTACCTGCTGCCGCGCATCACCCGTGCGGTGCCGCCAGCCCTGGTGGCGATCCTTGGCGTGGGCCTGGCCGTGTACCTGCTCGGCCTGCCGACCCGTACCCTCGGCGACATGGCCCACATCGCCGGCGGCCTGCCGGCCTTCGCGCTGCCGCAGATCCCCTGGACCCTGGAAACCCTCGGCATCATCGCCCCTTATGCGTTCCTGATGGCCATGGTCGGCCTGCTGGAAACCCTGCTGACCCTGAACCTCACCGACGAAATCACCGAGACCCGTGGCTATCCTGACCGCGAGAGCGTGGCCCTGGGCGCGGCGAATATGCTCTCGGGCCTGTTCGGCGGCATGGGCGGTTGCGCGATGATCGGGCAAACCGTGATCAACCTCAGCTCCGGCGGGCGCGGACGTTTCTCCGGGGTGTTCGCCGGGGTGATGATCCTGCTGTTTATTTTGTTTCTGTCACCGCTGATCGAGCGGATCCCGCTGGCGGCGCTGGTGGGGGTGATGTTCGTGGTGTCCCAGCAGACCTTCGCCTGGGCGTCCCTGCGGGTGATCAACAAGGTGCCGCTCAATGATGTGCTGGTGATCATCGCAGTGACCGTGATCACGGTGTTCACCGACCTGGCCACCGCCGTGCTGTGCGGCATCGTGATCGCAGCACTGAACTTTGCCTGGCAACAGGCCCGTGAGCTGTACGCCGATGCGCATTTGGAAGCGGATGGCAGCAAGCTCTATCGCCTGCACGGCACGCTGTTCTTTGCCTCGACGACGCCGTTCCTGAACCAGTTCGACCCGGCCAACGACCCCGCCCAGGTGACGCTGGATTGTCGTCACCTGAGCTTTGTCGACTACTCGGCGATTGCCGCGCTGATGACCCTGCGCGAGCGCTACAGCAAGGCCGGCAAGCATTTGCGCGTGCTGCATTTGTCCGAACGCTGCAAGAAGCTGCTCAAGCGTGCGAGGGTGCATCACGACTGATTTTATGGCCCGACCAGGTCTTCCAGTTCCTGGGCGCGGGTCTGGGTCATGTCCAGCACGCAGCCGGTGCCGTTGACCTGGTCGATGGTGCCGCCAGTAGCCGAGCCGGCGAAGGCACAATTGGCGTCACGGTACTTGATCCACAGGCGCTGCAGGTCCTGCAGTTGCTGCCTGCGGTTGCCTTCCTGGGCGGCGAGGGCGGTTTTGTAGGCTTTGTTCAGGCGCGTGTCCTGCACCTTGGTTTCCTTGACGTTGCAGCTGACCATGTCGGCAGTGGTGTTGGCGCCGTCCATGCATTTTTTCAGCGCCGGGTTGTCGGCGGCGGCGGCAGTGCCGCACACGGCGAGAAGCAGGGCGCCGGCGGCGAGTGTCGTACGAATCATGCTCGATTTTCCTGGCAACGGTGGATGTGCATTCTATGACTCAAGGGTATTCGTTGAGTTTCCAGCCTTCTCTGATCTTCATGTAAGAACACCCCCCGGATTTTCATGCACGGCCCTTGGGCATACCCCAACGCGACAGCGCTTATCCGTGGGCGAAAGTTACTTTCATAAAATTTGAAAATGCTCCTCGGTAATGATTTATGAGTTTCACAACCAATTCGACGTGACCCTTTCCGAGGAGTACCGCATGGCCGCATCACCGGGCTTCGGGCTGTTGGCATACGCTGCCATCGCCATCATTGCTTTGATCGTGCTGATCGCACGTTACCGGCTCAACCCGTTTATCGTCATCACCCTGGTGTCCATCGGCTTGGCGCTGATGGCCGGGATGCCGGCTGACACCATCATGGGCTCCTACGAGGCGGGCGTCGGCAAAACATTGGGGCATATCGCCCTGGTCGTGGCGCTGGGCACCATGCTCGGCAAGATGATGGCCGAGTCCGGTGGCGCCGAGCAGGTGGCGCGCACCCTGATCAACCGTTTCGGCGAACGTAATGCCCATTGGGCCATGGTGTGCATCGCCTTCCTGGTGGGGCTGCCGCTGTTTTTCGAAGTGGGCTTTGTGCTGCTGGTGCCAATCGCCTTTACCGTGGCGCGGCGCGTGGGGGTGTCGATCCTGATGGTCGGCCTGCCGATGGTTGCCGGCCTGTCGGTGGTGCATGCGCTGGTGCCGCCGCACCCGGCGGCGATGATGGCCGTGCTGGCGTATAACGCGTCGGTGGGGCAGACCGTGCTCTATGCGATCCTCATCGGTATACCCACGGCGATCATCGCCGGCCCGGTGTACGCCAAATTCATCGTGCCGCGTATTCACCTGCCGGCGGAAAACCCGCTGGAACGCCAGTTTATCGAGCGTGAACCTCGTGAGCGTTTGCCGAGCTTTACGCTGACCATGGGCACCATCCTGTTGCCGGTGGTGCTGATGATGATCGGCGGTTGGGCCAACGTGATCTCCACCCCGGGCAGCGGCTTCAATCAGTTTCTGCTGTTTATCGGCAACTCGGTGATTGCGCTGCTGGTGGCAACCCTGGTGAGTTTCTGGACCCTGGGCCTGGCGCAGGGCTTCAACCGTGAGTCGATCCTCAGGTTCACCAATGAATGCCTGGCGCCGACCGCGAGCATCACCTTGCTGGTGGGCGCGGGCGGTGGCCTGAACCGGATCCTCGTGGATGCAGGCGTCACTCATGAGATCCTCGGCCTGGCCCACGCGTTTCAGTTGTCGCCGCTGGTGATGGGGTGGCTGTTTGCGGCCTTGATGCGCATCGCCACAGGTTCGGCCACGGTGGCCATGACTACCGCATCCGGCGTGGTTGCGCCGGTCGCCCTGGGCCTGGGTTATCCACACCCGGAATTGCTGGTGTTGGCGACTGGCGCGGGTTCGGTGATCTTTTCCCACGTTAACGACGGCGGCTTCTGGCTGATCAAGGAATACTTCAATATGACGGTGATCCAGACCTTCAAGACCTGGACCGTATTGGAGACGCTGATCTCTGTGGTTGCCTTCGGTCTGACTTACGGTCTGTCCTGTATTTTGTAACCCGGAGCCTTCATGGACATCCTCTACCAGATCCGCGCCCGTCAGGATTCCTTCAGCGCCGGCGAAGGGCGTATCGCCAGGCTGATGCTGGAGGATGTGGGCTTTGCCGCCTCGGCCAGCCTGGAAGAGCTGTCCCAACGGGCCGAGGTCAGTACCGCGACGTTGTCGCGGTTTGCCCGCAGTGTCGGTTGCCGGGATTTGCGCGACCTGCGCCTGCAACTGGCCCAGGCCAGCGGCGTCGGCAGCCGCTTCCTGGACCCGGCGGGGCTGCCTGAACAGTCGGCATTTCATCGGCAGATTCTCGGCGATATCGAAGCGACGTTGCGCCAGCACTTGTCGGGTTTCAACCAGGCCAGCTTTGTCGATGCGGTCAACCTGCTGGGCAAGGCGCGGATGATCCACGCGTTCGGCATGGGCGGGCCGTCGAGTTTGTGCAGCGATGAATTGCAGGTGCGCCTGGTTCGCCTGGGCTACCCGATTGCCGCCAGCCACGACCCGGTGATGATGCGTGTCACGGCGGCAACCCTGGGGCCGGAACACGCGCTGATTGTCTGCTCGCTCACGGGCCTCACCCCTGAGTTGCTCGATGTGGTGGCGCTGGCACGCAACTACGACGCGCGCATCGTCGCCATCACCCTGGCCGACTCACCCCTGGCGCAGTTGGCGGATGTGCTGCTGCCGCTGCAACCGGCCGAAACCAGTTTTATCTACAAACCCACGGCGGCGCGCTACGGCATGCTGCTGGCCATCGACCTGCTCGCCACCGAACTGGCGCTGGCCCTGCCCGACGACAACCAGGAACGCCTGCGCCGGATCAAGCTGGCCCTCGACGATTATCGCGGCGGCCCTGACCGCCTGCCGCTTGGAGATTGACATGACGTACGACACGCTGATTCGCCAGGCGCTGATCATCGATGGCAGCAACACCGAAGGGTTTGTCGCCGATGTGGGGTTGCGTGACGGGCGCATCGAGACCATTGGCGACTTGTCGACGGCGGTGGCCTCGCATGAAATCGATGCGACTGGCCGTGTACTGGCGCCGGGCTTTATCGATGTCCACACCCACGACGACACGGTGGTCATCCGCCAGCCGCAGATGCTGCCCAAGCTCAGCCAGGGTGTGACCACTGTGATTGTCGGCAACTGTGGCATCAGCGCCTCACCGGTGAGTTTGCGCAGCGATCCGCCGGACCCGATGAACTTGTTGGGCAGCGCTGCGGCGTTTGTTTATCCCCGGTTCAGCGACTATCGCAGCGCCGTTGAAAGCGCTCATCCAGCGGTCAACGTCGCGGCATTGATCGGTCACACGGCGCTGCGCAGTAACCACATGGACGACCTGCATCGCACCGCCACACCGGATGAAATCGCCGCCATGCGTGTGCAGTTGCACGAGAGTCTCGAGGCCGGCGCCCTCGGTTTATCCACCGGCCTGGCCTACGCCAGCGCGTTCAATGCCGAGACCGATGAGGTGCTGCAACTGAGTGAAGAACTCACGGCCTTCGGTGCGGTGTACACCACCCATTTGCGCAGCGAATTCGAACCGGTGCTGGAGGCCATGGACGAGGCTTTTCTGATCGGCCGGCACGCACAGGTACCGGTGATCATTTCCCACCTCAAATGTGCGGGCGCGGGGAACTGGGGGCGTAGTCCGCAGCTGTTGGCAGCGTTGGAGTCGGCGGCGAAAACCCACCCGGTGGGGTGTGATTGTTATCCCTACGCGGCCAGTTCTTCGACCCTGGACCTCAAGCAGGTGACCGACGCGTTTCGCATCACGATTACCTGGTCGACGCCGCACCCGGAAGTGGGAGGGCGCGACTTGCAGGACATTGCCGGCGAATGGGACGTCTCGTTGATGGACGCCGCTCGTCGTCTACAGCCTGCGGGGGCGGTGTACTACGGGATGGATGAAGCGGATGTGCGACGCATCCTTGCGCATCCATTGTCGATGGTGGGGTCTGATGGGTTGCCCGAAGATCCGTTTCCACACCCACGCTTGTGGGGGGCGTTTCCACGGGTGCTGGGACATTTCAGCCGGGATGTCGGGTTGTTCCCGTTGCACACCGCCGTGCACAAGATGACCGGCTTGTCGGCAGCGCGTTTTGGGTTATCCGAGCGTGGTGAAATTCGTGAAGGGCACTGGGCCGACCTGGTGTTGTTCGACCCGTTGCGGGTGCGGGATGTGGCGGATTTCAATGAGCCACAGCGGGCGGCGCAAGGCATTGACGGCGTGTGGGTCAACGGCGTATTGAGCTACAGCGATGGCCAAGCGAACGGTCAGCGACCGGGGCGCTTCCTGGCGCGCAGTGGGGATTTGCGTGGTGGGTTTTCGACTCTATAGTGGGCGCTTTCATACACGGAGCGATTGTCATGCACTTAGGAAAAGTCACCCCCATCCTGCGGATTTTCGATGAGGCCAAGGCCTTGGAGTTCTACGTCGACTTTCTGGGGTTCAAGGTCGATTGGCAGCATCGTTTCGAGGCGAACTATCCACTCTATCTGCAGGTTTCGCTGGGCGATTGTGTGCTGCACCTGTCCGAACATCATGGCGATGCTTCGCCGGGCGCGGCGGTGCGGATTCAGGCGCAAGGGGTGGACACGTATCAGCAGCAGTTGGCGGGCAAGGATTACCGTTACGCCAAGCCTGGGGTTGAGGAAACGCCTTGGGGATCGCGGGAGATGAGCATCAAGGATCCGTTTGGGAATCGGGTGGTGTTTGTTGAGGAAGGTGAGGGCTGAGAGGTAAATCGCAGGCAATAAAAAACCGCCTTAGTAGGGCGGTTTTTTATTGCAATCCCGGTTAGTAGCTGGGGTTGCATATTCAGCGGAAGCTATGACCAGCGAGAAGAATACTACTGCCGATTGTCGCGCCCCGCAAGGACTGGCCAAGGCCGACGGTTTTCACGCATTTCACTGAATGTTATAAAAAACGGTGGCAAGAATTGGCAATAAATTAGCGGACCTCCGCGGAGGGTTTTCTCATCTCCCGTCACACCTTCGATGAGGATGTTGGTTAGTATCACCCCGTTCCAAGTATGTCGTTTTGTAGGTGGCTGGGTATGCGCGCGGAATTATGGACCGAACGCCACGGGCTAGTAATCCGTGCCGGATTTATGCGGGAGGAACCAAAGCCCGGCCGCCTCATCGGAAGCTATGACCAGCATCCTAAGGCCCACATGTTCCGGTAAGTGTGCTGGAGGTAAGGCCCAACTCACGGAGGGCCGAGTATGTCTAGGTTTGCACGACGTACATGGAACCTCGTAGTGAACTGCCTACGTGCTTATCACGTATGGAAGTTCCTGCGGGACAGCTTCGATGACTGCTAACGTCTGAGAGGTGGAGCCGCCTCGGTATATGCCGAGGCGGCTTTTTGATTTCTTACACCCGGAAGTGACTGACCATCTGCTGCAACTGGCTACCCAAACGCGCCAGTTCCACGCTCGATTTCGCCGTTTCATTGCTCGCGGTGGCGGTCTGCTCGGACACATCACGCACATTCACGATGCTGCGGCTGATCTCTTCGGCCACGGCGCTTTGTTGTTCGGCAGCGGCGGCGATCTGCTGGTTCATCGACTGGATGTTCGACACCGTGCGGGTGATGTTTTCCAGGGACACACCGGCCTTGCGCGTCAGTTCGACACTGCTGTCGGTGAGGCTGCGGCTGTTGTTCATCACGTTGGCAACTTGCTGGGTGCCGTTCTGCAAACCGGCGACCAGGCCTTCGATTTCCTCGGTGGATTTCTGCGTGCGCTGGGCCAGGCCACGCACTTCGTCGGCGACCACGGCAAAGCCACGACCGGCTTCACCGGCACGCGCCGCTTCGATCGCTGCGTTGAGCGCGAGCAGGTTGGTCTGTTCGGCCACCGCCTTGATCACGTCCATCACGCTGCCGATCTTGTTGCTCTCTTGTTGCAGGTGCGCCATGGCATCGGTGGAACGTTCCACTTCGGCGGCCAGGCGTTCGATCTGGGCGATGGCCTCGGCTACCACTTTATCGCCTGCGCGGGCCTGGCCGTCAGCGTCGGCGGCAGCCAGAGAGGCTTGCTCGGCGTTGCGTGCGACTTCCTGCACGGTGGCGGTCATTTCGTGCATTGCCGTGGCGACCTGATCGGTCTCGATCTTCTGGCTGTTCACACCGGCGCTGGTCTGCTCGGTGACGGCCGACAACTCTTCGGCGGCACTGGCGATCTGGGTCACGCCGTCGCGAATCCCGCTGATCAGTTCACGCAAGGTGGTGCCCATGCGCTGGATGCCTTGTTGCAGTACGCCCAGTTCATCGCGACGGGTGACCTGGATATTGTGGCTCAGGTCGCCGGAGGCGATGCGCTCAACCACAGCCAGGGTTTCCTGCAGTGGACGGGTGATCTGGCGGGTGATCACCAGTGCCGCGATGATACCGACCAGCAGTGCCAGCAGCGTGCTGATCAACTGCAGGCTACGGGCCTGGGCACTTTCGGCGTCGCGACGATCCAGCTGGATGTCGTAGAGCTTGTCGCTGATGGTGACGATATCGGCGCCTTGGGTGGTCATTTCGGCACGGGCAGCCACGATATTGGCGTTGGCCGTCTTGTAGTTTTGAACGGCTGTGCGATAGGCGCCCAGGGCGGTTTCCAGGGCGCTCAGCGCGCTTTGCTGGCTGGCGCCGAATGCGACACTGAGGCCTTTCAAGCCGCCGATGGCTTTCTCGATTTGTGCCGCAGCGCGGGCTTCGGTGTCCGGGTTGACGTTGTTGGTGTAGCCACGCACTTCGTAGCGGGCCAACTGGAACGCCTGCTTGGCGTTGGTCACCGCCTGGAACTGAGTGAAGCGCTCCGGGCTGTCGGGTATCTGCTGCACGCTGGTGTCCAGCGCATCGATCTGGGCGTTGGCGATATCGGCCTTGTCCCCCATGACCTGGCGAGCAGCGTTGCCGTTACGGTAAGCCTCACGCATTTTGTTCAGGGATTGCTGATAAGCCGTGATGATGGCTTTCTGCTCGTTGAGCAGCTTGACGTTTTCCGGGCTCTTGAAGCTGTCCAGGAGTTTCTGTTGCTGGGCAGCAAAGGCATCCAGGCTGGTCTGCACGTTCTGCGCCACGGCTTCATCACCGTTGGCCAACATGTATTGCAGGCGCACGATGCGCAGTTTGGTCAGCGACGCGTTGAGCTGGGTGATATCGCTCATCCAGTTACTACGGTCGATCAGGCTGCCCAGGCTGGTCCAGCCGGTGAAGGCCAGGATTGAGGTGAGAACCAGTACCAGGCCGAAGCCCAGGCCCAGTTTGAGGTTGACGCTGATGTTACCGAACCAGCTGTTCATCGAATGCTCCGCGAAGGTGATTTTTTGTCTGCTGGACGGTGTTGTTGTTTGAGCCAGCCAAAGTGTGTAGCGCTGTATCGGCGGGGAGGGTTGAATCTGAAGCGCTTTTATTGCGCGTGCGACGAAGGGTCGCGATCCCGGTGCCGTGCCGCGGTGGGGGGCTCATCACCAGCAGGTCTTGTGTGCTAGTCTGCTGGCCCTTTTAGTTCAGGGCGGCGCGCACATCACTGTTTCCAGTGCTGCCCTACAGCGGAGCCTCTTCATGTCCGAAGTTAATCTGTCCACCGACGAAACCCGCGTCAGCTACGGTATCGGCCGTCAGTTGGGCGACCAACTGCGCGACAACCCACCACCGGGTGTGAGCCTGGACGCGATCCTGGCTGGCCTGACCGATGCATTCGCCGGCAAACCAAGCCGTGTTGACCAGGAGCAAATGGCCGCCAGCTTCAAGGTCATCCGCGAAATCATGCAAGCCGAGGCTGCTGCCAAGGCTGAAGCCGCCGCTGGCGCTGGCCTGGCGTTCCTGGCTGAAAACGCCAAGCGTGATGGCATCACCACCCTGGCTTCCGGCCTGCAATTTGAAGTGCTGACCGCTGGTGACGGCGCCAAGCCGACCCGTGAAGACCAGGTTCGTACTCACTACCACGGCACCTTGATCGACGGCACTGTGTTCGACAGCTCCTACGAGCGTGGCCAGCCTGCAGAATTCCCGGTAGGCGGCGTGATCGCCGGCTGGACCGAAGCCCTGCAACTGATGAATGCCGGCAGCAAATGGCGCCTGTACGTGCCGAGCGAGTTGGCTTACGGCGCTCAAGGCGTTGGCAGCATTCCGCCGCACAGCGTGCTGGTATTCGACGTCGAACTGCTCGACGTTCTGTAAGACCTGCTGGTTACCTGTGGGAACGGGGTCGTTCGTTCCCACAGTGTTTTGCCGGTGTGTTCATGGATGGAACTTGCCATTGAGCTCCGTCGCCGGGCGCAACGCTCGGGCATAGCAGAACAGAAACAGATTACGCACCACTTCCTTGAGCACTCCTGGTTCACTCGAACTCAGGCCGTTGACGTCCAGGTCACCCTGATCCTGCAATTCATTCAGCGCTTCTTCTTCCAGCACCGCACAGACTTCGCCGGTTTCCCGATGAAGGATGCGCAGGTAAGGGTGTGGGCGGTCGAGCCAGGCATCTATCAAATAAGTCATGGGTACATCTCCTTGATGGGTTTCAATGAGAATAATTCTTATTCGTAGAATAGCAAGTGCCTATTGGCAGTTTCCTGGTTTTTCTGTGTGGATATTGCGAGGGGTCAACGGGGAGGGCAAAACGCCATCCCGCGCGGGCGCGGGATGGATGCAGCAGGTTCAGACTTTGCGCACGAACTCGGACTTGAGTTTCATCGGGCCGATACCGTCGATCTTGCAATCGATATCGTGGTCGCCGTCGCACAGGCGGATGTTCTTGACCTTGGTGCCGACCTTCACGACCAGGGACGTACCCTTGACCTTGAGGTCTTTGATCACGGTGATGGTGTCGCCGTCCTGCAGGACGTTGCCCACAGAGTCTTTCTTCACGGTTTCATCGCCGGCCACTTCGGCCTCGCCATTGGCGGACCACTCATGGGCGCATTCCGGGCAGATCAGCTGGGCGCCGTCTTCATAGGTGTATTCGGAATTGCATTTCGGGCAGGGTGGCAACGTGCTCACTAAAGCTCCTTGAGATTCAGGGATGACTAAAAGTCGCACATTATATAGGGTTTTGTGATGTTGCAGGCTGTATGAAATCCAAATGTGGGAGGGGGCGTGCCCCCGATGACGGTGTTCCAGTCGATACATCGACCGGCTGATCCACCGCTATCGGGAGCAAGCCCCCTCACACATTGGTCTTGCAGGTATGTTTTAGTGAGTACGCGCGACCGCAAACTCACTCAGCTCAACCAGGGCATCCCGGTACTCGCTGGCCGGCAGGGCTTGCAGGCACTGGATCGCACGGGCCACGTAGTCACGCGCCAGTTGCGCGGTGTACTCCAGGGAACCGGACGCTTCCACGGCAGCGCGGATGGCCTCCAGGTCTTCGATCCCGCCTTTCTGGATCGCCTTGCGCACCAGGGCCGCCTGTTCCGGCGTGCCTTCGCGCATGGTGTAGATCAGCGGCAAGGTCGGTTTGCCTTCGGCCAGGTCGTCGCCGACGTTCTTGCCCAGGGTTTCTGCATCGCCACGGTAGTCGAGCAGGTCGTCCACCAGCTGGAATGCCACGCCCAGGTGATCACCGAAGGTCCGCAGGGCTTCGGCCTGCTCGGCGGTCGCGCCACAGAGCGCGGCGGCACTGTGTGTGGAGGCTTCGAAGAGCATCGCGGTCTTGCCGCGAATCACTTCCATATAGGTTTCTTCGGTGGTGCTGGCGTCGCGAACCTTGGACAGCTGCAGCACTTCGCCTTCAGCGATGATGCGCGTGGCCTGGGAAAGAATCTTCATCACCGGCATCGAGCCCAGCTCGACCATCATTTCGAACGAGCGCGAGTACAGGAAGTCGCCCACCAGCACGCTCGGGGCATTGCCCCACATCGCATTGGCGGTCTCGCGGCCACGGCGCATGCCGGACATGTCGACCACGTCGTCATGCAGCAGGGTCGCGGTGTGCAGGAATTCGATGGTGGCGGCCAGCAGGCGCAGGTCATCGCCTTCGCGGCCCAGGGCCTTGCCACACAGCAGCACTAATAAAGGACGCAGGCGTTTACCGCCCGCCGACGTAATGTAGTCGCCAATTTTGGAGACCAGCGGCACTTTAGACGTCAGCTGCTGCTTGATGATGCCGTCGACGGCGCTAAAATCGTCCGCGACCGCGCGGTAGAAAGCTTGGGGTTGCATCAGCGACAGTCGCTCCAGAAGGGTTGCGCGGCATGCTAGGACCCTGACCCCCGGGTGTCAAGGCGCGATAGACGGCCACTTGCAACACCCATTTACCTTGCGTACAATCGCGCACCCTGAACTTCCTGGGCAGCACCTGCCTTACGCAATTGCATTCGGGACGTCCATCCCATGCAGCCATGCCAGCCAATACCTCTTCTTATAAAGCGCTGGGTGAGCAGGATTATCGGAGAAATACCATGTCGTACGCAGTAATTGTTACTGGTGGCAAGCAATACAAGGTCGCCCCAGGTGAATACCTGAAGATCGAAAAACTGGAAATCGCTACCGGCGAATCCGTTACCTTTGATCGCGTTCTGTTGGTCGCCAATGGCGATGACGTGAACATCGGCGCTCCAGTTGTTGCTGGCGCTACCGTTGTGGCTGAAGTGATCTCCCAAGGTCGTCACGATAAAGTCCGCATCATCAAGTTCCGTCGTCGTAAGCACCACATGAAGCGTATGGGCCACCGCCAGTGGTACACCGAGATCAAAATCACCGGTATTCAGGCTTAATTTCAGCCTAATTCCTCACTAGGAGAATTGACTCATGGCACACAAAAAAGCTGGTGGTAGTACCCGTAACGGTCGCGACTCAGAAGCCAAACGCCTTGGCGTTAAGATGTATGGCGGCCAGAAAATCATTCCGGGCAACATCATCGTGCGTCAGCGCGGCACCCAATTCCACGCCGGTTACGGTGTTGGCATGGGTAAAGATCACACCCTCTTCGCGAAAATCGAAGGCGTGATCAAGTTTGAAGTAAAAGGCGCGTTCAACCGCCGTTACGTGAGCGTTGTCGCCGCTTAATTGCGCGATCGCTGGAAAAGCCCTGTCTTGCGACGGGGCTTTTTCGTTTGTGGAGTGAGTCTCTTGCAAAGCTGTTTGTAATGGGCTCAAGCAGCTGGATTTGCGGCTGTTGATTGAGGTCGCTGCGCTCATTTTTGCAAGAGTCTTATGTCTTGGTTTCTTAAGCTCGTCCGTGCGGCGAGAGGCGTTTTGTTATGAAGTTCGTTGATGAAGTTTCCATCCGAGTAAAAGCAGGCGACGGCGGTAACGGTTGCATGAGTTTCCGTCGCGAAAAATTCATCGAAAACGGTGGCCCCAACGGCGGTGACGGCGGTGACGGCGGTTCCATCTACATGATGGCCGACGAAAACCTCAACACCCTGGTGGACTACCGTTACACCCGGCATTTCGATGCCGAGCGTGGCTCCAACGGCGGCAGCACAGACTGCACCGGTAAAAAAGGCGAAGACCTGGTACTGCGCGTACCGGTCGGCACCACGATCATCGACTCCGCGACCCAGGAAGTGATTGGCGACCTGACCAAGGCCGGCCAGAAACTGATGGTTGTACAGGGCGGTTGGCACGGTCTGGGTAACACCCGATTCAAGTCCAGTACCAACCGTGCACCGCGCCAGACCACGCCGGGCAAGCCGGGCGAGCAGCGTGACCTGAAGCTGGAAATGAAAGTACTGGCTGACGTGGGCCTGCTGGGCCTGCCGAACGCCGGCAAAAGTACCTTCATCCGCTCGGTGTCGGCCGCCAAGCCGAAAGTCGCCGACTACCCGTTCACCACCCTGGTGCCAAACCTGGGCGTGGTCAGCGTCGACCGCTGGAAAAGCTTTGTGATCGCCGACATTCCCGGCCTGATCGAAGGGGCTTCCGACGGCGCAGGCCTGGGGATTCGCTTCCTCAAGCATTTGTCCCGCACCCGTTTGCTGCTGCACCTCGTCGACATGGCGCCCTTGGATGACACCAGTGCACCGGACGCCGCCGAAGTGATCGTCAGCGAGCTGACCAAGTTCAGCCCGGCCCTGGCCGAGCGTGATCGCTGGTTGGTGCTGAACAAGTGCGACCAGATCCTCGAGGAAGAGCACGAGGAGCGCGTCAAGGAAATCGTCGATCGCCTGGAATGGACCGGTCCGGTCTACGTGATCTCGGCGATCGCCAAAGAAGGCACCGAGCGCCTGACCCGCGACATCATGCGCTACCTGGAAGACCGTGCCGACCGTCTGGCGGCCGACCCGGTATTCAAGGCCGAACTCGCCGAACTCGATCAGCAGATCGAAGACGAGGCCCGTGCCCAGTTGCAAGCCCTGGACGACCAGCGTGCCCTGCGCCGCAGCGGCGTGAAGTCGGTCCATGACATTGGCGACGATGATTGGGACGAAGAAGACGTGGATGACGAAGACGGTCCGGAAATCATTTACGTGCGCGACTGATCCGTTGCGATAAACTTGAACGCCGCTCCCAGGAGCGGCGTTTTGGTATCCGGGTATAACGTTATGGGCGGCGCTGGGTCGCGCGGCCCTCAATCTAAGGTTGAAGATGATGCGGAGCAAAGTGACAGGTGCGCAGCGCTGGGTCGTAAAGATCGGAAGTGCGCTGCTGACGGCAGATGGCAAAGGCCTGGATCGTGCAGCCATGAGCGTCTGGGTCGAGCAGATGGTGGCCTTGCATGAAGCAGGTGTCGAGTTGGTGCTGGTGTCGTCCGGGGCAGTTGCCGCCGGGATGAGCCGCCTCGGCTGGACCGCGCGACCCAGCGCGATGCATGAGCTGCAAGCCGCCGCCGCCATCGGCCAGATGGGCCTGGTGCAAGCCTGGGAATCCAGCTTTGCCGAGCACGGCCGCCACACGGCGCAGATCCTGCTGACCCACGACGACCTGTCCGACCGCAAGCGCTACCTCAACGCCCGCAGCACCTTGCGTGCGCTGGTGGAGCTCAAGGTCATCCCGGTGATCAACGAGAATGACACCGTGGTCACCGACGAAATCCGTTTCGGCGACAACGACACCCTGGCCGCGCTGGTGGCCAACCTGGTGGAGGCCGACCTGCTGGTGATCCTCACTGACCGCGACGGCATGTTCGACGCTGACCCACGCCATAACCCCGATGCCCAACTGATCTACGAAGCGCGCGCCGATGATCCGGCGCTCGACGCCGTGGCCGGCAGCGTCGGCGGCGCCCTGGGGCGTGGCGGCATGCAGACCAAGTTGCGCGCAGCACGCCTGGCAGCACGTTCCGGGGCCCACACCATCATCGTCGGTGGGCGCCTGGAGCGTGTGCTGGATCGCCTCAAGGCGGGTGAGCGCATCGGTACGCTGCTGTCGCCCGAACGCGGCATGCTCGCGGCGCGCAAGCAATGGCTGGCCGGGCACCTGCAAACCCGTGGCACCCTGGTGCTCGACGATGGCGCGGTGTCGGCGTTGTCCCAGGGCAACAAGAGCCTGCTGCCGGTGGGCGTCAAGTTGGTGCAGGGCAGCTTCCGCCGTGGCGAGATGGTGGTGTGCGTGGCGCCCGACGGTCGTGAGATCGCCCGGGGCCTGGCCAACTACAGCGCCCTGGAAGCGCAGAAAATCATCGGACAATCGTCTGACGCGATTGTCGGACTCTTGGGTTACATGGCGGAGCCGGAACTGGTTCACCGCGATAACCTGATCCTGGTCTAAACAAAGGGAATACACGATGCGCGTGATGAAGGGATTGCTCGGCCTGCTGCTGGCCCTGCCGCTGCTGGCTTCGGCCGAAGAAGTTGGCCAGGTGTCGACGGTGTTCAAGTTCGTCGGCCCCAACGACCGGATTGTGGTCGAAGCGTTCGATGACCCCAAGGTCGACGGCGTGACCTGCTATTTGTCGCGCGCCAAGACCGGTGGCGTGAAAGGCGGCCTGGGCCTGGCCGAAGACCGTGCCGAAGCCTCGATCGCCTGCCGTCAGGTCGGCCCGATTCGCTTCAAGGGCGAGCTCAAGGACGGCGACGAAGTGTTCAAGGAGCGCACCTCGCTGGTGTTCAAGACCATGCAGGTGGTGCGTTTCCTCGACAAGAAGCGCAATACCCTGGTGTACCTGGTCTACAGTGACCGCTTGATCGAAGGCAGCCCGCAGAACGCGGTGACGGCGATTCCTATTCTGCCGTGGCCGACCGCTCAGTAATCCGCAGGCGAGTTTTGCAATCGGCGTCTATGATTGCAGGCTTGCGGGTTGTAATCTCGAAGCGCTGCTTTGCTAAGAACATGGGAAATCTGGAGTTCGTCATGAGTGCTTTCCACGACCTGAAACTCAAAGCTTTGGACGGACAAGAGCTGCCGCTGGCGCCCTTCAAGGGGCACGTTGTGCTGGTGGTCAACGTAGCCTCCAAATGTGGCTTGACCCCGCAGTACGCTGCGTTGGAAAACCTCTATCAGCAGTACAAGGACCAGGGTTTTACCGTGCTTGGCCTGCCGTGCAACCAGTTTGCTGGCCAGGAACCGGGCACCGAGGAAGAAATCCGCGAGTTCTGCAGCCTGAACTACGGCGTGACCTTCCCCCTGGGCAGCAAACTCGATGTGAACGGCCCTGAGCGTCACCAACTGTACCGTTTGCTGGCGGGCGAGGGTGCAGAGTTTCCAGGGGATATCACCTGGAATTTCGAGAAATTCCTGCTGGGCAAGGATGGCCGGGTCCTCGCGCGATTCTCGCCGCGCACTGCACCGGATGATCCGACGGTCGTGCAGGCCATCGAAAAAGCCCTGAGTTGAACACCTGCCGGTGCAGCTTCAAGTTGTAAGCTTGAAGCTGCAAGTAGAAGCACATGCGCGGCTCTTGCAGCTTTAAACCTGCAGCTAGCCGCTGCTTTCATACCCCTTAATCACCCAAATCAATAGTGCTATTCGGCACGCTGCACTCCCCATATTATCCGCATCATAAACCTCGTTTTCCGCGGAGTGCTCCCATGCCTGTCCAAGCCCTGTTCAAACCGTTCCAGCTCGGTGCACTGCAGCTGTCGACCCGTGTGGTCATGGCGCCGATGACCCGTTCGTTTTCCCCAGGTGGCGTGCCTGATTCCAAGGTCATCGAGTACTACCGCCGCCGTGCCGCTGCCGGCGTGGGCCTGATCATTACCGAAGGCACCGTGGTCGGTCACCCGGCCTCCAATGGCTACCCGAATGTCCCGCATTTCTACGGCGAGGCGGCGCTGGCCGGCTGGAAGAAGGTCGTCGATGCCGTGCACGCCGAAGGTGGCAAGATTGTCCCGCAGCTCTGGCACGTGGGCAGTGTGCGCCGCATCGGTACCGAGCCTGACGCCAGTGTGCCGGCCTACGGCCCGATGGAAAAACTCAAGGATGGCAACGTGGTCGTCCACGGCATGACCACCCAGGACATCAAGGATGTCATTGCCGCGTTCGCCCAAGCCGCCAAGGATGCCCAGGGCATCGGCATGGACGGCGTGGAAATCCATGGCGCCCATGGCTACCTGGTCGACCAGTTCTTCTGGGAAGGCAGCAACCAGCGCACCGACGAATACGGCGGCAGCCTGGCCAACCGTTCGCGCTTTGCCATCGAGTTGATCCAGGCCACCCGCGCCGCCGTCGGCCCGGACTTCCCGATCATCTTGCGTTTCTCCCAATGGAAGCAGCAGGACTACACCGCACGCCTGGTGCAAACCCCCGAGGCGTTGGGTGAATTCCTCAAGCCGTTGTCTGATGCCGGTGTGGATATTTTCCACTGCTCCACCCGCCGTTTCTGGGAGCCGGAGTTCGAAGGTTCCGACCTCAACCTCGCCGGCTGGACCCGCCAACTCACGGGTAAACCGACTATCACCGTGGGCAGTGTCGGCCTGGATGGCGAATTCCTGCAGTTCATGGTCAATACCGACAAGGTCGCCCAACCGGCCAGTCTGGAAAAACTGCTGGAGCGCTTGAACAACGACGAGTTCGACCTGGTCGCTGTTGGCCGTGCGCTGCTGGTAGATCCGGATTGGGCCGTGAAGGTGCGTGAAGGTCGTGAAGGCGACATTCTGCCGTTCAGTCGCGAGGCGTTGACGACCCTGGTGTAGGGGGGAGCCCAGGCCTGCGGTCACTATCGACGGCTGAGCGTGAAGGTTTAGCTGTTTCAGGCGAAAGGCTGGGTAGTGAGTACCCGGCCTTTCGCTTGTGTTCAGACCATCATTCGCCTCAATGCTTATTGCCTTGTCCTTGGTCCATATTGGTTAAAGCTAGAAGTGCTGTCCGTCTGGTCGGAACGTGCCCATTGAGGTGGCCTGACGGAACATTGCTCCTGGTTTGGGCGCGTACCGCCAGGTCGTGGGAGGCCGTCAGTGGGCTGCGGGCGTTGCCAGTCGTTCTGCGCCGGTTGCCAGGCGTTTTGCGGGTGTGTGGACTGTGGGCGGTTGTCAGGGTTGTGCAGTGGGCGTTGCCAGTCGTTCTGCGCCGGCCGCCAGGCGTTTTGCGGGCGTGTGGACTGCGGGCGGTTGTCAGGGTTGTGCAGTGGGCGTTGCCAGTCGTTCTGCGCCGGCCGCCAGGCGTTTTGCGGGCGTGTGGACTGCGGGCGGTTGTCATGGTTGTGCGATGGGCGTTGCCAGTCATTCTGCGCCGTTTGCCAGTTGTTTTGCGGGCGCGAAGGTTGCGGGCGGTTCCAGCCAGTGTTTGCGTGGTTCTGGTGGTTGTGACCGCTTCCGGATGGGGATGCCCATGCGGAGGGGTTGAATGGTTGGAATCTCAGCGCCATTGATCCATTTATCAGTGTCGACATAGTGCTCTCTATTAGTTTTTCAGCATGAATGACCTGCCTCGTTCGAGTGTGTTTCACAGGGACACACCCCCTCTTACGGCAGGTGTCATATCAGTGGTGATAATTCGCTCGACGTTCCGGAAATATCCTGTTGTGGCGTACCGATTCAGGCAGTCTCAGGGAGGGATTCCTACCGTTGAAACCAGTATTCAAGGGGTAGGCAGGCAGGGCGGGGAATTGGCCTACGTCATTCGTAGAGCGTTCAACGAATGTCAGGCAGTGTTGGAGCTGCCGAATGTTCTGCGCACACATCGCGTAACTGGTTCTCGAACTGCTCGATAATCGCCGGCCAGCCCTGGCGGCTCGCATGTTGGCGTGCATTGAGGCGGGCCCTGCGCAAATGTTCGCTGTCTTCCAGCAACCATCTGGCCGCATCGCAAAACGCGTCCTCATCACCCGGCATGGCCAGCACACCGTTGTAACCATGGCGGATATGCTGGGTCGCCGCCGCCTGGTCGTACGCCACCACACCCAGCCCGGAGGCCATGGCCTCGAGCACCACATTGCCGAAGGTTTCGGTCAGGCTGGGGAACAGGAACACATCCCCTGATGCGTAATGCCGCGCCAGTTCTTCGCCGCGCTGGGTGCCACAGAACACCGCGTCGGGCAGGTCGCGCTCGAGCATCGGGCGTTGCGGGCCATCGCCGACGATGATCAGCTTCAGCCGACGCTGTGGATAAGTTGCCTGCAGCGCGTCAAAGCAGCGCTTGAGCAGCCCGAGGTTTTTCTCCTGGGCCAGGCGCCCCACGTGCAGCACGGCAATATCGTCGTTTTCCAGGCCCCAGCTTTCCCGCAGTGCGTTGTCACGCTTGGCCGGGTGGAATAACTGGCTGTCCACCCCGCGCGCCAGCATCCCCAGGCGCTCGAAATGCCGACGCTCCAGTTCCAGGCGTTGGCTGGCGCTGGGCACCAGGGTCAAGGTCGAACGGTTATGAAACCAGCGCAGGTAGTGCGTGACCATGCGGCTTAACAGGCTCAGGCCGTACTGGTTGGAGTACTGCTGGAAATTGGTGTGAAAACCGCTGACCACACTGATTCCCAGGCGCCGTGCCGCCCGCAGCGCCGACAGCCCCAGCGGGCCCTCGGTGGCTATGTAGAGCACGTCGGGGCGCTGGCGGGTCCAGCGGCGCAGCAACTTGTGCATCGACGACTGGCCCCATTGCAGGCCGGGGTAACCCGGCAGCGGCCAGCCACGGCAGAGCAGCAAGCCATCATCGCTGGGCCGGCTTGCATCGGCGCCCTGGCGCGGGCGAACCAGTTCGACTTGATGGCCGCGCGCGCGCAAACCTTCGCACAGGCGGCCAAGGGTATTGGCCACCCCGTTGATCTCTGGCGGGAAGGTTTCGGTGATGAGAGTGATGTGGAGCGAAGCTGTCGTCATGACCCACAGTGTCGCCGTGGGCCATGTCGCCATTGTGTCATGCAGATGATGGATTTATGACTTGGCCACTTTCGGCGTCGCCATGGCCTCGGCGCCCTGTTCGCGCACCCAGAACAACGTCGCCCCGGCCACTGCCGCCGGCATCATCAACAGGTTGACCACTGGCACCAGCAGCACCAGGTAGACGATGCCGCCGAAGCTCATGCTCTGCCAGCGCTTCTGGCGCAGCCAGGCGAGCATTTCGTTCCAGCCCAGCTTGTGGTTATCGGCCGGGTAGTCGATATATTGGATCGCCATCATCCACACGCCGAACAGCAGCCACAGTGGCGCGGCGATCAGGTTGACCACCGGAATGAAAGACAGGATAAACAGGCCGATGGCCCGTGGCAGGAAGTAGCCCAGCTTGCGCATTTCCCGGGCCAGGGTACGCGGAACCATTTCAATCAGTTCGCCCCAGCTGAAGGCCGGGAAGTCATCGGTACCCCGTACCACCACTTCGACTTTCTCGGAAAGAAAGCCATTGAACGGTGCCGCGATGATATTGGCGAGCATGGTGAAGGTGAAAAACACCATCAGCACCACCAGCACTACAAACAGCGGCCATAGCAGGTAATTCAGAAAGCTCAGCCAGCCGGGCAGGGTCGGCATCAAGTGGTCGACCCACAGGCTGAACTGATGGCCGGCAAAGTAGATCAAGCCGACGAACAGCACCAGGTTGATCGCCAGCGGCAGCAGCACAAACAGCCGCAGGCCGGGGCTCAGCACCAGTTTGAGGCCTTCACGCAGGTATTGCGGGCCGGAAAGAACAGGGGCGGGCATGGAGAACTCCGAGCAGGATGACGAACGCGCCGACCTTACCGGCTTTGCCTTCAAGGCGAAAGCGTGGTCGGTGTGACGACATCAACGGTAACAAAGGCGTCGATTAATCGGCCTGACTGCATAGAGACCGCCTATGAGCTGGATTGTTATTGCGTATTTCCTTAATCTTGCCCCCCTCGATACGCTGCACCCATTATTTTTCAGGGCCTGCGAGTTAAAGCCTTCCCCAAGTGCTTCGTGGTCCCTTTTTTATTCCAGCCGTCTTGTAGTCCGGGCGGTCGATAGGAGTGAGTCATGTCTGATACCCGTCATTCGCGAGTGATTATTCTCGGTTCCGGCCCTGCCGGTTACAGCGCTGCCGTCTACGCTGCCCGGGCCAACCTCAAGCCGCTGCTGATCACCGGCATGCAGGCGGGCGGTCAGTTGACCACCACCACTGAAGTCGACAACTGGCCGGGCGATGTCCACGGCCTGACCGGTCCGGTGCTGATGGAACGTATGAAAGAACACGCCGAGCGCTTTGAAACCGAGATCGTGTTTGATCACATCAACAAGGTCGACTTCTCGAAAAAACCTTACAGCCTGACCGGCGACAGCGGCGTCTACACCTGCGACGCACTGATCATCGCCACCGGCGCCAGCGCTCGTTACCTGGGCCTGCCATCGGAAGAAGCGTTCATGGGCAAGGGTGTTTCCGCTTGCGCCACCTGTGACGGGTTCTTCTACCGCAACAAGCCGGTCGCCGTGGTCGGTGGCGGCAACACGGCCGTGGAAGAGGCACTGTACCTGGCCAACATCGCCAGCACCGTGACCCTGGTTCACCGCCGCGAGACGTTCCGCGCCGAGAAGATCCTGATCGACAAGCTGCACGCCCGTGTCGCCGAAGGCAAGATCATCCTCAAGCTCAACGCCACCCTGGATGAAGTCCTGGGCGACAACATGGGTGTGACCGGTGCTCGCCTGAAAAACAACGACGGCAGCTTCGACGAGCTGAAAGTCGACGGCGTGTTCATCGCCATCGGCCACACCCCGAACACGTCGTTGTTCGAAGGCGTGCTGGAAGCCAAAGACGGTTACCTGGTGGTGCAAGGCGGTCGTGAAGGCAACGCCACCGCGACCAACATCGAAGGCATCTTCGCTGCCGGCGACGTGGCCGATCACGTTTACCGCCAGGCCATCACCTCGGCCGGCGCCGGTTGCATGGCGGCCCTGGACGCCGAGCGTTACCTCGACGGTTTGAAGGACGCTGCGTTCTAAATTGTTGAAATAAAAAAACCGGCTACGAGGCCGGTTTTTTTATGGGTGCAATTTAAATCTGGGAGGGACAAGCCCTCTCCCACATTTTGATCTGCATCTGACTCAGGATTTGCGGGTCAGTGGCTGGGCGGCGAATTTCACACCTGCCAACCCATGGGCAATCAACGCGCGGATATTGCCATGGTCACTGCCCTCGGGCGTGGCCACCACCGAGCGGTAATGCTCGCCAAACGCCAGCAGCGCTTCCTGGTCGCTCAAGCCTTCCAGCAGCGCCAGGCCCAAGGTCTTGCACGAACCTTCGTTCTGCCCGGCAGCGTTTTCCACATCGCCGTTGGTGAAGGCCTGCGGCTGGTAATCGTAACCGGCAGCGATAAACGCCAGGGTGTCGGCAAAAACGTGTGCGCCGCTGTCGAGGCTGGCGCGCAGGGTGTTCAAATCAGTCATGGGTTTTTCCTTTGGCGAACGCCGCCTGTTGTTCGGCGCTGGCTTCTTGCTGGTATTGGGCTTTCCACTCGGCGTACGGCATGCCGTACACCACTTCACGGGCGTCATCGAGGCTTAGCTCGATCTGGCGCTCGTCGGCCTCGGCCTTGTACCACTTGGACAGGCAGTTACGGCAGAAACCGGCGAGGTTCATCAGGTCGATGTTCTGCACATCCTTGCGGCTGTCCAGGTGCGCCACCAGGCGGCGGAAGGCGGCGGCTTCGAGTTCGAGGCGTTGTTGATCGTTCATAGGGCTCACTGACAATTCAGGGGTTAGCGGCTGGCCGCCAGGGTAATCGACACCGACTCGGCAAAGCGCAGCGCATGGGGCTTGTCCACTTCGACTTCGGCGTACAGCACCGATTCGTTGCTCATCACCAGATCCAGCAGTTCCTGGGTCAGGCGCTCCAGCAAGGCAAAGCGGTTGCCTTCCACGTGGGCGATGATGGCCTTGGTGATGGTGCGGTAGTTCAGCGCGTGGTCGATGTCGTTGTCGCGCACGGCTTCCTGGGCGGCATACAGGATGGTCAGGTTGATCAGCACATCCTGCTTGTTGAGGATTTCGTCCTCATTGATACCGATGAAGGTGCGCAGGCACAGGTCCTTGACCCGGATGCGCGCCATGCCTGGTTGAAGTTGTGGCATTGCTACTTGCTCCGTCCAATCAGTTGCAGGAACTCCATGCGCGTGGTGTTCGACTCGCGGAACGCGCCGAGCATCACCGAGGTGTTCATGGTTGAATTCTGTTTTTCCACGCCGCGCATCATCATGCACATGTGCTTGGCTTCGATCACCACGGCCACGCCAGCGGCCTGGGTCACGTCCTGGATGGCATCGGCGATTTGCCGGGTGAGGTTTTCCTGGATCTGCAGGCGCCGGGCGAACATGTCGACGATGCGCGCCAGCTTCGACAGGCCCAGTACCCTGCCGGTCGGAATATAGGCCACGTGGGCCTTGCCGATAAAGGGCAGCAGGTGATGCTCGCACAGCGAATACAGCTCGATGTCCTTGAGGATCACCATCTCGTCGTTGTCGGAGGCGAACAGTGCGCCGTTGACGATTTCCTCGAGGTTCTGTTCATAGCCATGACACAGGTACTGCATGGCCTTGGCGGCGCGCTTGGGGGTGTCGAGCAAGCCTTCGCGTTCCGGGTCTTCGCCCAGGCCCTTGAGGATCTCGCGGTAATGGTGGGGCAGGGATAAGGTCATACAACATCCTCACAAACGGCTTACTTGATATGCCGCCCGCCGTTGACGGTCAGGGTGGTACCGGTGACATAGGGGTTGTCCAGCAGGTAACGCACACTCTGGTAGATCACCTCGGGGCCAGGCTCGATGCCCAGGGCCGACTTGGCCAGCACCTTGGTGCGATAGGCCGCGTCGTCGCCTTCGTTGAACATCACCATCGCCGGGGCGATGCCGTTGACCTTGATCAGCGGCGCAAACTGCGCGGCGAACGACAGCGTCAGGCTGTCGAGCCCGGCCTTGGTGGCGCAGTAGGCGATGTGCTGGCGGCTGCCCTTGCGCACCACGTCATCGCTGATATGCACGATGTCGGCAGGTGTCGAGCGTTGCAGCAAGGGTGAACAATGCAGGTTGATCAGGTACGGCGCAAGCATGTGCACGCTGAACATGTCGGTAAAGGCACGGCTTTCGTCGCCCGGCGCCTCCGCGACCCAGGCCGAAGCGTTATGGATGATCGCACGCAGGCTTTGGGTGTGGCTGTTCAGTTCAGCGATAAACGCGAGAATCCCGGCTTCGGTGGAAAAGTCGGCAAACACGCCGACTGCGCCACGCTCACGCAGGGCCTGCACGCCGGGGCGTTCGCTGCGGTAGCTGAAAATCACCGGCTGGCCTTCGTCCAGCAGGCGCTCGGCGCAATGCAGGCCGACGCGCTGGCCGGCGCCGGTGATCAGGATCGGGGCGTTCGTTGCAGTCATGGGAGGCTCGCGTCGCTGGCAGGCGCAAATCATACCAGCGACGGGCCGCCCCTGTACTCACGCCGCCGCTTCGGAGGCCTTGCGCGGGGCTGGCGCTGGGTGCAGCCAGTTCGCCAGCAGGTGGGTCGACAGCGGAATGAACCAGTACACCATCAAGGGCGTGAGTGCGATTGTGCTGACCAGCACCCGTGGCCCCAGCTCGAGTTCACTGAGCAGCGGCCCCAGGACGAAGTTGAACAGCAGCGACACCGGGAAAAACGCCAGCCAGATCGCCACCGCCTGCTTCCAGCGTGGCGGACGGGCACCCGCTGCGCCAAACCAGCCATCGATGCCCCGTACACGGTGCTCGGACGGGTCGGCGAACAAATCGCTGCCACGGCTCAACCACGCACTGCGTGAGGCGGAAAACTCCCAGGCGTGCAGGGTCTTCTCATCGGCGAAGCGGAAAATGATCTGGAATTCATCGTCATTGGGCGGTGGGGCCAGCACGCCGGAGCCCAGGTAACCGGGGAAGTCGGTGGCCAATTGCTCGCCTTCGCGCAGCCAGGCCATCAGTTCTTCATAGCGCCCTTTGGCCACGCGGCGCGCAACCATCAAGGTGACGGGAGAGGTAGACATTGTGTATCTCCAAATGTACGGGTGCACTGGACCGTGTAGGTGGCGCACAGACGAAGCTGCGGGGTGTTGCAGCGACGCGTAAAAAAGCAGGCAAGGATTATTCCTGTTTTACCCGAATACACCAGCGACATTGGTCCGAAAAGCGGGAAACTTGAAAAAGACAGGTGTAAAGGCGTTAAATGAGCGCCCAGTTAACGTTGGTTTTTTGGTCAAAAATGCCCGTGATTACTGCTCCGCTTGAAAGTGTTTCGCATCTGGATTCCACTGATTCCGATGAGCTGTTTCCGATCCGTGAAGTCTCGAGATTGACAGGCGTCAACCCGGTCACCCTGCGTGCCTGGGAGCGCCGTTATGGGCTGATACAGCCCACGCGCACCGAAAGTGGGCATCGCCTCTATTCCAAGGCCGATATACAGACAGTCCATCGTATTCTCGATTGGATCGAACGCGGCGTCGCCGTGAGCAAAGTGGGCAAGATTCTCGCTCGCGACGATCAGCAGGCCGAAGCCGTTCGTGCGCAGCGCGATGCGGTCGAGGAAAGCGAATGGCCGCAGTGGCAGGCGCGGCTGATGCAGGCCGTCAGCGACTTCGATGACCGTCAACTGGAGCGTGTGTATGGGCAGGTCCTGGCGACCTACCCACTCGACGTAGTGTTCCAGGACATTCTGATGCCCCTGTGGAATGAGCTGTTGCGTCATCAGGGGCGTTTCGGCCAGGCCAGCGAGTGGCTGTTCTTCGACAACTTCCTGCGAGTACGTGCCCTGGAGCGCCTGCAACTGGCGTGTGCTTCACCCGTGCCGCGGGTATTGCTGGCGGCCATGGCGGGTGAGTGCCGCAAGTTGGAGTTGCTGGTGGCGGCGCTCTTGATGAGCCGGGATGACCTGGCCGTGAAAGTGCTGGGCATGGGACAGCCGTTTGACGAGTTGACGCTGGTCTGCGAGAAGACTCACCCACAGGCGCTGATCCTCTTCTCCAATTACTCGCATAACCATGATCTTGCCGGGCGCTTGAACCGCTTGGCGTTGACCCTGGATTGCCCGCTGCTGCTTGCAGGTGCGGCGTCGGATCTTGCCGAGGACGGCCTGGCCGGCACGTCCATCGGCTGCCTGGGCAATGAAGGTCGCTTGATGCGGCGGCGCTTGCAACAGTTTCTCAGCGGCGCGCTGGATACCTGATTTCAGGCATGCATGTGCGGGTGGACCAGGCGGTGCTGGTGCAGGATGAACTGACGCAGGCGCTCGGTTTCATCCACGTCGCTTTGGCTCAAGCGGTAGGCAAACAAACCTCGCGCCGTTTCCCGCTCGAACGAGCCGCGCAGCGCGATGCGTTCGTAGCCCGACGGGCTGAACCACAGGGAAAAGGTTTTTGGCGGCTTGATCCGGCTGCGAATCTCCACCAGCACACCCTTGAATGACACTTCATGCACCCGCAGGGCGCCAGCAGCACCGCGGATGTTCTCCAGCGCCACCGGCGTTTCAAGCGCCAGGCGCCACGGGCGTATCATCGGCCCGTCTTCGAAAATACTCGGCACGCCCAAACGCAGATGCACCGCATTGAACTCATCCTCTACCAGATGCAGGGGGAAGGTCAGTTGCTGGTTGTCGAACTGCGCCTGGATGGTGAGGTGGTCATGGGCGGCCAGGCGGGTGAGCAAGTCGCGAATCTGTGCACCGCCGTTGACGGTCAGGCTCGACGAAGCATCCCGCAGGTTGAGTTGCGGGTTGTGCTGCATGCTCTGAATGAAATCCAGCTCATCCTGGGTCAGAAGCGCATTGCGTTGCATCGTGCTTGCTCAATGGAGAGGTATTAAAGTGCCATTATCCGCTGTTATGGCCGCAGTTTCTAAATTTTGTTTAATCCGCTTGTCGCTTTGAGCGCTGCCAGCTCGGCCTTGACCTCGGCCAGTTCACTTTCCAGCTGCGCGACACGCTGCTGGGCCTTGACCTGGAGCGTGACGTCCTTTTGTACACCGACGAAATACGTCTGCTTGTCCGCGGCGTTGTAAACCGTTGAAAGGGACAGTTCGTTCCAGAAATGGCTGCCGTCCTTGCGGTAATTGCGCAGGGTTTCCCGGCAGGCACCGCCGTTCTCCAGCGCTTCACGGATGGCCATCAGGGCCGGCTGGTCACGGTCGCCGGATTGCAGGAAGCGGCAATCCTGATAGAGGATTTCGTCGAGGGTGTAGCCGGTCAGCCGTTCGAATGCAGGGTTCACGTAGATCAGCGGCTTGTCCTTGCCTTCTCTTTCAGCGACGACGATGCCGTCGTTGGAAGCGTTGATCACCATTTGCATCAGCTTGGCGTTAATCATTGAGCGGTCCATGGCTTGTGGTTGGAGTGGGCAGTTTAAGACATGCCTTGAATCTTGCACGGCGGGCGCCGAAATATTTGCGCCAGCTGCTAATATCCCAGGCTTTCGCTCAACTACAGGATCAGATTGATGAAAGTCGCCATCCTTTCCGGCTCGGTGTACGGCACGGCTGAAGAAGTCGCGCGCCACGCCGCCGACCTCCTCAACAAGGCCGGCTTTGAGGCCTGGCACAATCCCCGTGCGACCTTGGCGGATGTAATAGCCTTCAGTCCGCAAGCCTTTCTGGCGGTGACCTCCACCACCGGCATGGGCGAATTGCCCGACAACCTGCAACCCCTGTATTCAACCATTCGCGACCAACTGCCCGCCGCTTGGCGCGGCCTGCCCGGCGCAGTGATCGGCCTGGGCGATGCCAGCTACGGCGATACCTTCTGTGGCGGTGGCGAGCAAATGCGCGAGCTGTTCGGCGAGTTGGGTGTGCGTGAAGTGCTGCCGATGCTGCGCCTGGACGCCAGCGAAAGCGTCACCCCGGAAGCCGACGCCGAGCCATGGCTGGCCGAGCTGGTCACTGCACTGCGCGCTTGACCGGAAACTCGCGTAACAACGCCAGCCAGGCCTGGGCGGCTTTCGACAGGTAGGCGCCCTCACGCCAGATAAAGGCAATGTCCCAGCGCAGGTAGTCGGGCGCCTTCAACGTCAGGCGCACCACCCCAGGTCGCACCAGCCCACGGGCGACCACGCTGGGCAGCAGCACCACGCCTTGGCCGGCGGCCACCAAGGCGGCGAGGAAATCCGCTTGGCCGCTGCGGCCGATTTCCTTCGGGGTAAAACCCAACTGCTGACACGCCTGCATCAGGCGGTCGTTAAGCACAAAGCTGCGCTGGTACATCAGGAACGGTGTGTCCGCCAATTCCTCGAGGCGCACCTGGGCGTTGTCCGCCAGGGGATGGTCAATCGGCAGCAGTGCGTCCAGGGGTTCATCGCAAAAGGCTTGCCAGGCAAACGCCGGGTCATTGGGTTTCAAGCTGCCGCCCACTTCCAGCTCACCGCTCAGGATGGCCTGTTCGATATTGCGGCTACCGCCTTCCAGCAGTTGGATGGTGACGTTCGGGTAGCGCCGGCGGTACTCGGCAAACAACCCGGCGAACAGCGTGTCACCCGCCAGCAGCGGCAGGCCCAGGCGCAACTCGCCGCGGGTGAGCTGCTGCATATCGTCCAGCTCGCTCAGCAGTTCGGCTTGCAGGCGCAACATGGCTTCGGCGCGTTGCAGTACGACCTGGCCGGCGGCGGTCAGGCGGGTCTGCGAGCCGATGCGGTCGAGCAGCGGTGTGCCAAGGCTTTGCTCCAGTTGCGCCACCTGTTTGCTGACGGCGGACTGGCTGATATGCAGGGTTTTCCCCGCCTGGGTAAAGCCCCCTCGGTGGATCACTTCGACAAAGCTGCGCAGCTGTTTGAATTCCATCGGCCTGATTCCAGTTTGGAATGGCTGGCAGTCTAACAATTCGCTGTGGGGATGGAAGGCCGCGCTCTAAAATGGGGGCCTGCGAGGACCCAAAGCCCATGAAACGTTTTCCCATCAAACACCTTGGCCGTTTGCTGACTGAACTGGTCGTGCTGCTCGCGATTTATCTGCTGGGCACCCAGTTGGCGACCTGGCTGGCCTGGCCCATTCCCGGTGGCGTGGTGGGCCTGGGCCTGTTGCTGGCAACGTTCGCCAGCGGCCTGGTCAAACCGGCGGCACTGCAATTGGGCGCCGGGGTGTTGATGGCCGAGATGCTGCTGTTCTTCATCCCGGCCCTGATGAGCCTGCTCGATTACGGTGGCCTGCTGCGCAACGATGGCTGGCGCATCCTGTTGGTGATCGGCTTCAGCACGCTGGCGGTGATGCTGGTCACGGCGTTTACGGTAGAAGCGGTGTGCCGCTGGAGGTTGCGCCATGAAGCTTGAGCTGATGCCGGTGTTCTGGCTCGCCTTGACCCTGGGCGCCTACGTATTCAGCCGCTGGCTCTACCGACGTACCGGGCGCTACCTGCTGTCGCCGCTGATCCTGGTGCCGGCACTGTTGCTGGCGGTGGCCTTGCCGATGCACACCGCTTATGCCGAATACGCCACCGACACCCACTGGCTGATGCTGGTGCTGGGCCCGGTGACTGTGGCGTTTGCCGTGCCGATCTGGCAGCAGCGCCGCTTGCTGGCGCGGCACTGGCCAGCGTTGTTGCTGGGCATGATGGCGGGCAGCGTGGCGTCGATCGCGACCTCGTTCGGCCTGGCAAAAGCCCTGGCGTTGGACAGCGCCGTGACGATGTCGCTGGTGCCGCGCTCGATCACCACACCGTTCGCCATGCCGGTGTCTTCCGACCTGGGTGGCGTGCCGGAGCTGACGGCGGTGTTTGTGATGTTCACCGGTGTGTTCGGCGCCATGCTCGGTGGTGTCTTGCTCAAATGGCTGCCGCTGCGGACACCCCTGGCACGTGGCGCATTGTTTGGCGTGGGCGCCCACGGTGCGGGTGTCAGCCGCGCCCATGAAGTGGGTGGCGAAGAGGGCTCGGTCGCCGGCCTGGTGATGGTGTTGACGGGGTTGCTCAACCTGTTTGCCGTGCCTTTTCTGGCGGCGCTTCTCTGACGCGCTTTAAACAAACTTCAACTATTCTCTGAACTGACCCGCTCGGTCATCAAGCTGGCTGCCAAGGCAACTCCGGCGGCCATGAGGTCTGACTAGACTGGCCCATCACACAAAAAAACAACAATAAGACAGTGCGCCAAGGAGGTCATCGCCGTGAGCCTAGCCCCCGTTCTATCGCCGCAGAATGTCAAAGACCAGGTCAGCGCTGCCGAATGGCAGACCCGCGTCGACCTGGCGGCCTGCTATCGCCTGGTGGCGCTGCATGGCTGGGATGACCTGATCTTTACCCATATCTCGGCCAAGGTGCCGGGCACCGATGATTTCCTGATCAACCCCTACGGGCTGATGTTCCACGAGATCACCGCGTCGAGCCTGGTCAAGGTCGACCTGGCCGGCAACAAACTGATGGACAGCCCCTACGACATCAATCCGGCGGGCTACACCATCCACAGTGCCATCCATGAAGTTCGCCATGATGTGACGTGCGTGCTGCACACCCACACGGCCGCGGGTGTGGCCGTCGCTGCGCAGAAGCAGGGCGTGTTGCCCATCAGCCAGCAATCGCTTTTCGTGCTGTCGAGCCTGGCCTACCACGCCTACGAAGGCGTGGCCTTGAACCACGAAGAAAAAGCCCGCCTGCAGGCCGACCTCGGGGATAGCAATTTCCTGATGCTGCACAACCATGGCCTGCTGACCTGCGGCAGTACCATTGCCGACACCTTTCTGATGATGTTCACCTTCCAGCGCGCCTGCGATATTCAGGTGCTGGCGCAGAGCGGCGGCGCCGAATTGATCGCCATCGGGCCGCAGATTCTTGCCGGTGCCAAGGCGATGGTGGCGGCTGTCACAAAGAGCGCCCAAGGCATGGGCGGCGCGCTGGCCTGGCCGGCCTTGCTGCGCAAATTGGACCTGCAAGACCCAGGGTATAACCGCTGATGCCACTCGCCGAAATCCCGCTCAGAGTCTGGCGCAAGCGTGGCCAGGATTTCGTCTTTCGCGGCCGTACCCTTCGCTATTGGGTGGCCGGGCAGGGCGAACCGCTGCTGCTGATCCATGGCTTCCCCACGGCCAGTTGGGACTGGCATTACCTATGGCAACCCCTGGCCCAGCGGCACCTGGTGATCGCCTGCGACATGCTCGGCTTCGGTGACTCGGCCAAGCCGCTGGACCACGATTACTGCCTGCTGGAACAGGCTGACTTGCAACAGGCCCTGCTCGAACACTTGCGGGTGGAACAGCCGGTGCATGTGTTGGCCCACGACTACGGTGATAGCGTCGCCCAGGAACTCCTGGCCCGGCACTACGAAGGCCGGTTTGAGATGGCCAGCTGTGTGTTCCTCAATGGCGGGTTGTTCCCCGAAACCCATCGCCTGGCGCTGGTGCAAAAACTCTTGCTCAGCCCCCTGGGCTGGATGATCGGCCGCGCCTTCGGGCGAAGTGCCCTGTCTGACAGCTTCGGCCAGATATTCGGCCCCGACACCCGCCCCAGTGAAAGTGCGCTGGATGATTTCTGGAGCCTGATCAATGCCAACGGCGGCACGCGCATCCTGCACAAACTGATCGCCTACGTCCCCCAGCGCCGTCGCCTGCGTGATCGCTGGGTCGGCGCGATGCAGCGCGCCGAAGTGCCGTTGCGGGTGATCGACGGCGAAGTGGACCCGATCTCCGGCGCGCATATGGTCGAGCGTTACCAGCAACTGGTGCCCGACGCCGACACGGTGTTGCTGGCCAATATCGGCCACTACCCGCAGATCGAGGCGCCGGTGCAGGTGCTCAGGCACTACCAGGCCTTTCGTGATCGGCTCGGGCAGCCGGCCTCGCAAGTGGCCTATTCCTGATCCCGAATCCTTTTCTGTAGGAGCGAGCTTGCTCGCGAAAATCGTCAACGATAACGTGGGAATCCTGACACCACGCGGCGCTCTGGGATTTTTCGCGAGCAAGCTCGCTCCTACAGAGAGACGAGTCATCATCCCCCAGCCTTATCGAGCACCATTCAGACTCCGCCGTATTTATTGTGACCGCAGGCGCGTTGCCGGACACTCGAACCATTCCCATTGTCGCCAGCGGAGTTTGGTATGAGTGAGTCAGTGCAGTTCCAGGATAAGGTCGTGATCGTCACCGGTGCCGGCGGCGGATTGGGCCGGGCCCATGCGCTGCTGTTCGCCAGGCACGGGGCCAAGGTCCTGGTCAACGACCTCGGCGGTTCTACCCAGGGCGAGGGCGCCAATGCCTCCGCCGCCGACCGGGTGGTCGCCGAGATTCGTGCTGCGGGCGGTGTCGCCGAGGCCAACCATGACTCTGTCACCGACGGTGACAAAATCGTCCAGAACGCCCTCGACGTTTTCGGTCGCGTCGACGTAGTGGTCAACAACGCCGGCATCCTGCGTGACAAAACCTTCCACAAAATGGACGACGCCGACTGGGACCTGGTTTACCGCGTGCATGTCGAAGGCGCCTACAAAGTCACCCGCGCCGCCTGGCCCCACCTGCGTGAGCAAGGCTACGGCCGGGTGATCTTCACCGCGTCCACCTCGGGCATCTACGGCAATTTCGGCCAGTCCAACTACGGCATGGCCAAGCTCGGGCTGTACGGCCTGACCCGCACCCTGGCCCTGGAAGGGCGCAAGAACAACATCCTGGTCAATGCGATCGCCCCTACCGGCGGTACGCGCATGACCGAAGGCCTGATCCCGCCGCAAGTGTTCGAGCGCCTCAAGCCGGAACTGGTCAGCCCGCTGGTGGTGTACCTGGGCAGCGAAGCGTGCCAGGAAACGTCCGGGCTGTTCGAGGTGGGTGGCGGCTGGATCGGCAAGACCCGCTGGGAACGCAGCCTGGGCGTAGGCTTCGACCCTGAAGCCGGGTTCTCCCCCGATGACGTGGCGGCGCATTGGGCGCAGATCTGCGACTTTGAAGGCGCAGCCCACCCCACCGACAACATCGAAGCGCTGAAGGAGATGATGGCGAACTTGCAGAAGTACAGCCTGTGATCGTTGCTTGAAAAAGCTTGAATCCCACGGGGCGCTGATGGCGCCCCGTTTTATTTCAGGCAAAAAAAAGCCGCTGCAAACGCAGCGGCTGAAGTCAGACGTTGGATCAAGGAGCGACAAATCAACGTCAGTGAACACAGGTAACAGATTGAAAACAGGCATCAATCCATTCAAGTCTGGCTGTTCTTCCCGAGGGGGAAGCGGGCTGTTTGCCCTGAAAGCCAGGCAAGAATAGTCGGTTGTTACAAAATGAGTAATCCCGATTCATGACAAGGACTGTTACTGAAAGCGCAACAGTTTCAGGGCAAGCCATCCATTCCCCTGATAGCCCGCCATCCACCCAATCCATGGGGCTGCCCGCACCCCGGCCAGAGCGGCTTGTCATCCTTTCGAGCGATAGAGCGAATCCCTCCTTGGTGCGCTTATCGCTCCTGATGCGCGGCAGTAGGGTGAGGCCTTCTGTCACTCACCGGGGAAGACGCATGACAAAAACAACAATGCGCGCCATCTTCACGCCACAGGCGCTGGCCGCTGCGGTTGCGTTGGGTTGCTGTGCCCAGGCACAGGCTGTTTCCTTCAACATCGGCGAGATCGAAGGGCAATTCGACTCCTCGCTGTCGGTCGGCTCGAGCTGGGGCATGCGCGATGCCGATAAAAAGCTCGTGGGCACCGTCAATGGTGGCACGGGCCAGGCTTCCACGGGGGATGACGGGCGTCTCAACTTCAAGAAGGGTGAGACCTTCTCCAAGATCTTCAAAGGCCTGCATGACCTGGAGCTGAAGTACGGCGACACCGGTGTGTTCGTGCGCGGCAAGTACTGGTACGACTTCGAACTCAAGGACGAAGACCGCGAGTTCAAGCAGATCAGCGACCACAACCGCAAGGAAGGCGCCAAGTCCAGCGGTGCGCAGATCCTCGATGCGTTCGTCTACCACAACTACTCCCTGGGCGACCTGCCGGGCACCGTGCGTGCCGGCAAGCAGGTGGTCAGTTGGGGCGAAAGTACCTTCATCGGCAACTCCATCAACAGCATCAACCCGATTGACGTGTCGGCGTTCCGTCGGCCCGGTGCCGAGATCAAGGAAGGGCTGATCCCGGTCAACATGTTGTTTGCGTCCCAGAGCCTGACCAACCAACTGACCGTGGAAGGCTTCTACCAGCTGGAGTGGGACCAGACGGTGCTGGATAACTGCGGCACCTTCTTTGGCAATGACGTGGCGGCGGATGGCTGCACCGGCAACTACACGGTGGGTAGTCCGGCGATTGCACCGCTCCAACCGATCGCAGCGGCTCGCGGCCAAGGCTTTGTGGTGACCCGCGAAGGCGTGGTGGTGCAGCGTGCCGGTGACCGCGATGCACGGGACTCCGGCCAATTCGGTGCAGCCTTGCGCTGGCTGGGCGATGACACGGAGTACGGCCTGTACTTCATGAACTACCACAGCCGCACCCCGACTGTGGGCACGATTACCGCCAACACCAATCTGGCGACCATCGGTGGTATCGCGGCGGCCGCTCCGGCGGGCTTCGGTTCGGCCCTGGCCCAGAGCACCATGCTTGGCCGTGGCCAGTACTACCTCGACTATCCGGAAGACATCCGCCTGTTCGGCGCCAGCTTCTCCACCACCTTGCCCACCGGCACGGCGTGGACCGGCGAGATCAGCTACCGCCCGAATGCACCGGTGCAGCTCAACACCACTGACTTGACCCTGGCCCTGATCAACCCGATTGCCGGCAATGCGGCATCGCCGATCCGTTCCTCCTTCGGCGCCGACAACAAGGGCTACCGCCGCAAGGAAATCACCCAGATCCAAAGCACCATGACCCAGTTCTTCGACCAGGTACTGGGCGCTGAACGCCTGACCCTGGTGGGCGAAGCGGCCGTGGTGCATGTGGCCGGCCTGGAGGATAAATCCAAGCTGCGTTACGGCCGCGACTCGGTGTACGGCGCCTATGGTTTCCAGGGTGACACCGACGGTTTCGTCACCTCCACCTCCTGGGGCTACCGCGCGCGGGCGATCCTCGACTACAACAATGCGATTGCCGGGGTGAACCTCAAGCCCAACCTGTCCTGGTCCCATGACGTGGCCGGCTACGGGCCCAACGGGATCTTCAATAAAGGCGCCAAGGCCATCAGCGTCGGCGTGGATGCGGACTATCGCAGCACCTACACCGCCAGCCTCAGCTACACCGACTTCTTTGGCGGCGACTACAACACCCTGACCGACCGCGACTTCCTCGCCCTCAGCTTCGGCGTGAACTTCTGATTTGGCTTAAAAAAGAAGGACAAGAATCCATGCGTAAGACAATTGCAGTATTGGCCCTCAGCCTGTTGGCTTCCCACGTGATGGCGGCGGTGTCGCCGGAAGAGGCGGCCAAGCTGGGCACCACCCTGACACCGGTCGGCGCCGAAAAAGCCGGCAACGCCGATGGCTCGATCCCGGCTTGGACCGGCGGTATCCCGAAAAACGCCGGCGCGGTAGACAGCAAAGGCTTCCTCGCCGACCCGTTCGCCAATGAAAAACCGCTGTTCGTGATCACCGCCGCCACGGTGGACAAGTACAAGGACAAACTCTCCGACGGCCAGGTGGCGATGTTCAAGCGCTACCCCGAGACCTACAAGATCCCGGTGTACCCGAGCCACCGTACGGTCAACCTGCCACCGGACATCTACGAGTCGATCAAGCGCAGCGCGCTGAACGTCAAGACGATCAACGACGGCAACGGCCTGGAAAACTTCACCGGTAACCGTTACTACGCGTTCCCGATTCCCAAGAATGGCGTGGAAGTGCTGTGGAACCACATCACCCGCTACCACGGTGGCAACCTGCGCCGCATCATCACCCAGGCCACCCCGCAGACCAATGGCAGCTACACGCCGATCCGCTTCGAGGAGGAAGTGGCGGTGCCCCAGGCGATTCCCGATATCGACCAGGCCAAGGCGGCCAACGTGCTGAGCTATTTCAAGCAATCGGTGACCGCCCCGGCACGCCTGGCGGGCAACGTACTGCTGGTGCACGAGACCCTCGACCAGGTAAAGGAGCCACGCCTGGCCTGGATCTACAACGCCGGCCAGCGGCGCGTGCGCCGCGCGCCGCAAGTGTCCTATGATGGCCCGGGCACCGCATCCGACGGCCTGCGCACCACCGACAACTTCGACATGTTCTCCGGCGCCCCCGACCGCTATGACTGGAAGCTGGTGGGCAAGAAAGAGATGTACATCCCCTACAACAGCTACAAGCTCGATTCGCCGTCGCTCAAGTACGACGACATCATCAAGGCCGGTCATATCAACCAGGACCTGACCCGTTACGAACTGCACCGCGTGTGGGAAGTGGTCGGCACGGTCAAGCCGAGCGAGCGGCACATCTACGCCAAGCGCCACATGTACATCGACGAAGACAGCTGGCAAGTCGCGCTGGTGGATCACTACGACGGTCGTGGCCAACTGTGGCGCGTCGCCGAAGGCCATGCGCAGTTCTACTACGACCACCAGGTGCCGGCCTACACCGTCGAGACCCTGTACGACATCATTGCTGGGCGCTACATCGCACTGGGCATGAAGAACGAAGAGAAGAGCAGCTTCGTGTTCGGCTTTGCGGCCAAGGCAGCGGACTACACCCCGGCGGCGTTGAGGGCTGAAGGCGTGCGCTGATCCCAATATGAAATGCAATCAAATGTGGGAGGGGGCTTGCCCCCGATGGCGGTGTATCAGTCAACCAATCCAGTGACTGACAGTCCCTCATCGGGGGCAAGCCCCCTCCCACAGTGGGTTTTGTACACATGGGGTTCTGTGCATGGCCTTCAATCACCCCGCTGAATACTTCTTCAACAACCACCCGCCACAGGACTAGGGTAAGCATCAGGTTGCATAACAATAAAAAAGCAGGATGCAGCAATGACTGCCATGACACGCTGCCTGGACCGTCCTGGATTCATGCCCCGGCTGTCCGCTCACCATTTGCTGCGCCCACGCCTGGCCGAGCCGTTGCTGACGGACCAGGCCAGGGTCAAATTACTCTGCGCCCCCGGCGGCAGTGGCAAGAGCGCGCTGCTCGCCGAATGTGCGTTGCAGGCGCCTGCGGGTTGCCAGGTGTACTGGTTGCCCCTCAATGGCGCGGTGCTCAGCCCCCTCGATCTGTGCCTGCGGCTGGCGCAAAACCTGGGCCTGACGTTTACCGATGAAACCACCTTGCTGCTCGACCTCAGCCGCTGGCAGGCCTCGGCGTGGCTGTTCCTCGATGATTTTTGCCGCTTGCCCACGCCCGACACCGACGCCTTGCTCGACCGCCTGCTCACCGCCAGCAGCCCGGCCCTGACCTGGTGGCTGGGCGCACGGCGGCGACCGGCGTGCAACTGGCCGCGCCTGCTGCTCGACGATGAGTTGCTCGAATGTGGCGCCGAACTGGTCTTCAGCCCTGGGGAAATCCAGCAACTGCTCAGCCATGCCCCCGGGCATTCGGTCGACAGCGTGCAGCAGTTCAGCGCCGGTTGGTGCGCGGGCGTGCGCATCGCCCTGCTGGGGGATGGGCACCCCGACAAGACCTTGCTCGACTACCTGCAACACGAACTGTTCAGCACATTGCCGCCGGAGCTGGCGGAGGCCTGGCGCGTGCTGGCCCATCTGCCGCGCTTCAACGCCGGCCTGTGCGAGCACTTGTTCGGCGCGGGTGACGGTGACCAGTACCTGAGGGATCTGCAGGTGCTCGGCGCCTTTATCCAGCCGTGGGAAGACACCGACTGGCTGCAGGTTTTTCCGCCCCTGGCGCAGTTGATGCAAAACGAGCCCTGGCCGGCCAAACGCTCCTGGCATCGCCGCGCCTGCCAATGGTTCTGCGCCGAACAGGACTGGCAGGCCGCCTTCGAACAGGCGCTGCTGGCCGAAGAATATGAAATGGCAGTGAGTCTGTTGCAGCATTTCAGTTTCGAGGACCTGTTCCGCCAGCAGAACGCCGTCTTGCTGTTGCACCTGCATGAGCAGCATGGCGATGAGTTGATGCTCGGCTCGGCACAACTGGTGGGGCTGGTGACGGCGGCGTTGCTGTTTGCCGGGCGCTTCGAGCAGGCAGCGGTGTGCATCGATCAACTGGCCCGGTTTGCCCCGCAACCGACGGCGGCGCAGCAGCGGTATTTATTGGCGCGCTGGCAGGCGCAATGGGGCTGGCTGCTGCACCTGGGCGGCGATGCCGAGGGCTCGCGCCTGCATTTTCTGGAGGCGCTGCAGGCCTTGCCCGACAGCGCGTGGACCTCGCGGCTGATGTGCCTGTCGGGCCTGACCCAGCAAGCCTTGTTGCGCGGCGAATTGGACGTGGCCCAACGCCTGAACCGCGAAGCGCTGTGCCTGGCGCGCGCCCAGGGTTCGTTGTTGCTGGAGGCGCTGCTTGAGCTGGATCACGCTCAACTGCTGGAACAGCGCGGGGCACCGTACCGGGCCCAGAGCCTGCTGGAAAATGTACAGGCCATGTTGCTTGAACAGCGGCTCAAGGCCGGCCCCTTGGTGGGGCGTATCGCCTTGCGACGCGGGCACCTGGCCTTGCGCCAGGGCCAGGACAGCCTGGCCGCCGAGTGTTTCGACACGGGCTTGAAGATGTGCCTGCACAGCCAGGACAAGCGCGTGCTCTACGGCTTTCTCGGCCTGGCACTGTTGGCTGCCAACCGTGGCGATTACGCCCAGGCCTTTGTCCAGTTGCGTGAGGCCGAGCGGCTGATGCAGCAACGCCAGGTACCGGACACGGTGTACCGCGCGGTGCTGCTGTTGGTCAGCGGGCATTTCTGGTTGCAGCAGGGGCGCGCCGAATTGACCGTGGAAGCGGTGCGCCGCGTGCTGCGTCACTTCCGTGGGCCCCAGGCCAAACAAGCACCGCCGGCCACCCTGGAACTGATCCCGCGTCTTGAATACCTGTTGGTGCTGGCGGAGGTGAAGCTGGGCTGCGCCGAGCAACCGCTGGAACGGCTCCACGCGTTGCTGCAAGCCACCCATCAGCGCGGCATGCTGTGCCTGGAAATCGAACTGCACCTGGTGCTGGGCGAAGTCGCCTGGCAGCTGGGTGATCCGGCCTTGGCGCGCCGCTCGCTGCAAGCCGGCCTGGAACTGGCCGGGCGTTGCCAGGTGCAGCAAGCGATTCGCGAACTGCGTCTGCGCGCGCCGGGACTGCTGAGTGAGCTGGGCCTGGAGCCTCAGGCATCAACCTCCGGCACGGTGGAAAACCCCTTGAGCCAGCGCGAACTGGAAGTGCTGCAACTGATCGCCCTCGGCAGTTCCAACCTGGAGATTGCCGACCGCCTGTTTATCTCCCTGCACACCGTCAAGACCCACGCACGGCGCATTCACAGCAAGCTCGGCGTGGAGCGGCGCACCCAGGCGGTGGCCAAGGCCAAGACCTTGGGCCTGATGGTTTAGATGAACGCCTGACGGTATTCGCCGGGCGTGGCGCCCATGGCCTGGCGGAAGCGATGGGTAAAGTGGCTGGCGCTGGAGAAACCACACAGCAGGGCAATCTCGCCCAACGGCAGGGCGCCGCCACGCAGCAGGTTTTGCGCGCGGGTCAGCCGGCGCGCCAGCAGGTACTGATGGGGCGGCAGGCCGAAACTCTGGCGAAACATCCGGGCGAAATGGTACTCCGACAACGCGCACAACCCAGCCAGTTGCCCAAGGCTGATGGGGTCTTCCAGGTGCTGGTCGATGTAGTCCACCAGCAACCGTCGTTGGTAGGCGGCCAGCCCGCCTTTCAACCGCAGGCCTTCGCGGGCGCCCACCTGGCTGAGCAGGGTGTGGCTGAGCATTTCATGGGCGAGGCTGCTGGTGAGCAGGCGTTCGGCGGGTTCGTCCCAGTTGAGGGCGATCAACTGGTGGAAGCGTCGGGCCAGGCGCTGGTCTTCCAGGAAGGTACTTTCCCGCAGTTCCAGCGCGCGCGGTTCGCGATCAAGCAGGGTAACGCAGCCCAGGGCAAATTGTTCCGGGCTGAAATACACGTGGGCCAGGCGGATTTCACCGTTGATCACCCAGGCCGATTGGTGCTCGGCAGGCAGGATGCACAGCTTGTCGGGGCCGCCCTTGGTGCCCGGCCGGTCGCGCCGAAACGTGCCGGTGCCGCCACCGACATAGCAGGACAAGGTGTGATGGCTGGGCGCCTGGTAGTCCTGGGAATCGTGATGGTTGCTCCACAAGGCCGCAGACAAGCCGTCACCGAGCTCGGCGCAGGCTTCCAGGCGTGCGTTGGGCGAGCGGTTAAGGGCTTGGAAGACTTGCAGGGATTCCAGGTCTGGCATGGTGTGTGTTCTCCGACGCCTTGCATCCTACTCCGCGAGGCTGGCGCTGTGATCCCATCGCCCGACAAAAGCGCAAGATTGTGCAAGAGCCTTGCCCGGGTTGAAGGCGACACTGTGGCTCAATCGATGGAGCCCGCTATGAACCTTTCCCTGTATCTACTTACCGTGCTGATCTGGGGCACCACCTGGATCGCCCTCAAATGGCAGCTTGGCGTGGTGGCGATTCCCGTGTCCATCGTCTACCGCTTCGGCCTGGCGGCCCTGGTGTTGTTTGCGTTGCTGCTGGTCAGTCGCAAGTTGCAGGTGATGAACCGGCGCGGGCACCTTATCTGCCTGGCCCAGGGGTTGTGCCTGTTTTGTGTCAACTTCATGTGCTTTCTCACCGCCAGCCAATGGATCCCCAGCGGCCTGGTGGCGGTGGTGTTTTCCACGGCCACGCTGTGGAATGCGCTGAACGCCCGGGTGTTTTTCGGCCAGCGGGTGGCACGCAATGTGTTGATGGGCGGTAGCCTGGGCTTGGCCGGCTTGGGCCTGCTGTTCTGGCCGGAACTGGTGGGGCATACCGCCAGCCCGCAGACCTTGCTGGGGTTGGGGTTGGCGTTGCTGGGGACGATGTGTTTCTCGGCGGGCAATATGCTCTCGAGCCTGCAGCAGAAGGCCGGTCTGAGGCCGCTGACCACGAATGCCTGGGGCATGTTGTATGGTTCGTTGATGCTGGCGACCTACTGCGTGGTGCGCGGTATTCCGTTTGAGATGGACTGGAGCGCACGGTACATCGGTGCGTTGTGGTACCTGGTGATTCCGGGGTCGGTGATCGGTTTTACCGCTTACCTGACGTTGGTCGGGCGCATGGGGCCGGAGCGTGCGGCGTATTGCACGGTGCTGTTCCCGGTGGTGGCGCTGAATGTGTCGGCGTTTGCCGAAGGCTACCAGTGGACCGCGCCGGCGTTGGCGGGGTTGGTACTGGTGATGCTGGGGAATGTGTTGGTGTTTCGTAAGCCCAAGGTGGCTCAGCCGGTGAATCCGATCCTTCAGGCAAAGCAGGTCTAGTGTGGGAGGGGGCAAGCTCCCTCCCACATTTCCTGCATTTCTCACATTTGACCGAGTTGTCTGGTTTATTTGAGCCCTAAACGCTTGGCCATCCGGCCGAGGTTGGCGCGGTCCAGGCCCAGTTCGCGGGCGGCGCTGGCCCAGTTGTGCTGGTGGCGTTCCAGGCAGGCGTTGATGACTTGGCGCTGGTAGTCCTCGGTGGCCTGGCGCAGGTCACCGGTGACGGCCAGGGCTGCTTCTGCCGGTGCTTCGATCATTGGCGTGCTGACGTCGGGCAAATCCAGGTCCTGGGCACTCAGGCTCAGAATCTTCGGGCGTTCGCGACAGTTACCCAGGGCTTTCAGCGCACTGCGTCCGATCAAATGTTCCAGCTCCCGCACATTGCCCGGCCAGTTATAGGCCAGCAGCGCCGCCTGGGCATCGCTGGTCAGGCGCAGGCTGCCCAGGCCCATGCGTGAGCGGTTCTGCTCGAGGAAGAAGCCGGCCAGCAGCAACACATCACGCCCGCGCTCGCGCAGGGCCGGCACTTGCAGCGGGTACACGCTCAGGCGATGGTAGAAGTCGGCGCGGTAGCGGCCGTTGCGCACTTCATCGGCGAGGTCGCGGTTGGTGGCGGCGATCAGGCGCACGTCCACCTGGTGTTCCTTGTCCGAGCCCAGGCGCTGCAACTGGCCGCTTTGCAGCACCCGAAGCAGCTTGGCCTGCACGCTCAGGGACAGTTCGCCCACTTCGTCCAGAAACAGCGTGCCGCCATTGGCCAGCTCGAACTTGCCGCGCCGTTCATTCAGCGCGCCCGTAAAGGCGCCACGCACATGGCCGAACAACTCGCTTTCCACCAGGGTTTCCGGCAGGGCCGCGCAGTTGAGGCTGATCAGCGGTTTGTCCGCCCGGGACGACGCCGCGTGAATGGCCTGGGCCACCAGTTCCTTGCCCACCCCGGTTTCGCCGGTGATCAGCACCGTGAGGTCGCTGCCACCCACCAGCTTGATTTCCTCCACCAGGCGCTTGTGGGTTTTGCTCTGGCCGATCATTTCCTTGTGCTGCTGGCCGCTGGCCTGGCGGTAGATTTCGGCGCGCTGGTGTTCGTCTTCGGCGCGCAACGCCAGGCGTTCGATACGTTCGGCCACGTTGACCGTGGCGGCGGCGAGGCTGGCGAAGGCTTGCAGGGCGTCCAGTTCCACCCGTTCGAAGCGTTCGGTGTCCAGCGCGTCCAGGGTCAACAGGCCCCAGGGCAGATCGTCGACAAACAGCGGGCAGCCCATGCAGTCGTGGACTTCCAGGTGGCCGTGCACGCCATCGACCAGGCCGTCGTAGGGATCGGGCAATTCGCTGTCACTGTCAAAGCGTGTGGGCCCGGGGCTGCTGAGCAACACGGCGAAGCGCGGATGTTCGCTGACCTTGAAGCGGCGGCCCAGGGTGTCTGCGCTCAAGCCATCCACCGCCAGCGGCACCAGCGACTCGCCGTCCAGGCGCAGCAGGGCGGCCGCATCACACGGCAACAGGGCGCGCATGGCTTGCAGCAGGCGTCGATAGCGTTCGCCTTCGGGCAGTTCCCGCGACAGGTCGGCGACCAGCGGCAGCAGGGTGGTGAGCAGCGAGTGTGCAGTCATAATGACTCCTTGTAGTCCATATGACTATAAGGTGTAGGAGGTCATACTGACTACATAATGTTCAACTTATTGAAATTAAAGGATTTATAAGTTGGCATGAATACTGAGTAGCTAAGGGCAATCAGTAAAGAAGCCCAGGAGGCTCCCATGCTTAGTGCCCAAGACCGTGCCATCGTCAAATCCACCGTGCCCCTGCTGGAAAGCGGCGGCGAAGCGCTGATCACCCATTTCTACCGCATGATGCTCTCCGAGTACCCTGAGGTTCGCCCGCTGTTCAACCAGGCTCACCAGGCCAGCGGTGACCAGCCCCGCGCCCTGGCCAATGGCGTATTGATGTACGCGCGGCATATCGACCAGCTCGACCAACTGGGCGACCTGGTGGCGAAGATCATCAACAAGCACGTCGCCTTGCAGATCCTGCCGGAGCATTACCCGATCGTGGGCGCTTGCTTGCTGCGGGCGATTTCCGAGGTGCTGGGCAGTGAGATCGCCACCCCTGAGGTGATGAATGCCTGGGGCGCCGCGTACGGCCAACTGGCGGACATCCTGATCGGTGCCGAAGCCGCTATTTACACAGAGAAAGCCCAGGCCCCCGGCGGCTGGCGCGGTGCGCGGGCGTTTACCCTGGTCAAGCGTGTGGAGGAGAACGCCGAGATCACTTCCTTCTATTTCGCGCCGGCGGACAACGGGGCGATCCTCGCGGCCGCGCCGGGCCAATACATCGGCATGAGGCTGGTGCTCGACGGTGAGGAAGTGCGCCGCAACTACTCGCTGTCGGCGTTGAGTGATGGGGGTGAATACCGCATCAGCGTCAAGCGCGAGGCCGGCGGGCGGGTTTCCAATCACCTGCATGACCAGTTGCAGGTCGGTGCGACGATTGACCTGTTTCCGCCGTCGGGCGAGTTCACCCTGGCGGCCAGCGATAAGCCGCTGGTGCTGATCAGCGGCGGGGTAGGGATCACCCCAACCTTGCCGATGCTGGAGGCCGCACTGGCCACCCAGCGTCCGGTGCACTTTATCCACTGCGCGCGCAATGGCGGGGTGCATGCGTTCCGTGACTGGGTCGACGGCCTGGCAGCCAAGCACCCGCAGCTCAAGCGCTTTTATTGCTATGCCGAGGACGATGGCGTGAGCCCGGCGGCGGATAAAGTCGGTCTGTTGAGCCAGGAGCAACTGGCCGCATGGTTGCCGGAGCAGCGTGACCTGGACGCGTACTTCCTGGGACCTAAAGGCTTCATGGCGGCGATCAAGCGCCACCTCAAGGCCCTGGGCGTACCCGAGAAACAAAGCCGCTACGAATTCTTCGGCCCGGCGGCTGCCTTGGAATAGGACCTGAAGGTTCACACTGTTCAAAATAATGTGGGCGGGGGCTCGCCTCTCCCACATTTGGATCTCTGTTCCTCTCGATTAATCCCCTGTTAACCCCTCTCTGTTTAAACCACTCTCTGTGTGTAAACTTGCGGCCATTGGCACAACCAAACAAAGGGATACGGGGATGAGTGACGAATTGCGTTTAGGCAGGGAGCGGCGCTTTCTGGTGTTGCTGGGCATCATCTGCCTGGCGCTGATCGGTGGGGCGTTGTACATGCAGGTGGTGTTGGGCGAGGCGCCGTGCCCGTTGTGCATCCTGCAACGCTATGCCTTGCTGTTGATTGCGATCTTCGCGTTCATCGGTGCCGCCATGCGCACCAAGGGCGCCCTCACGCTGTTCGAAGGCCTGGTGGTACTCAGCGCTCTCGGTGGGGTGGCTGCGGCCGGTCACCATGTGTACACCCAGTTCTTCCCGCAGGTGAGCTGCGGCGTCGATGTACTGCAACCTATCGTCGACGACCTGCCCCTGGCCAAGGTCTTCCCACTGGGCTTCCAGGTCGACGGTTTCTGCAGCACCCCATACCCGCCGGTGCTGGGCCTGTCCCTGGCGCAATGGGCGCTGGTGGCGTTCGTGCTGACGGTCATCCTGGTGCCCCTGGGCATCTATCGCAATCGCCGCCACAAAGGCTGAACCCATCAGTGAAACGCCCCGGTCTTTCTTCAAGGAAGGCCGGGGCGTTTTTGCATGTAGGCTTTTGTGAACAGAGCGTGACGCCGGACAATTTTGGCTGCGCGCAGTGTGCGACATGTTGTCACACGGAAGCCGCCGCAGGACGTTCCTGACCCGCCAAACCAGCGCTTAAATTTGCAAAAAGCCTCCAGGATGTGCTGTCAGTTCGTGGTTTGGACGCCGCCACGTACCTCACGTCGTACAAGGCTTTGAGTGATGTCCGAATGCCTTGTTTTATGGGGGGTTGCATAGGTTTCGTAGGCCCTTACGGGGGGTAAGGGCTGTGACGGTTTGCCCTATAACACGGCAATTTTTTTGGTTTTTGTTGAGAATCGAACGCGATAAGATCGCGAACCATTGCAATATTGGTGAAGGATTATTGCTGTAATCGATAAAAATTATTTCTTTATAAGACATGGTTTATACATCGCTAGCTAACTACAATCGCCCGCACTGAATGTCCGGTGCTGCTCAATCTTTGAGCACTGGAGCGGTCGAGGGGCAGATGGACGGCTCTGTGCGACCCCAAGGTTCCGGCAGCCTTTCAACTATCCGCACCAAAGGGAATTGGTCTGTAATAAGGCCTTTAACCACGAAATCGAATAAGAACTCACCGCAGGTCCGTGAAACGCTCCGTTATATGGCGTGCCGGGCAGGCTCTTATTCAATCGAAGAGAAATGCCAACCCTTGGCAGGGTGAAGTGTTGGCGATCAAAACCCAACTGCATTGCGCAAGCTGCTTTAGAGGTCGTGAGATGAGTAAAAACAGGTACCCCCGATTACTAGGCTTTTTGCCGCTGCTTGGCATGATGTTAATGCTGGGAGGCTGCAAGTGGACCTTGATGGACCCAAAAGGACAGATCGGTCTGGATCAACGAAACCTGATCATCACTGCCACCCTGCTGATGCTGTTGGTCGTGGTGCCTGTGATCATCATGACCTTTGCCTTCGCCTGGAAATACCGCGCGTCGAACACCAGCGCGACCTACGCGCCTAAGTGGTCGCACTCCACCAAGATCGAAATCGCGGTGTGGCTGGTCCCGATCCTCATCATCATCGCCCTGGGTTACATCACCTATAAGTCGACCCACGAGCTGGACCCGTACCGTCCGCTGGAGTCCGACGTCAAGCCGATCAACATCGAAGTGGTCGCGCTGGACTGGAAGTGGCTGTTCATCTACCCGGACCTGGGTATCGCCACGGTTAACCAGATTCGCTTCCCTGAGAACACCCCGCTTAACTTCCGGATCACCTCCGACGCCGTGATGAACTCGTTCTTCATCCCTGCCCTGGGCGGTCAGATCTACGCGATGGCAGGCATGCAGACCCGACTGCACCTGATCGCCAACGAAAAAGCTGAAATGGAAGGCATCTCCGCGAACTACAGCGGCGCTGGCTTCACCGGCATGAAATTCAAAGCGATCTCGACGAGCCAGGAAGATTTCAACGCCTGGGTAGCCGAAGTCAAGGCCGCACCTAAACAGCTTGATCAAGCTGAATACGACGCCCTGACCAAACCAAGTCAGAACAACCCTGTCGCCCTGTACTCCGCGTATGAGCCGAACCTGTTTCAGAAAATCGTCGACAAGTACGAAGGTATGAAGCCAGGCAAGCCGGTCAAGCACGAGAAGAAAGAAGTGGCCGCGGTTGAAGGTTCTGACACCGGCTCGCATTCAACTGCTGGGGCAGAGGAGTAAACGATGTTTGGTAAATTAAGTTGGGATGCGGTCCCGTTCCACGAGCCGATTGTGATGATTACCATCGCCATGATCGCGCTGGGTGGTCTGGCACTGTTTGCAGCAATCACTTATTTCAAGAAGTGGACCTACCTGTGGACCGAGTGGCTGACGTCGGTCGACCACAAGAAAATCGGCGTGATGTACATCATCGTTGCCATGGTCATGCTGCTGCGTGGTTTTGCCGACGCCATCATGATGCGTACCCAGTTGGCCATGGCCACCGAAGGTTCGCCTGGCTACCTGCCGCCTGAACACTATGACCAGATCTTCACCGCCCACGGTGTGATCATGATCATCTTCATGGCGATGCCTTTCTTCACCGGCCTGATGAACCTTGCAGTGCCGCTGCAGATCGGTGCGCGTGACGTTGCCTACCCGTTCCTGAACTCCCTGAGCTTCTGGCTGCTGGTTTCCGGCGTGGTGCTGATCAACGTTTCCCTGGGGGTCGGCGAATTCGCCAAGACCGGTTGGGTTGCGTATCCGCCATTGTCGGGCATCCAGTACAGCCCTGGCGTGGGTGTGGACTACTACATCTGGGCGCTACAGTTATCAGGACTCGGGACGACGCTGACGGGGGTCAACTTCCTGGCCACCGTCCTGAAAATGCGCGCCCCTGGCATGAAACTGATGGACATGCCGATCTTCACCTGGACCTGCACCTGGGCCAACGTCCTGATCGTGGCGTCGTTCCCGATCCTGGCCGCTACCATGGCGCTGCTGTCGCTTGACCGTTACCTGGATTTCCACATTTTCACCAATGAACTTGGTGGCAATCCAATGATGTACGTGAACCTGTTCTGGGCATGGGGTCACCCTGAGGTGTACATCCTGATCCTGCCAGCGTTCGGTATCTTCTCCGAAGTGATCTCGACCTTTACCGGCAAGCGCCTGTTCGGTCACCACTCGATGGTCTACGCATCGGGCGCAATCTCCGTACTGGGCTTCATGGTGTGGCTGCACCACTTCTTCACCATGGGTTCGGGGGCCAGCGTCAACGCCTTCTTCGGCCTGGCGACGATGCTGATTTCCATCCCGACGGGGGTGAAGCTATTCAACTGGCTGTTCACCATCTACCACGGCCGTCTGCGCATCACCAGCCAGGTCCTGTGGACCCTGGGCTTCATGGTGACCTTCGCCATCGGCGGCATGACCGGCGTACTGCTGGCCATCCCGGGTGCTGACTTCGTACTGCACAACAGCCTGTTCGTGATCGCGCACTTCCACAACGTGATCATCGGTGGTGCGGTATTCGGCTACATCGCCGGTTTCAGCTTCTACTTCCCGAAAGCGTTCGGCTTCAAGCTGCACGAAGGCTGGGGCAAGGCTGCGTTCTGGTTCTGGATCTCGGGCTTCTTCGTTGCGTTCATGCCGCTCTATGCACTGGGCTTCATGGGCATGACCCGTCGTCTGAACGCCACTACCAACCCTGAGTGGGTGCCGTACCTGTACGTCGCCATGTTCGGTGCACTCATGATCGCTGTGGGTATTGCCTGCCAGTTGATCCAACTGTACGTGAGCATCCGTGACCGTAAGCAGAACGCTTGCGAATCCGGCGACCCATGGAATGGCCACACCCTGGAATGGTCGACCTCGTCGCCACCTCCGTTCTACAACTTCGCCGTGATCCCGACTGCGAACACCATCGATGCGTTCACCGAAGCCAAGGAAGACGGTACTGCGTACCAGAAGCCCAAGCACTACGAGCCGATCCACATGCCAAGCAACACCGCTACTGGCGTGGTGATGGGTGCGCTGTTGACCGTGTTCGGTTTCGCGATGATCTGGCACATCTGGTGGCTGGCAATCGTGAGCCTGGTGGGCACCATCGGCTACTTCATTGTCCACGCAGCACGTGATGATCAAGGCTACATGGTGCCGGTCGAAACGATCGAGCGCATCGAAGCCGAGCAGCACGCTCGCCTGGTCGCCGAGAAGAAAATCCCGGCCAACCGTGTAGAAACCTCGTTGGAACAGGCTTAAACCATGTCGAACTTAGTGACCAATGCTGGACACGCCCATGTCGATGACCATGGGCACGATGACCATCACCACGACTCGGGGCCGATGACCGTTTTCGGTTTCTGGCTCTACCTGATGACCGACTGCATCTTGTTTGCGTCGATCTTCGCGGTGTACGCGGTACTGGTAAACAACGTTGCGGGTGGCCCGTCGGGCCACGACATCTTCGAACTGCCTTACGTGCTCGGCGAAACCGCCTTGCTGTTGTTCAGTTCGATCACCTACGGCTTCGCCATGTTGGCCTTCTACAAGGGCAACAAGAAAGGCGTCCTGAGCTGGTTGGCACTGACCTTCCTGTTCGGCCTGGGCTTCATCGGCATGGAGATCAACGAGTTCCACCTGCTGATCTCCGAAGGCTACGGCCCGCACCGTTCCGGCTTCCTGTCGGCGTTCTTCACGCTGGTTGGTACCCACGGTCTGCACGTGACGGCCGGCCTGCTGTGGATGGCGGTGATGATGTATCAGGTCAATAAACACGGCCTGACCAACACCAACAAGACTCGCCTGAGCTGCCTGAGCCTGTTCTGGCACTTCCTGGACGTGGTCTGGATCTGCGTCTTCACCGTTGTTTACCTGATGGGGACTCTGTAATGGCTAATGCACACTCCCATGACCATGACAGCCATGATGCGAGCCACGGCAGCGTTAAGTCGTACGCCATCGGCTTCATCCTGTCGGTAATCCTGACGCTCATCCCGTTCGGTCTGGTGATGTACCCGACCCTGCCGAAGTCGATCACTTTGATGATCGTACTGGCGTTCGCGGTGATTCAGGTTCTGGTTCACCTGGTGTACTTCCTGCACCTGGATCGCTCTAAAGAGCAGCGCGATAACGTGATTGCGTTCGTGTTCGCAGGCTTAGTAATCCTGCTGCTGGTTGGCCTGTCGATATGGATCATGTTCAGCATCCATACGTTCATGATGGCGAAGTGAGGTAAGACCCGATGTCGCTTAAGCACTTTATCCAAATCACCAAACCGGGGATCATTTTCGGTAACGTGCTTTCTGTGGCGGGCGGTTTCTTCCTGGCCTCCAAGGGACATGTCGATCTGGCCATCTTCCTGGCTGCGATGATCGGTACGTCCCTGGTGGTGGCTTCCGGCTGTGTGTTCAACAACTGCATCGACCGTGACATCGACATCAAGATGGAGCGCACCAAGAATCGCGTGCTGGTCCAGGGCCTGATTTCCCTGAAACTGGCGCTGATCTTCGCGACCGTCCTGGGTGTTGCCGGTGTGGCCCTGTTGTACCAGGTGGCCAACCCGCTGGCGGCGTTGTTTGCCGTGATCGGTTTTGTCATCTACGTCGGTCTCTACAGCCTGTACCTCAAGCGCAAGTCGGTGCACGGCACGCTGGTGGGCAGTCTGTCGGGGGCGATGCCGCCGGTGATTGGTTATGTGGCTGTGACCAATAGCTTCGACATGGCTGCGCTGGTGCTGCTGGTGATGTTCAGCCTGTGGCAGATGCCGCATTCCTACGCCATCGCGATCTTCCGCTTCAACGACTACCTGGCTGCTTCGATTCCGGTCCTGCCGGTCAAGCGTGGCATCCAGGTCGCCAAGAAGCACATCCTGCTCTACATCCTGGCCTTCCTCGTGGCGACCTTGATGTTGACCTTCAGTGGCTACGCCGGCATGAGCTACCTTGCCGTCGCCGCCGCCATGGGCATGTACTGGTTGTACATGGCCTGGACCGGCTACAAGGCGGTGGACGACACCGTCTGGGCGCGCAAGCTGTTCGTGTTCTCGATCTTCACCATCACCGCGCTCAGCGTGATGATGTCCCTGGATTTCCAAGTGCCGAAAGAGCTGTTGCTGACCTACGCCCACTGAGTGTCTGAGTAATAAAAAGGCCCCGCCTTCGAAAGAAGCGCGGGGTTTTTTATTGAGTGACCTTTAAACTACGACCAAACCCTACCCCTGCAGGAAGCAAAGTGATGAGTAAAAAAGCCGTTATGGTGTTCAGTGGCGGTCAGGATTCGACCACCTGCCTGATCCAGGCGCTGCCGCTGTATGACGAAGTGCACTGCATCACCTTCGATTACGGTCAGCGCCATGTGGCGGAAATCGAAGTCGCCCGGCAGTTGGCCAAGCAACTGGGGGCCACCGTTCACAAAGTGATGGACGTGTCGCTGCTCAACGAACTGGCGATCAGCAGCCTGACCCGCGACAACATCCCGGTGCCTACCGTGAACAGCTCCGGCGAAAGCCTGCCGAGCACCTTTGTGCCGGGCCGCAATATTCTGTTTTTAACCCTGGCGGCCATCTACGCGTATCAGGTCAAGGCCGAGACGGTCATCACCGGCGTGTGTGAAACCGACTTCTCCGGCTACCCCGATTGCCGCGATGAGTTCGTCAAAGCCTTGAACCAGGCGCTCAAGCTGGGCATGGAGTACGACGTACGCCTGGAAACCCCGTTGATGTGGCTGAACAAGGCCGAGACCTGGGCATTGGCGGATTACCACCAGCAACTGGACCTGGTCCGCGAGCAGACCCTGACCTGCTACAACGGCATTATCGGCACCGGCTGCGGCGAGTGCGATGCGTGCAACCTGCGTGCACGTGGCTTGAATGACTACCTGCAGAACAAGGCAGCGGTCATGCAGAGCCTTAAGCAGAAATTGCAGCTGAACTGACCTCCAACACGCAGCTGTCGAGCCTCGACAAGGCTCGACAGCTGCTACGCATCAGGCAGTGGCGGCGGTCAGGTAGCGCTTGAACAACGAGCGCGCACCGTAGGCCGGCAGGATATTGAAGAACGCAAAACCGACTTTGATCGCGATCTGTACATAGATCATGCTCAGGATGTCGCTGGTCTGCATGGCACCGTAGAACGCGATGAAGCAGAACAGGAAGCTGTCGATAATCACTGCAAAGAACGTACTGAGGAAAATGCGCAGGTACAGGTATTTGGAATTGGTCAGTTCTTTGATCTTGCACAGTAAATACGAGTTGATATTTTCCGACACCAGGAACGACACCGAAGAGGCGATCAATACCGACGATACCTGGACGATCACATCGTTGTAAGGACCGTCGAGCTTCCAACCTGGCAGGCCGGGCAGGAAGGTCGAGCCGTAGAGCAGGATGATGATCATCGCGTTGCTGGCAAAGGCAAACAGAATGGCCTTTCTGGCGAGTCTCAGGCCGAAGTTTTCGTTGAGCAGGTCCACGATCAAAAAGGTCAACGGATACAGGAAAGTGCCGGGTGTGACGATGATGTCGAGTGACTCGATGTAGATCGGTTTGGTCGCGGCGATGCTGGTGAAAATATAAAAAGTGAAGAGCAGCAGGTTCAGGATGATGTAGATCATCCATGAGTTTTCATTACGGTCATTGAGGTCGTACGCGGTCACCGAGCCGCCTTGGGAATAGAACTTCTTGTACAGGTTTTTAACTTCCATTTTATTTAAGTTGTCCATGATTTCGCTGTTGATGACTTCGCTCAACTTGACCCGGATGATCTTGCCCGTGGCGATGATCATGATCACGGCCAGGCTCTTGTCATTTTCGAAGCCAAGCAGTTTGTACTTGCTGTTTTCTATCTCGCTTTCATGCGTGGTCATTGAAGCGCTCCTCAATGATATCGCCCAGTACACACAGGCGTTCTGAGTTGGCGCAGGCCTCACGGCTGATCAACAGCGCCTGAGTGACCTTGTCGAACACCAGCTTTTCCTTGGCATCGCTCGATGAGCCCTTCTGGATGATCAGCAGGTCACCTGGCTCGTTCACACCCGCGATGGGATGCTCCAACTGCACGCCGATCAGGTTATGGGACGCGCCGAAGTAGTACGTGAGCGGGAAGAGGGTGGCCAGTTCGCCGATGCGCTTGTCCAGGTGCTGCATGACCTGGCTTTGCTTGAGCACAGGCACGGCTGCCGGGTTCATATTGCCCTGGGGCGACACACTGCTCTCGATGATTTCCTTGGCTTCAAAATCGATGGTCTCGATTTCTTCGTAAGACACGCCGAAAAAATCGGAAATCTTGCGCAGGGTCGACTGTTGAACGTTGACGACCTTGCCTTCGAGGATGTTGTAGATCGTGGTGCGGGTCAGGCCGGCCGCGCTGCACAACGACAGTTGGGTCTCGCCGCGGCTCTTGATCAAGTACTTGATGTTGCTCTTCAAGTGCTCGGCTTTTTCTCGTCTGTGCATCACGTGCTCACCACTTCCCTTTAGTAAAAACCGTTGATCCTTGAAGACGCCACGCAGGCTGTTTCAGCACTGAAGTACCCATCCAGGGCGTTCAGGCTTTGCGGCGGGCGCAAGTGTTGCACGCGCGTGGCTTAACAATAAAGCCCAAGATGCTCGACCCTGTCAGGCGGAAAGGCAAATGGCCAGTTACTCGGCAAAGGGGGACAAAAGCGAACATTTAATTTGGAAAATGTTTAATTTCCTGTTTAATTGAGCGCCACGGTTCAGGACGAACCGCTACGCAGCGACCAAGGAAAGGACACTCCCCATGGCAGTCAATACCGTACACCTGCAGGATCAGGCTGACCTGTTGCGCCGAGGCATGGCGGATCTGCACGCCGAGGACATGGAGTTGGCGATGCTGCTGGACGCGGAAGTGGCGCGCCAGCACCGCACACTGTCACTGGTCGCGTCCTCCTGTGCGGTCGAACCCCGCACCCTGGTGGCCTCCGCGTCTGCATTGGTGAACATCACCGCCGAGGGCGCGCCTGGCCGACGCCATCGGGCGGGCTGCGAGAATGTCGATCTGGTCGAGTCCCTGGCTATCCGCAGGGCGCGTGAATTGTTCGATGCCCACTACGCCGGCGTGCAGTCGCACTCGGCTTCCAACGCCAACGCCCAAGTGCTGTCCGCCCTGCTTGAACCGGGGGATACCCTGCTGGGCATGGCCCACGATCACGGTGGGCACCTTACCCATGGCAGCCCCGCCGTATTTACCGGTGCCTACTACAAGGCCATTCGCTACGGCACCACCGCCGACGGACTGATCGATTACGCGCAGGTGCGTAGTCTGGCGCTTGCCCATCGCCCTCGCATCATCATCTGCGGTGCATCGGCTTATTCGCGGGTTGTGGATTTCGAGCGGTTTCGCGCCATAGCCGATGAAGCGGGTGCGATCCTGCTCGCCGACATTTCTCATATTGCCGGGCTGGTCGTGACGGGGCGGCACCCGAGTCCGATCAACGCCGCGCATGTCACCACCACCTGTACCCACAAGCAGCTGGGTGGGCCGCGCGGAGGCTTGATCCTGTCCGGCCGCGATGCCCATACCAAGGTGCCCGGCTTGAGGGCGACCTTCAGCCGTGTACTTGATCAAGCCGTGTTCCCACGCATGCAGGGCGCGCCTGCGGTCAATATGATCGCCGCCAAAGCCGCTGCGCTGGGCTACGCGATGACACCGGAGTTCGACGCGTGCATGGGGCGGATTCGTGCCCTGGCCGATGAAGTGGCCAGCGCGTTTCAGGCCCATGACTATGAAGTGGTCGGCGGGCGCAGTGAAAACCATACCGTGCTGATTCGCTTGCGCGGCGGCGTTACCGGCGCTATCGCCGAGTCGGCGCTGGAAAGCTGCGGTGTCGTGGTGGATAAAAACCGCATACCGGGTGAGACGCGTTCGTCTGCCGTTGCCAGTGGCTTGTGTATCGGCACGGGCTCCATGGCGCAACGCGGTGTTGATGCCGAGGGCTGTCGACACATCATCGATCTGGTGTGCCGGGTATTGGACAATGTCACCCCGCTGGGGGAGCACGCGTACCGCCTCGAACCGATTCTGCAGCAACAACTGCGTACAGAACTCGAAGCCTTGTGTGCGAAATATCCCATCGCCGGCTACTGGGAACGCTGAAGCGCCCTGCTCGAAAAAAGCCCCGTCTTCGCACGTTGTACGGGGCTTTTTCATGGTGGCTCGGTTAAATCCTTCGTTCCTTGTCTCGTCATACCCTTCTATACGAGCTGTGCGAATTCCTCACCCGTCTACAAGGAGTAGTCACCATGGTCAGCGTTAGTCGTCGATCCCTTCTCGCTCTTGGCGCCGCCCTGCCTTTGCTCGGGCGCCTGGATTGGGCGCTCGCCGCACCTGCGCCGACCAAGACTGACAAGGTACTGCTCAACTACAACGAAAGCCCCTACGGGCCTTCGACGGCGGCCCGCGAAGCGATGCAGCGCGGCATCGCGACAGCCGGCCGGTATCCGTACAAACATATGTACGCCTTGGCCGGCCTGTTTGCCCAGCAGCACGGGATTGCCGAAGAGCAGGTGGCGGTGTTCGCCGGCTCCATGGCCGCGCTGCGCTACGCGGTGCTGGCGTTCACCAGCGAAACCCGCGGCCTGGTGATGGCCACGCCTTCCTACGAAGTACCGCGCCAGGCCGCCGAGTCCCGTAAGGCGCCGGTGCGCGAAGTGGACCTTGACGCCGACCACGCCCACGACGTTCCCGCCATGCTCGCCGCCGATCCCCAGGCGGGGATGCTCTATGTCTGCAATCCCAATAATCCGACGGGCACCCTCACCTCTACCGAGGCTATTCGCCAGGCGTTGGCGAACAAGCCCAAAGGCAGCGTATTGGTGGTGGACGAGGCCTACATCGACTTCGCCGACACCCCAAGCGTGGTGAGCTGGGTCAAGGACCATGACGACCTGTTGGTGTTGCGCACCTTCTCGAAAATCTACGGCATGGCCGGCGCCCGCCTGGGCCTGGCGATCGGCCACCCGGCGCTGCTGGAACGGCTGGCGGTATTCGGCGGTGACAATGTCCCGGCGGGTTCTTCCCTGCTCGGCGGCCTCGCCAGCCTGGAAGACGTAAAGCTGCTGCCACAACGCAAGGCACTCAATGCCCAGCTGCGCGATGAAACAATCACCTGGCTCAAGGGCCGTGGCTTCACCTGCACGGCCTCCCAGGCCAACTGCTTCATGATCGACGTGAAGCAACCGGCCGAGCAGGTCATCGACAAGCTTGCCGCACAGGGCGTGTTCATCGGGCGGGTGTGGAAAAACTGGCCACAGTGGGTGCGCGTGACGGTGGGGAACAAGCGGGAGATGGAGCGGTTTCGCGAGGTGTTTGCGGCGACGGTCTAGCGCCGATGTGGGAGGAGGATTTCTTCCTCCCACATTCAGTTCAGGGATGTCACTGCTGCGCGATGCTGTAGCCCTCAAACGCCGTCTGCTGTTGCAGCGCAGTAATCACGCTCTTGCGGCTCAGCGGCTGCTCGACGCCGGCGTTATCCACAAAGCTTTCAACCTCCAGCTCGGCTTCGTCGCCTTCGCCTACAAAGCTGAAGCCCAGGAACTCAAACGCCTCACGGTCGACGTTCAACCGCGAGCGTGGCGTGCGCAGCGGCAGGGTGACGCTGGTGCCGTCCTTGCTGATCACAAACACTTCGGCTTCTTTCTTGGGGCGAGCGGCCTTGCCTTTGCCGGCGCTTGGGTTGCTGATGGCCTGGTGAGACTGGTTCAGCACTTTGAGGGCCAGCCCGTAGACCAGCTCCTGAAACTCAGGATCATCCTTGAAGCTCGACAGGATGCGGCTGATGGAGAACTTGCCGCTCAGGTCTTCAAGGGCGAGGTTGTCAGCGGCTTCGGCGTCCTTGAGCTGTTTGAGCTGGCCCATCAGGTCGTAGGCCTTGTCGTCGTCGAAGGCGTCGTGGGCCTGGCGGATGGCCACGCGCAGTTCGCGGATCTGGTCGCTTTCCTTGGAGGTGTGAAAGGCGTCCAGCACCATCTCGCTGATGATCTTGGCGGCTGGCACATGCTGTGAAAGATTGATGGCGTTTTCGTATTCAGCCTTGGCGTGCAAGGCGACTACGGATTCTTCGGCGGAGTGTTCGGTGTAAGAATCGGACATTGAAATTTCACTACTTCAGTAAACGGAAGACAAAAAAGCGTCGCGCATTTTCAGCGGGGAGGGGGATCAGGTCAAGGCTGCCGACCGGCGAATGCAGGGCGTCAAACCAACTGCTTCAGGCACGCCTGGAGAATATCCAGTCCTTCTTCCAGCACCGCAGGCTCGATGGTCAGCGGTGCCAGCAAGCGCACGATGTGCCGCGACTTGCCGCTGGGCATCAACAACAGCCCGGCGTCTCGCGCCAGGCTCAGCAATTGGCTCAGTTGCCGGGACGCGGGCGTGCCGTCGGCGTTGGCCAGTTCGATGCCGCGCATGGCACCGACGCCGGTCAGGCGGCCCAGGTACGGCGACAGGTGCTGCGAACGCCAGGCGGCATAGCGGCCGACGATCGCTGCTTCCTGTTGCGAGCCCCAGGCCTGCAAGTGTTCGTCCGTCATCGCATCGAGGGTAGCCAATGCTGCCGCGCAAGCGATGGGGTTACCCGAGTAAGTACCACCGAGGCCGCCTTTGGGCAGGTTATCCATCAAGGCCTTGCGCCCGACCACCGCACCCAGCGGCACGCCGCCGGCGATGCTTTTGCCCAGCAGGATCAGATCCGGTTCGATGCCCAGGCGTGAGAAGGCGAAACGCCGGCCGGTGCGCCCGAAGCCCGATTGGATCTCATCGGCAATCAACAGGATATTGTGTTCATCGCAAAAGCGCCGCAGGGCGTGGGCAAACTCGATATCCAGCGCCAGGAAACCGCCTTCGCCCTGCACCGGCTCGATGATGAAACAGGCGACGTCACCGACGTCGATTTCCACGCTGAACAAGCGGTCCATGGCTTTCAGCGCTTCAGCGCAGCTCACGCCGTTATCGGCGCTGGGGTAGGGCAGGTGATACACCGGGCCGGGCAGGACGCCGACCTTTTGTTTGTAGGGCGCCACCTTGCCATTGAGGTTGAGGGTGGCCAGGGTGCGGCCGTGGAAAGCACCGTCAAAGGCGATCACCGCCGTGCGGCCGGTGGCGCCGCGCACGATCTTCAAGGCGTTTTCTGCCGCTTCCGCACCGCTGTTGGTAAGCATGCCGCTGACGGGGTAGTCCACCGGGATAAACCCGGTCAGGCGATCCATCAGTTCGATGTAGGGCGTGTGCGGTGCCGCGTTGAACGCATAGTGGGTCAACTTCGTCGCCTGTTCCCGAATCGCCGCCACCACGCCCGGGTGGCAATGGCCAAGGTTGAGCACGCCGATCCCGCCGACAAAATCGATATAGCGTTTGCCCGTGGTGTCCCAGACCTCGGCGTTGCTGCCATGGCTGAGGCTGATGGGATGAACGATGGAAATCGACTGGCTGATGGTTTCGCGGCTCATGAATCTCGGACTCGGCAGTGGCGGGCGTGCTTTTATCTAAGCCGTGGGCCAGGCCCTGCCGCAAACGAAATAAAGTCGCCGGGTCATTCCAAATCGGAAGAGCTGTTGCTAAAAGCTCGTTTTTGGCAACGCCGTAGCCCCGTCGATGCTACGCCGACACCCCATCCTTGCCCGCCGCCTTGGCGCGATACAGCGCCTGATCGGCGCGCGCCATAAGCGCGCTGGGGGATTCATCCATACGGCGCTCGGCCACGCCCACGCTCAGGGTAACGTGGAGGCCGCCGCGCATCGGGATCTTGCGCATCTTTTGGCAGATTTTCTCGGCCAGCTCCCTGGCGGTTTCCAGTGCGCTTTTGGGCAGGACCGCGATGAACTCATCGCCACCCCAGCGCGCGAGCAGGTCGCCTGGGCGCAGGCAGCTTTCCAGGCATTCCACTACCTGCAAAAGGGTTTGGTCGCCCACGCCGTGACCATGCTGGTCATTGATCGGCTTGAAATCATCGATATCCATCGCGATCAATGCCAGCGGCAGGCGAAAACGCTGGGCGCGGTCGCACTCTTCCAGCAGGACTTTTTCCAGGCGATAGCGGTTGGCGACGAGGGTCAGGGCATCCCGTTCGGCCAGGGAGCGGTTTTCGTCCAGCTGCAATTGCAACTGCTGGTTGACCCGTGACAATTCGCGCGTGCGCTCGGCCACCAGCGCCTCAAGGGATTGGTTGCGCCGCTCCAGCTGTTCGACGGAGCACTTGCGTATATGAATATCGCGATGGGCGCCGACCATCCGCGCCACCGAGCCATCGGGGTTACGGGCAATCACGTAGCCCCGGTCTTCAATCCACAGGTAGCTGCCATCTTTTTTGCGGCAACGGTATTCGATTTGATAATGGGGAGCGCGACGGTGGATGTAGTCATCGAACAGCGTCATCACGTGGGGGTAGTCTTCCGGGTGGATGACGGTCTCCCAGGTGAACACGCTGTTTTCCAGGGAGTGGCGGGGGTAGCCCAGCATTTCGTACCAGCCTGGGTTGCGGTAGACGAACCCGGTATTGGCGTTCCAGTCCCAGATCCCGTCGCTGACCAGCTCCAGCACGGTATGCAGCATGTCGGCATTGAGGTGGGAGAAATTACCGTTGTCGGAGGTATCGTCCATCTGTGCGCTCCTTGCATGGGCTGGCGTCCAAGGCCAGTCATATTGATGCCGATACTCCGTGGCTGGAGCTACTGTACAACGGAGCTTGTGCGCTTTGAATAGGGCGGATGGACGGCTACAGGAGGGTGGCCATGGGCTATTGCTTCGGCGCGATCATCCTCGTACGCGCCTTCCCATCGGCGTTGTGCTGGTAGATCGTGTCAGGTTGCCCCCGCTCGTTGAAGAACACTTGGCCGATGCCTGCCGAATTCCATAACCGTTCACCGGCCTCGGCATGCTCCGGGATATGCGGCACCACCTGCATGGTGCGGCGGCGAGTGAACCAGTTGAGGGGCGAGCGCGGCGAGTACAGCCAGCGGTTGAGGCGGTCGAACCATTCCAGCAAGCGCGGCGGGAATTCGTTCTTGATGCCGCTGCTGGTGATCTGCCAGATCCTGGGACCGGCGTTGCGATGGCGGATCAGCACTTCATAGACGAACGAATAGTGCACATCCCCCGAGAGGATCACGTAGTTACCCGGTGTGCGCGAGTGGCGAAAGATATTGAGGATCACCTGGGCCGCACCGCGATGGGCCATCCAGTTTTCTGCGTCCACCAGCAACGGGTGACCGCACCAACTGAAGATTTTCTGCACGGTCTCGATCAGCTTGACGCCGAAGATCGGCGCGGGGGAGACGATGATGGCCGAGGGATGGTCGAGCAGTTCCTGTTGCAGTTCGCTCAAGGCTTCCCAGTCCAGCAGGCCGGACGGTTGCTTGAGGGTGAATTCGCTGCGCCAGCGCCGGGTGCGGGTGTCGAGCACCACCAGGGCCGGGGTGGTGGGCAGTACGTAGTGCCACTGCTGGAACTTCAGCAGCGCCGCGAGCAAATCATCCTGTGCCTGGGCGTCCAAGTGATTGTCCTGCGCCTGGGTGGCCAGTGCCTGGGTGTGGCCCACCAGCTCATCAAAGGCGTCCGGGTTATTGCCCCAGCCCTGGCACAGCAGGTACGCCAGCAGGGCGTTACCGATGATGCGTCTGGAGAACGGATGGCCGTAGGCGGTTTCTTCCCATTGCGCGCTGAGGTTCCAGTCGTCGGTGATGTCGTGATCGTCAAAGATCATCAAGGTGGGCAGATGGGCGAATACCCGCGCCACGCCCGGCAAGCCGTCGCGAAATTTATCCACCTGCACCTGTTCGCGGGCATAGCGTGCAGCTTCATCGGCGTTCAGTTGCGGTGGCTGTACGGTGATCAGGGACCAGGGGGTGGGCGACCACACCAGCAGGTACATCGCCATGACTTCGGCGAACGTCACCAGGTGATTGTCGGCGGTGCTGCTGGTGAAAATCGGCTTTTTCACGCCGCCAAAAAAACGTTCGCGCAGGGTCTCATTGCTGTCCAGCGCGGGTAGCAGGTCAGCGCGGTGGTAGTAGCTGGCGTGATGCCCGTAGAGGCTGGCGCTGTCGTCTACCACCGCGCCTTCCAGGTACTCATCGAACAGGCCCAGGCGCGCAATCAGCCCATGGATCGCCCGCAACATCGGCCCGGCCACATCGTCGGCGTACACCTGGTCGCCACTCATCATCAGCAAGGCTGGGCGGTCGGCCGGGGTAGGCGCATCCGCCAGCAGCCGATCGACGCAGAGCAGGCCTTCGTCGGCGCTGTGGTGAGGTTTGCGGCAGGAGCCGTGTACCAGTTGATGGATATGGCTGTGCAGTACGAAACTTGGGCAGCGTGTGTCGGCGTACAGCAGGTGCGGTGCCCATTCGGCAATGCCGGCGTCGTCGACCAGCAGGTCATAGTGGATGACTATGTCCTGGGGCAGCGCCTCGTCCAACCGTACATCAATCAGATGGATGTACGCCTGGCGCCCCACCGGCACGACCTGGCACCGGTCCTGGCCCAGCGGTATGTCCAGGCACTGGCCGGCACAGTGCAGTTTCAGGCTCAGGGGCAATGCCCGGCTCCCCACCAGCCACAGCACCAGGCGCCGGGGTTCCAGGCGCCGCAGCAGAGGGCCGGCGAGTACGGCGGGCAAGGTGTCGGGATGTGGCATGCGGTAACAGGCTCCGGCCAGGGTTGAACCGGCAAGGTTAGCGCAACGGATGTCAGTGTTTTGTTAAAGCGGGGCGGTCTGTAAAAAAGAAGAAGGGCAATACGCTGCCCTTCTTCCTGCGGTTCAGAGCAAGTTCCCCTTGCCCAGGCTATCCAGGCCGCCACTTCTGGGGCGGTTGCGCGATGAACCGTCAGCCTCCTGAGGCTCCAGTTGCGGCTGAGGGTCTTCAATGCTGCGTTTCTTGCGTTGCAGGGCTGTGTCGTCCTGCGGCGTAGTGGGGGCAGGAGGGGGGAGCGGTGTGGCGTTGATAGAGCTGAGCATGGCAGTGTCCTTTTATCTATTAGTCGAGTGTTACTTCACCCCTTGGAGCGAAGTGCCGCCAAACTTATAGAGCAGGGCGCTGGCGAGCTATAAACGTCCTGCTGCAAGATATGACGACCTTTGGCTACTCGGCTCAGAAGTCATCAGCGGCGCCGTCCGCGCAACCCCCGGTCGCGGGAGTGGTCGCGCCGTCCTTGCCATCCAGCACAAAGGCCGCACGGTTTTGTGCCACGACATTACGTATTGCGCTGTAATAGTCCGGCAATTTTTGCAGGCTGTCGGTGAGCGGCAACAGTGATGCCCGGGTATCCACGGTGCCACCTACCAGGCTGAGGGTGCCCAGGGTCTGCACGGTGTCACTGTCTCCCAACGGCGAGACCAGGAAACTCAAGACCTTGCCTGCCGCATCGCGGCTGTTGCCGGTGCCCAGCAGTGGCAGTTCGACAATCGGCCCGTTGCCGATGCCCCACACGCCGAATGTCTGGCCGAAGTCGGCGCTATGGCGCGGGATGCCCACGCGGTCTGATACATCGATCAGCCCCACCACGCCCACTGTGGTATTCAGCGCAAAACGGCCAAGGGTATTGACCGAGCGCCTTGGGTTGCCTTGCAACAGGTCATTGATAAACACCTTCGGCTCGCTGAAGTTGCTCGCAAAGTTATGCACACCCTGCTGGAAAAAATCCGGCAGGTAGCGGTAGCCACGTGCTACCGGCGCCAGGGCGTAGTTATCCACCGTCCGGTTGAAGGCAAACACCCCGCGATTGAGCGGTTCGGCCGGGTCGTACACCGGGTAATTCACCTGTGCGCAGCGGGTGGTGGTGCCCGAGGGGGCCGGGCTGGCGCAGCCCGTGAGGTAAGACACGGTCAACAACAGCACGACCTGGCGAGCCAGGTGCCGGGGATAGGTCAGCGAGCGCATAAGCACGGTCTCCGCAAAAGGGAGGCCGATGCTGGCAGCCGTCCCTTGCGCAAAGATGTCTGGTTTATTGCGGCGCTGACGCTTTATTGCACGATTGAAATATATGACGGGCTGCGTCGAATGGTTTTAGATGGCGCATCGACAACACCCAGTGATGCCCGCCCGTGAGCAACCTTTTGATCGTGGACGATGACCTTGAAGTCCTCGCGCTGCTGAAGAAATTTTTTATGCAACATGGCTATGCGGTCGAGACCGTCGCCGTTGGCACCGAGCTGTGGGCCGCCATGGAGCGTCATCCCGCCGACCTGATCATTCTTGACCTGATGCTGCCGGGGGAGAACGGCCTGTTGCTGTGCCAGCGCCTGCGCCAGCAGTACGCAACACCGGTGATCATGCTCACCGCCATGGGCGAACTCAGCGACCGTGTGGTAGGCCTGGAAATGGGCGCCGACGATTACCTGAGCAAACCCTTCGACGCCCGTGAACTGCTGGCGCGGGTGCGTGCGGTATTGCGTCGGGCAGGCGAGGGGCGGCCAGTGTTGGGCGGATCTGCCCGTCCCTTGATTCGCTTTGCGGGCTGGCAACTGGACGTTACGCGCCGTGAACTGCGCTCCCCCGACGAGGTGATGATCCCGCTGTCATCCGGCGAATTCGACCTGCTGCTGGTCTTCGTCGAACACCCCCAGCGCGTGCTGACCCGCGAACAACTGCTGAACCTGGCGCGGGGCCATAGCCATGACGCGTTCGACCGCAGCATCGACGTGCAGGTCAGCCGCCTGCGCCGCAAGCTGGAGTTCGATACCAAGCGTCCGGCCATGATCCGCACCGTGCGCAACGGCGGTTACCAGTTCACCGCCAGTGTGAGCCGTTCATGAGCCGCCGTCCACGTGACACCGTAGCGCGCTGGATTGCCCTGACCATCCTGGTTGCGATGTTTACCGCGCTGGCGCTTAACGCCCTGTTCGTACAATTGGCGGGCGTGTGGGCACGACCACCGTTGACCGAAATCGGCTTGCTGGAAAAGATCGCCGTGGTGGTGCGCGCGGTCGAGGCGTCGCAGCCTGCCCAGCGAGCACACCTGGCTCAGGTGATGGGCGATGAGTCCTTCAGCGTGACGTGGGTAGCGCAGCGCGCGGCCTTTGATTTGCCCGTGCTGAACGACCCGGACTTTGATTCGGGAGAGCAAGCGTTCAAGCACCTGCTTCAGGGACCGACCCGGCCCATGGAAGCCTACGAACCGTCCGACTGGCCAGGTGGCAACGGGCAGTATGTGCTCCTGATGCAATTGGCCGATCAGTCCTGGCTGATGTTCAGCGCCCGTGCCCGCAGTTGGGGGCTGGACGAGGGCGTGCGCAGCGTGATCGTAGTGCTGCTGGTGCTGATCTCGACTGCGCTGGTCACCCTGGTCGCGACCCGTCGCCTGGCTCGCCCCCTGCAACACTTCGCCCAGGGCGCGCGGCGCTTTGGCGCCGACTTCCGCGCGCCGCCCATCGAGCCGGTCGGGCCCCACGAAATACGCCAGGCGATCCTCGCGTTCAACGGCATGCAGGCGCAGTTGCGGCACTTTATCCAGGATCGCACGCAAATGCTCGCGGCCATCTCCCACGACCTGCGTGCGCCCCTGACCCGCCTGCGCCTGCGCGGTGAATTCATCGAAGATGCCGACCAGCAACGCCGGCTGTTCAATGATGTCGATGAAATGCAGGCCATGATCAACACGGCCCTGGCGTTCTTCCGCGACGACGCACGCCTGGAGCAGGCCACCCAGCTGGATCTGGCGGAACTGCTGCAAACCCTGATCGACGACTACCGCGACCAGGCGATCGAACTGGCTTTCAGCGGACCGCCGCGCCTGGTGTACTTTGGCCGGCCCTTGGGCCTCAAGCGGGTGATGACCAACCTGATGGACAATGCCATCCACTACGGCCGGGCGCCTGAAATCGAACTGCAACAAGGGCCGGCCGAAGTGGTGATCCGCGTGCTGGATCGCGGCCCGGGGATTGCGGCGCAGTATCGCGAACAGGTGTTCCTGCCGTTCTACCGCCTCGAAAATTCACGCAACAAAAGCACCGGCGGCGTCGGACTTGGGCTGTCTACCGCCCGGGCGATTGTGCTGGAACACGGCGGCACACTCACCCTGTCGGAGCGCCAGGGTGGTGGGTTGGAGGCGGTGGTGGTGTTGCCGGTGTAACCGGTGCTCGCCACAGGGGCGGTCAGGTATGGGAGTCCTCAATCACCTTCGGCACCGTAAACCGGAACTCACTGCCACGGCCCACTTCACTTTCAGCCATGATCTTGCCGCCATGGGCCTGGACAATCCCCTGGGTGATATACAGCCCCAGGCCGGTGCCGGTGGGATTGTTTTCCGACTGGGTCCAGTAGCGATCAAACACGTGGGGCAGTTGATCAGGCGCAATCCCTTCGCCTGAGTCACGCACCGAAAACACGATCTCTTCACCATTGGTCATCGCACTGATGCCGATATTGCCCTGGCGCGGAGTGAACTTGATGGCATTGCCGATCAGGTTCGACAGCACCTGGAACAGCCGCTCCGGGTCGCCGTTGATCTGCAGGCCAGGCTCTGCGTTGAACGACAGGTCGATGCCTTTTTCCATCGCCAACGGCGCGAGCAGGGAGTAGGCCTCTTCGAACATTTGGCTGACGTCCAGGGCCACGGGTTTGACCACGTAGCGCCCGGCCTCGATTTTCGAGGTGTCGAGCAAGTCTTCCAGCAAGACGTTCATGCGTCCGGCAGCCTGTTGCATGGTGTCGATGGCCGAGGAAATGCGTCGCGAGGTATGCGGGCCGTCGGAGCTGAAGGCCTTTTGCATCATGCCGCAGAGCATGGAGATCACCGTCATCGGGTTGCGCAGGTCGTGGGACACCACCGCCACCAGGTCATCGCGGGCGCGCACGGCCTGTTGCTCGCGCAGCACCTGGCGAGCCAGGTCGTTTTCCAGGGCCGAGCGGCGCAGGTCGTTGGCGGCGAACAGGTCGCCATGGCTCCACTTGGTGGAAATACCGGCCATCTCCACTTTCCAGATTTCAAACGAGGTACGCGGGCGAAGGCGCAGGCCGGCGTCGGAGTTTTCCAGGTCGAGCGGCTTTTTCGGGTCACCACTCCAGTTGATGTTTTCTTTCACTTCCGGGCGGAACCACAGCACGCCGTTATCCACAGGCTTTGGCAGGCTCATGGCCAGGACACCGCTGGCCACCTGTTGGAACTCGGCGCCTGGCGGATAGATCGACACCAGATTATGGCTGGAGAACACCGGCTCGCCGCTGTCCTGCAGCCACTTGTGCAAGGCCCGGATCTGCGCCGGTTCCGGGCAGTTGCCGTAGCGGTGCAATTGCTTGTCTTCGATGATCGCCACGCCGCCGGACAAGGTCAGGTCCATCAGCACCTGGCCGCGCTGGGCCAGGCCGTCGAACACGTTTTCTTCGGAGGCCTTCATGGCTTTATCCAGCAACGCCAGGGCCTCGACTTTTTCTTCCCGCTGACGGCTCAGGTCCAGGGCTTCCATGGCGCTGATCTGCAATGACAGTACCTGGCCGATGGTCTGGCAGGTGATGCGCAAATCATTGGGTACCAGCAGCGGCTCGCGGTTGCCGCAACTGATCAGGCCCCAGAGCTTGTCGCCCTTCATCAGCGAAATGCTCATGGACGACAGCACGCCCATGTTTTGCATGTACTGGCAGTGAATCGGCGACACGCTGCGCAGGGTGGCAAAGCTCAAATCCAGCGGTTCGCCGGTATCCGGGCGCAGCTTGGGCAGCAATGGCACCGGCTCGTAGGCCGCATTCGGGATGATGCGCAACCAGTTGGTGCGATACAGCTCGCGGGCCTGTTCCGGGATATCGGACGCGGGGAAGAACAGCCCGTTGAACAGCTCCATGGACGGTGCCGACGCTTCCGCGATCACCTGGCCATGGCCTTCTTCTTCGAAACGGTAGATCAACACCCGGTCGTAACCGGTCATGGCCTGGATTTCAGTCACGCTGATTTCGTACAGCGCTTGCAGGGTTTTCGCTGATTGCAAACGTTGCAGCATCTTGCCCAAGTCACTGCTGCGGCCTTTCAGGGCCCGCGGCCGGAAGTCCTTGAGCCGCGGTTCGAATTCCAGCACCAGCACGTCCTGATGGCGGTGCAACAGGCCTTCGAACTCGGCGCCGTTGAGGGTGACGTGCAAAGGCGGCGCATCAAAGAAGCTGTTGTGTTCGGCCATGGCCTGCACGGCCTGGGCGTGCTCGGCACCGAGCAGCGTGTGCAGTGGCTGGCCCAGCAACGACTCGGGGGCGCGGTTGAACAGGCTGGCGACGTTAGTGCTGACTTGAATGATGTTCAGGTCGGGCTCCGACAACGTCAGCAGCACACCGTGGGGTTGGATCGCCCCTGGAAAGCGGATGGGCTCGTCGGCACAGTTGGCAAGCAGCTCTTCAAAGTCTTCGGGTTTCATAGCAGTACCTCCTGGCTGTCGAGCCATTGCTCAAAGCAGCTGAATGTCGAGCGGGCCGCGTGCACCGCGCGCTGTTTGGCTGGCGTGTCCAGCGGCAGGCGGCCCAGGTAGTCGAGAAAATCTTTCCAGAGCCGACCGGTTTCGGCACCGTACACATCGAGGAACGCCCCTCCGTTGTCGGCGTCCAGCGCCAGGCGTCGAGCCATTTCCCGACGCAGTACCTGGCCGCCCAGGGTTGCGCCTTCAAGCACATACAAGGCGCCGAGGCAGGCGGCGGGGGTGTCGAAAGCGGGCAATTGCCCACAGTGCGGCAAGGCGTTGATCGCGCAGGCGTCCAGGCCAAGGGCGTGAAGATCGTCGATCAGCGTCGGCGTTTTCATACGCAACGCAGGGTCGAAGCCTTCAGGGATAAACTCACAGCTGTACAGCGCTGCTTCAATCGGCCGGTAAAACCCGTAATACGCCTGGATCAGGCGCCGATACCAGTCGGCATCCAGCTCCTCGGAAAAAAACGGCAGGCGTTCTTCCAAGGCTACGTGCAATAGGCCGGTGCCTGCGCGCAACGCGTCCAGCAATGAGGGCGCACCACCATCATGGGCCTGTGAATGCATGCAATGAGCTCGAACTGTGGGCCTTCCGGCCATGAATGACGCGTTGTAAAAGGCGACAATTCTACACAACAGGTGAGCATCAGCTGAACGCACAAGACGAAAAGGCTGACCAGCGGATCAGAAAAGTCGCTCCCTGCTGATGCAAGTGACCACAAGGCAGGCTGTGAAGTTCGGCAAAAGTGATATCGCGAAGCTATCAATGCATGGATGAGCCCTGCTGGGTCAGCGCCGTTTGCACACACTCAAGCAAATGTTCGGTGCTCCACGGCTTGGGCAGAAACCGCACGGAGCCGCCCAATTGCTGTGCAAGTTTGGCATTGCCGGAGGTGAGCAGTACCGGCACCGACGGCCAGCGATGAGCCACTACCCGGCTCAAGTCATAGCCGTTGAGCAACCCCGGCATCTGCACATCGCTGACAATCAAGTCCACCGGATCATCGCCGCGTTCCAGGTAAATCATTCCTTCATCGGCTGAAGGAAAAGACGTCACAACCGCGCCGAAATCCTCCAGTACATCCACCATCAACGACCGAATGATCTCGTCGTCTTCCAATACCAAAATCGATGGCTGAGCCATGATCCTTACTCCACCATCAGGGTTCAGTAAGGTGGAGTGGAACGGGGCCGGTTAGGTTCGATTGGATGCGTATGGGGCGATGGGTGGTCAGTTTCGAGGATCTAGGTTGCGCATTTGCGCGGAGGTACGGCAGGATACCGGCGCTCTGCAATCAGGATCGGCCCGAATCCCGTGGGCCCTCGCACAAGGTCGTCAACCGTGAACGCTTCCGCAGCCCCCTTGATCGACCCGGACCTGGGCAATCGCATGATCAAAGTCGATCACGCCGGCGAGCATGGCGCGATCTGTATCTACAGCGGCCAGCTGTTTATGGCGCGATTGTTTGTACCCGGCATGGTGGGTGAGCTCGAGGAATTCCTGTCCCACGAACGTCGCCATCGCGCGGTGTTCCAGGCCGAGTTGCAACGACGGGGTTACCGACGCTGCCGCAGCTACTGGCTGTGCGGCCTTGGCGGGCTGGTGCTGGGCCTGCTCACCGGGGTGTGCGGGCGCAAGGCTATTGTTGCCACCACCGTCGCGGTGGAAAGCGTGGTGCTCAAGCACCTGGCTCATCAGCTTCATGCGTTACGCGAAATCGACCCACTGGCAGTGGCGGCCATTGCTTCCATCGTTGAAGAAGAGCAACACCACCACGACCACTCGGCTGCGCAGATCGATGTGCAGGATCCCTGGTTTCGTGCGCTGACGCCGGTGGTTACGGCGTGGACCGAAGCGGTGATCTGGATGGGCATGCGCTCCTGACAAACAGGCATAATCGCCGCCAACACCGATGTGGAGTCACCCATGAAGTACGTCCTGCTGACCCTCGCGCTGATCCTCAACACCGGCGCCGCCAATGCCGCCGGCGATGCCGAGGCCGGCGGCAAACTCTTCACCAAGACCTGCGGCGGCTGCCACAGCGTCGGCGAAGGCGCTCGCGGTGGCTTTGGCCCGGAGCTCAACGGCATCATCGGCCGACCTGCCGGTACCACCACCGACTATCAATATTCGGACGCGATGAAAAACTCCGGTGTGGTCTGGACCCGCGACAAGCTCGCGGCCTACATCGAAGCGCCCAAAAAGGTGGTGAGTGGTACGCGCATGATTTTCTGGGGCATCAGCGACCCGGAAAAAATCGACAATATCCTGGCGTACCTTGAGACGTTCCAGCCCAAGTAATCACTCACGCACATTCCTGAACAGCATCAACCGCGCACTTTCGTGCAGCCCACGGGTCAGTGCCTGCAGGCGCTGGAATTCCTCGGGGTGCTGCGCGGCCACATCGTCACGCGGGGTGAGTGATGCCAGGTCATGCAAGGTGGGTGAGCTGCCGTCGTGCTGCATCTGCAGCAAAAAGTGCCGGGTCACGCCGCCGATGATCGGGAAGGTGCCTTCGCGCAATACCAGCGGCACCACGCGCTCGCCCTCGGGCGCCGGTTGCTGGATGTCACGGCCCATCGCACCGTTGCGGAACGGTACGCCTGCCATGCCGGCCACGGTGGGCAGCAGGTCGGCCAGCCCCACCGCTTCTTCGATCACACGCGGTGCAAGGCCGGGAGCGTGGATCAGCAGCGGCACGTTGTTACTTTCCAGGCCCAGCTGCTCGAAGGCTGGCGCCATGTGCGGGATCTGGCTGATGCGGGTGTTGTGGTCGCCGAAGAACACAAAGATGCTGTTGTCGTAGTAGCCACCGGCCTTGGCGATGTCCATCAGCCGGCCGATGTTGTAGTCCAGCAGACGCACGGCGTTGTACTGCTCGACACTGCGGGACCCCGCGGCCTGGGCCTGTTCCAGCGTCACGTGGCTGAGCTGGAAGCCATCGTTGTGTTTGGGGATGGTGAAGGGGCGATGGTTGCCGGAGGTTTGCAGGTAGGCAAAGAACGGTTGGTCCTTGGGAAGCGTGCTCAGCAGATCGTCAGCTTCCTTGAACAGGTCCAGGTCGGAAATCCCCCACACGTCTACCCGTGGCGACTGCCAGTCGCTCTCCTCGAACAGTTGCACATCGTCGATGCTCTGGCGGATCAGTGCATTGATATTCGCCCAGCCGGCGTTGCCGCCGATCATGTAGAACTTCTGGTAGCCCTCGAATGCATTGATCAATGTGTGTTGCCGCGTGATCAGCGGGTTGCGCGTGGCGGTCTCCTGGCGGGTGACGTCGGGCACGCCGGTGATGCTGGCCCACACGGTTTTCGCGGTGCCGGTCACAGGCACGTAGAAGTGTTTGAAGAACCAGCTTTGCGTCGCCAGTTTGTCCAGGTTCGGCGTGGGGTTGAGCGGGTTGCCATAGGCGCCCACGGCGCTGGTGCCGAGGGATTCGAGCATCACGAAAATCACGTTGGGCGGGCGCTCGCCGGCCAGTCGATAGGGCTGCACGCCTTGTTCGCGGATGAAGTCCAGGGACTGGGCATCGGGCTGGGTCACGCCCAGGTATTGGGCAACTTGCGGGTAATACTGGCGGACCTGGGCCTCATCGAACTGCGATTGGCCGACCTTGAGGGTGTCATACAAAAACAGCACCGGGTTCAGGCCCACGGCGGCCAGTTGGCTGTTGCCGGCGAAGAAGGCATCGCTCCAGCGCAGGGGCACCGGGTTTTCCAGGTTGAGATGGGCGACACGGCCGAGCAGGGCCAGCAGCACCGCGACGACGCCCATCACACTCACCACTGCCAGTGCCGGTTTGCCGATAAGGGCGGGCGCTCGATCCAGGGTCAACCGCTCCAGGCAGACCAACGCCCAGACCCAAAGCGCCACCGCCGCGAGCCAGCAGGCGGTTATCCACAGTACCGGGTAGGTTTCCCACACCATCTGCTGGGAAATCTGCGCATCCTGCAGGTAGCGCAGCACCGTCGCATTGATACGCACGCCGAGGTAGGCGTAGTGGCCGAAGTCGATGATGTACACCAGCCCCACCACGGCCAGTGCGATGACCAGGTAAGCGCGCGCCAGCCAGCGCAGGGCCGGCAGGGTGGTGAGGTTCCAGCGCGGCAGCCACGCCAGCACGGCCAGCGGCAGCAGGATCAACACCGCCAGGCGCAGGTCGAAACGCAGGCCGATTCCCAGGGTTTCCAGCAGCGCCGGGGTGTTCAAGTCCAGGCCGGAAAAACCCAGCACAAACACCAGCCGCAACGCAGCCAGCAACACAAATACCAACCCGATCGCGCCCAGGCCGTAGCGCAGGCGGCGTGATTGCAACGCACTCATCATTGACCCCGGTGCCATTTCAAAAGAGGGCGCCAGGCGGCGCTGATCAGCAGCCCCGCGCCGGCGATCAGGCAGTAACCGGTCAGCAACGGATCGACCAGATAATCCCAATAGTTTTCCGACGCCTTGAGCCGTAACGCAAAGGCCAACGTGCCCACCGCCAGCATCCACGCCGCCAGCGTATTACGCAGCCACAGCATCAACAGTGCGGCTGCCGCCACCAGGACGATCATCGGCCGCGGGTTGAAGCCCCAGCGGTACGGGTCGAAGTAGGTCAGGCCCAACGTGGCCGGGTACAGCACCAGGCTCAGCAGGCCAAACAGCAGCAACGTCTGCACTTGATGCCGACGAGCGAGCGGTTGCACTAAGCCCAGGCGGCTGAGCACGACCCACGCCAACAGCACCAATGTGCTGATCGCCAGGTCATCGGTAAAACTGCGCACATACGCCGCCAGCGGCAGCGCGTTGACCGGGATAAAACTGACCGCCACCAGCACCGGCAGCAGCCATGGCCGCCAGGGAGCGGTAAACCTGAGCGCGCTCAACAGCACAAACCCCAGCAGCACAAAACTCAAATGGGCCTGCCACACAGAAACCATCACAGACGCTCCGCCAGCCAGGCTTCGTTGAAGCTGACATGTTTGATAAAGGTGTTATTCCACGAGTACACCACGTGGTACATGCCGTCCGGGCTGCGGCTGAAGTACGGGTACTCGTATTCGAAATCGCAGCCTTGGGGTTTGCACACGCGGTAGTCGAGGTTGCTGAGAAAGCGCTGTTCCAGCGGCAGGCGTTTGGCGCCGCTGGAGGCGCGGAAGCCTTCGCCGATGATTGCTTTATAGGCCTCGGGGGAGAACGGTTGGCCAAGCGGGTCGGGTGATTCATCCAGTTGCACCACGGTGCGCCATTGACTGAGCTGGGCGTCGGTGCCGTAGAGGCTGAGCTTGAAGCGGCCGTCCTGCAGGTCGTTGAGGGCCACGAGCAGCCCGTCATCCTCGGTACCCACCGCCGCCAACGATGAATTGGGATTTGCCGGTTCCAGCGGGTATGGCTCGCTCCAGGTTTGCCCCGCATCTTCGGTGCGGCTGGCCAGGACGCGGTGGTGGGTGTCGCCGGCGTAGCGCAACATCGCTACGGCACGCTTGCCATCCAGCGGCACGATGGTCGGTTGCAGGGAATTCTTGCCGCGGCTGATGCGGAATTTGTCGATCACCGCGCCGTCGGCACTCAAGTACAGGTACTCGGCAAACTTGCCCATGAACTCGTGGTACACCGGCAGGCCGATGGAGCCGTCGGCGTGAAACACCGGTGCGGCGCGCACCAGGGTACTGATGTTGAAAAACGGTGAGGTCACCAACTGTCGGGGCGCGGACCAACTGGCGCCGAGGTCATCCGAGACCATCAGGTTGATCGCACTGGTGGCCCAGCCACCGACCGACACCGAGACATAAAACATCCACAGGCGTTTATCCGGCCCGAGGGCGATCACCGGATTGCCGAGCTTGCGGATATAACGCTGGGTGCCGGCGCGGGTGCTTTCCCGCGTGGCCAGTACCTGCTCGGCACCCCATTCGCCGCTGCGCGCATCGAAGCGTGCGGTGCGCACCTGTACATCGGCGGCGCCTTCACGGGAGCCGGCAAACCACACGGCTATCAAGTCGCCACCGGGCAGGGCGGTGACCGAGGAAGCGTGGACAAAGTCAGTGAGCTGCGAGGACACAAAACGGCTGGTGTATTGCGGCGGCGCCGCCACCTTCGAGGTGTTTGGCGTCACTTGGGCAAAGGGGGCCAGCACATGGGGCGGATGGCTTAGCCACGCGGCCACGAAGACGGCGAGCAGGCTGCAGATCAGTAAGGCGGAGCGCATAGAGGACCTGTCGAGAAAAGGATTACTGCGCACGCTCATCCGGCAGGCGCTTCCTGCGACCGGTGAGCATGGATAACGGCAGGTTGTCCCGCACCTGGATACTTTCAAACACCGCGGCCAGCACATGGATGCACACCAGGCCCAACAGCACATTGGCGGCGGTCTCATGGATTTGCAGGGGCCAATCGGCGCCCCACAGGGCATCCACTTCCTGCATCAAAAAGCCGCTGATGCCGAGGGTCAGCAATGCCAGCAACATCAACAGCATCACCAGCGCACCAATGGGCGAGTGGCCCAGGCGATGCTGCGGGCGGCGGTTGAGCAGCGAGCGCAGATGGGTGTTCAAGCGTTTCGGGGTCGGCCAGAAGTCCGCCCAGCGTGCACTGCGCGGCCCGATGAACCCCCACACCGTTCGTACCAGCAGCCAGGCCATGGCGTAGTAGCCCAGCCAGACATGCCAGTCGTCGCCCGCTTCGTTAAAGAAGTAATTGGCGACGAAGACCCCGGCGATCGACAGATGAAACAGCCTCACCAGTGGGTCCCACAGACGCAGGGATTCGCCTGGCATCAGCCTTTGATCTCAGTCTTCACGGCCTGGCCGGTGACCGGGTCGTGGTAGATCTCCACCTTGCGCTTGTCCTTGTCGAAGCCGTAGATCTCGTAGCAGTTGCCATCGGTGACCTTGAACTTGCTGATCTCGTAGCCTTCGGCCTTGAGCTTGTCCTGGAAGGCTTTTTCGTCTTGCCATTGCGAGCGTTCGGCGGTGGTGCATTGCGGACCGGCAACGGCCAGGGGGCTGGCGATAATCAGGGACAGCAGGAGAATTTTGCGCATGGAAAAGCTCTCAGCAGATGTGGGAGATTTAACAGTGCAAAACCAACCTTAGGGCAACCTTAGTTGGCAACGCGCCGTAACATCTTTGCTGGAATAGCCCCGCCCAGAACCCGGCATGATGCCGCCGATTCCTACAGAGACTTTGCTATGCGCCTACTCCTTGTCGAAGATGATCGTGCCCTTGGCCAAGGGATTCGCGTGGCATTGGGCGTTGAGGGCTACACCCTGGATTGGTTGCAGGATGGCGTTGCGGCCCTGCATGCCCTGCGCACGGAAAGCTTCGATCTGTTGCTGCTCGACTTAGGTCTACCGCGCCTTGATGGCCTGGATCTGCTGCAGCAACTGCGTGCCGAGCAGCACGACCTGCCGGTGCTGATCCTCACCGCCCGCGACGGCACCGCCGAGCGCATCGCCGGTCTGGATGCCGGTGCCGATGATTACCTGGTCAAGCCGTTCGATGTGGAAGAACTCAAGGCCCGCGTGCGTGCCCTGCTGCGCCGCAGCCAGGGGCGCGCGCAACCGATGCTGGAACATGCCGGCGTCAGCCTCGACCCGGCCACCCAACAGGTGCGGTACCTGGACGCGGACATCATCGTGACGCCGATGGAGTACCAACTGCTGCACCAACTGATGGTGCGCCCCGGCAAAGTGGTGACCCGCGAGCGCCTGTCCCGCGCGTTGTATGGCTGGCAGGACCGGGTCGAGAGCAACACCTTGGAAGTGTTGATCCACAACCTGCGTAAAAAGTTATCCACCGAGCTGATCCGCACCGTGCGCGGCGTTGGCTATGTACTGGCGCTCAAACCATGACCTCCGTGCGTGCTCGTATCCTCATCCCTGTCCTGGTGCTGATCCTGTTGGGCGACGCCCTGATCAGCTGGCTGGTGCTGCGCGACAGCCACCACGAAATCGAAGAAGTCTACGACGCCCAACTCGCCCAAAGCGCGCGCCTGTTGCAAGGCGTGCTACGCCAACGCGACCCCGGCGAGGCTGATTGGGACCGCCTGTACCAGGCCTTCGACCAGGCCATGAGCCGTGTCGGCGAAGACGGCGTCGCTCACCCTTATGAAACCCGGTTGACCTTCCAGGTGTGGCGCAGCGACGGCCAATTACTCGTACGCTCCGCCGAAGCGCCGGTGTTGGTCGCACCGCCGGCTACCCTCGGGTCCCACGACATCATGGACAACGGCAACGACTGGTGCGCCTTTCTCCTCGCCGATCCGCAACAGGGCCTGCTGATCTGGGTGGGCGAGCGCGACGACATTCGTCAGGACGTGATCCAGCGCATCATGCGCCACACCCTCTGGCCCACCTTGATCGGCGTGCCGCTGCTCACGGTGTTGATCTGGCTGGTGATCGGCTGGGGCCTCAAGCCCTTGCGCGCCATGGCCCGCAAGATTCGCGGGCGAACCGCCGAGACCCTGCAACCGCTGCACCTCAAGCCGCTGCCTACCGACCTGGAGCCGATGCAAACCGCGCTCAACCGGCTACTGGTCCAGGTGGATGATCTATTGGAACGCGAACGCCGTTTTATCGCCGACGCCGCCCACGAACTGCGCACACCCCTGGCGATCCTGCGCATCCATGCGCAAAACGCCCAAAGCGCCGGCACCGAGGCCCAGCGGCGAGAAGCGTTGGACTTCCTGGTCAACGGCGTCGATCGCGCCACCCGTATTGGCAGCCAACTGCTGACCATGGCGCGTATCGAACCGCAGTTGAACAATCCCAAGCGCAGCCGCGTACAACTCACCGAGCTGGTGCGCGAAGAACTCGCCGAACTGACACCGCTGGCCATGGAGAAAGGCGTGGAGTTGGTGCTGGAAGGGGATGAAGACTGCTGGATCGAAACCGAACCGGTGGCACTGGCCATCGCCCTGCAAAACCTGGTGACCAACGCCCTCAACTTCTCCCCGCCGGGCAGCGAAGTGAAAGTGGTGATTGGCGCCCATTGCCTGAGCGTGGAGGACCAGGGGCCGGGCATTGATGAGGCGGAAATGGGGCGTTTGTTCGAGCGGTTCTACAGCCGTGGCAATGCCAATGGCGCTGGGCTGGGGCTGGCGATTGTGGAGATGATCGTGGGCAAGATCGGCAGCCGGTTGGCGTTGCATAACCGGGAGCAGGGCGGGTTGTGTGCGCGGTTGGTGTTTAACGAGACCTGAGGCGATCATGGCGGAACATTCTGTTTAATCGCAGGTCCAGTCATCATCGTTCACCTTGATAAGATAAGGACATCCTCCCGTGAAGCGAATCGCACTGCTCTCCCTGGCCCTGGCGCTATGTGCCTGCCAATCCAACCAACGCGACTCATCGCCCAGCCTGTTCAAGGACGGCATCCAGCTGCGCCAGAAAGCCGTGGCCGTCGATGCTGAGCATGCCAAAGTCATCATGAAAGCCTACGGCGGCACCGCTCCCGTCGAGTTCTCGATACGCCGCGAAGGCGACCCCGATGAACGCATGGAAACCCTGGGCACGGTGATGGATACAGGTGAAGGCCGCGTCTTCAACTGGATTGCAAAGCTCAACCAGACGGTGGCCAGCGCTGGGTTCAAGCGCTTCCCGCAGTTGGAGATCCAGGCAGAACCTGGCAAGAAGCTGATCGTTGCCAGTTCGTCCACCGACTCACGCCCTGGCATCTACGCCATTTGCGGGCCTCTGTTAAGTAGCTTCCAGCCTGAAAAGGGCAAGGTGTATCTGGTGGAGTTCCAGTTCAAACCTTCGGCGTGTGCGCAGCAGGTGTTTGATATTACGGATCCGGGGAAACGGGTTCTGATTGGGGGGGAGGGGAGTGAGGCGAAAGAGGGTTAGGTGGACGGCCGAACAAATGCGGATGATGCGCTTGGAAGGACCTGAAGGTTTGATACTTCCAGCGCTCTCCGCCAGGGTCTTCATCGGTTGTGCTGACTTCGCCGAAGTACCAATGCTCTGATTCGAAAACGTTTCCTTTTTCGTCCTCGTGGATGAAGTGAAAGCCAACTTCTTGGAGGCCTGCCTGAACGACAGTCTGCGCATGAAGATGAATTCTCTAAGTCTGTGTTATTCGTTTGCACCTTCGTAATCAAACGCGATGAAGTAGTCGCTTTCTGAGAGAGCAATTTCATGAGAGAAGTGTGTCTGTATCAGTGATAGCCATTCACGCCGCAGTTCAAACATACCGTTATTGACGTCCTCGTCTATCGACCCATCACTTGCAAGATAAACTTCCAACTCTCCATGTTGGGAATCCCATTCATAAACTTTCCTGCCTTTTTCCTCAATCCAACGCTCTCTCAGCCCGGCACCGCCCTGTCTGGGAGCCATGGGTTTTGCTTTTATCAGGTTTCCAAAGCCAGTTATTTGTTCAGTATTTGGAGCCTTGTGGTACTTGTGATCCCCCGCCTTGACACTAACCACCACATACAGCGGTCGAATCCCCGACTCCACCGGGAACACCAGAATAAAATCCCGATACGACGGCGGATAAATCGGGTTCACCAGAATCTGCGCCGCTTTATCCGTCGGCGGGTAAATCCAGATCACCGGTGCTTGTGGCGCAGCCTCCAGGGTCGGAATACCCAGCGTGCCACTTGGATCAACGGCGGGTGTCCAGATCAGCTCGACACCCTCACCCAAATCCGCCACAAACTGATCGCCACGGCTTTGGAACTGCACCACATCAATCATTTGCCAATCAGGATTATTGCCGGTGTAAACCCATACCCCTTGAGCGTGCCGTCCTCGCGTTGCTCGATATGCAAGCGCATCTGCGAACGCGGGGATGGCTCGTAAAAATCAACAGATGGCGAATACGGCGCCCGCGACGGCTGTGGGGTCAGGATTCGCTGTTTGAGTAACTCTTCTTCGGTGGGGGGATAAAAGCGTTCTGACATGGATGGCTCACTTCCTTGTGCTAGGGAGTGAGGCTACGAGGGGGACGGGGGGGCAGGTAAGGCACGCGGCGATCTGCTCGCCGCGTGTTTCAACGTTACATCGGCGCGAAATCGAACGACCACAGGCCGCTGGCACGGCTTACCGTCACGTTCACCTCAGTGGCGGTGATGGGCGCGATGAACTGGGTCATGTCCGAGAAGTTCTGCACGATATAGGTTTGCCCGACCATCGGAGGCGTTGCCACCATGAAGTAAAAATTGGGCTCGTATTCAAAGCTTACGGTCATGCTCGAGTCCACTTTCGGCATGGTCACTACAGGCCGACCGTTGACGTACCAGTTGCTGTCGAACTGCAGGTACGGGTTGGTTTTGTTGATGATGCCGCACTGCTGCGGTGTGAGTTTCTCCTTGGCCAGTGAAAGCGCCGCCGGCTCAAGGTACGGTGACAATCCGTTAGGGCTGACCGCCTGAAGCAAGGTGCCAGGGTTAAGCGTGCGACGGCCCGAGATGATGGTATTGCTGTCTTTTTCACCAAGGGTGGTGACATCGGTTTCGATGATGGCCTCGTAGTCGAACGACTCAGTGGCACCGGCAGAGCCGGTCAGGATCTGCCAGGCGTGAATCCGATAATCGCGCTGAGGCTGTTGGGGTTTGAGAAATACCAGAACGGTCTTGCCTTCCATATCATCGACAGCGAAGTTCACATTGAATGTGGTCATTGTCCTTCTCCTTGTTCCCTGTTCAAGCCGGAGCAACATGCCTTGGCTTATCCCTCCTGACGTACCGCGTCACCGCTTGTGAAGATCTGTTTCAACTTCTTCCTCGCTGTGCAAGAAAGCCGTGCAGACGCGGTCATGTACGCTTCACAACTGGTAGTCGCGTTGCGTCCTGACGAAGGGGCATTCCGTCCCGATTGTCAGAAAGGAGTCTTGTCATGCACGCACTTACCGTCGTTGCCATGGGTGTGGCCAGCGCACTACTGAGCCTGTCGGCTGCTGCGCAGATGGACTGCGCTGCGGCTTCAGCCGCGGTGATCCCGCTACCGGTGCAGGTCAGCAACGTGGCTATCCCTAACAGCCGGAGCAACCCGCAGATAAACCAACGGCATATCTTCTGTGGCGAGATCAACGCCGCTGGCAATGCGGTGGGGTTTCACTCTCGGCCCGGTAACCATGATCCGCTGGTGGGGCCGCTGGCGCTTGACCCGGTTGCCGCGCGTACCATCGGTCCTCGTACATACATGGTGCCTTACGGGCTTAATCAACCTAACGATTACCGCTATGCAAACGCCAACGTAGAAGTGTTTAACGTGGCGACGGGGACGTGGGTGGCCAAGGCAGGGCCTTCCACGTTCTTCCCCGACAGTTGCACGCAACAGCAGGTTGTCGCGTCGATTCGCTATGCCTTCATGCACTTGAGCTCTGGCCTGGTGATGGGTGGGGGAAACAGCCAGATTTTCTTCGGGCCTTCCGCGCCGACGGTGATCGCCGTCGTTCCCAATCCTTATTGTGTTGATGAGCAAGGGCTGGCATTTACGGTTGGCGGCTATCTCAACGGTATTCCCCCTGCGCCTGGTGCTGCCTTGGTTTGGTGGGTGAGTTCAGCCTTCCCGATCGCGGCTTTCTGAGTATGGAAAAGCCTGCCCCAATGATTTGGGGCAGGCTTGTTCTTGCGGGGCTTGCCAATGAATCAAGTGCCGCAAATCGGACCGAGTAAACCCCGTAATTGCTGCCGTGCCAGTTGCACACGCTTTCGGGCGTTGGACTCACTGATCAGCAACGTGCCTGCCATACCTTCGTATTCCAGGCCATCGATGCAACGCAGCGCCAACGCCTGCGAAAGTGTCGCCGGCAACCGGCCGATGGCCAGGTTAAGGGCCTGCAAGGCTTCTTGTCCGCACGCATTGCGTTCCGGGTCATCATGCGGAGGTTGCCAGGTGACGCTTTCATACAGATCGTGATCAAGCCATTCAAGGCTGCAGGTGACCGGCGTTTTGCGCAGGCGGTCGATACAAAAGTTGTGCGCCACCCGCTTGAGCCAGGCGGGCACATTCTCCACGCTATTCAAGCGTTCGGGGGCCTTGCTCAACAGGTTGAACAAATGCAGGCGCACCTCGCTCAAGGCGTCCTCTGCATCCTGGGGGCGGCGCAGCAACCGTCGACAGCGCTGACGAATGATTGCGTCGTGATGGATCAAGAACAGCCAAATTTCATTCGGCGCACAGCCGTGCTCGACACCGTGCGGCTTCGCATCCCTGTCACTCGCCATAATCATTCCCTGATCAACTGCGGCGCCAGGCCCGACAGGCTTTTTTTGCAAAGCGTGTGGGGCACTGGCCGGAGCAAGCAGGACGGAATAACGACAGGGTTTGTGAACGTGGGCTAGTGAAATAAGGGGCGACGGTGTAGGAAATGCAGATTGGGGGGCGGTAGCCTCATGCTTCTGAGTTCTGGCTTGGTGAATGTGGGTAGCGTCAGCTGTTGACTGGGGGCTCCACTTATTTGATGAGGTTGCGTGTCGTCAGCCTCGGTTTACTTTTAGGTGATCGGGCTCGGTTCAACAGCGTGGGTGACGATCAATAGGCGTCATCGGTGATGTTCTGAAGCATGCCTGCTGATCAGCTCAGCAAGTGCTTGGAGATCAAGCGCGAGATTTCAACAATCGAGGTCTTGCCGGTGAATTCAAATTTCACTTTCCCCAACGACGAAAAGTAAATCTCCAGTTCCGAATCCAGGTCAAACGTCCCGGACGTTTCCACCGAGTACGCGACGATGTTTTTGTACGGCAGCGAGGTGAAGTCCTTCTTGCTGCCTGTTATGCCTTGTACGTTCACTGCGATGATGCGTTTGGTGGTGAAGACCACGCCGTCGCGCATGGCTTTGTAGGCGTCGATGACTTCTTCGCCGTCCAGCAGCAGGGCCGCGACGCGTTCGGCGTATTCGTTGTTTTGCTTGAGTTTGAAGAAGCCTTTGTTATTGAAGTCGATCATGTGAAGGTCCTTGTGGTGAGTCCGTTATTGAATGGCTTTAAGGTAGTCCTTCAGTGTCGCGAGCAGTGGCTTGAGTTCCTCCAGCGTGGAGGCTTGCTGTACGTCGGTAGACAACCGCTGCAGCTCACGTCCCAATACCGTATCGGCCCCACCCAAAGCGACCAGCGCCTGCGCCATACACTCGTCTATCTTCAGCAGAACTCCAGGCAGATCCCCCTGTCGCACCAGCAATCCGAACACCTCCCGCTCATACCGATCCATCACCAGGTCGTCCCTCAACACCGGGCTGCCGCCGTCCTCCTCATGCACGAGCTTGAGTGCAAAGAGCGCAACAGCTTCCAGCGTCAATTCCATGGTGTCGGTTCCTCTGGGGTTGGGGGAGGGCGATGATCCCTGTTCTGGGCGTGAAAACAAAGACCCGATGCGTACCGGGCTCTCCTGCGGTATTAAAGAGTCGCCTGACTTCACGGGGACACCGGAGTCATCCTTGGCAGTCGCATCCCCTATTGGCCAAGTACACCTTCTATCTATATAGACGCAACGACGCGCTTCTTTTAAAGGAGGGCGTCGTTGCGTCGCGGTGTGGGCTCTTTGCTAAGGAAAAGATTTTTCAGAGCGGGGTTGACCATGTAATTCAATGCTGTATTATTCGCCTCCCGCTGACGAGAGATCGAAAGCGCAAGTGGTTGAAGTTGTTGAAGAAATCTTCGAAAGCTTCTGAAAATAATCACTTGACAGCAAATGAGGCTGCTGTAGAATGCGCGCCTCG
>NZ_QCWA01000015.1:0-146053 GCF_003058245.1 Pseudomonas sp. GV047 | reverse complement strand
GAGGCTTGGACGAGGTATGACCCGCGTCCAGGCCTCAAATGTGTAAACGATGTCCCCGGTTTCAGATGTAAACGATGTCTACGGTTCTACACCCCGATGAGGCCCTATCAGTCACCGAATCATCATCAGTGTGGCTTCGCCGCCGCCTGCCACAACACTTCTGCAACACCCTGGCGCCTGGCAATCACCCTTGCCGCCACAAACAGCAAATCCGACAGCCGATTGATATACGCCAACCCCACCCCTTCCAACGGCTCGACAGCATTCAGGTGCTGACAGCGCCGCTCGGCACTGCGCGCCAGGCTGCGGCACACATGGGCCTGGGCAATCAGCGCCGAACCACCAGGCAAGATAAAGTTTTCCAACGGCCCGACTTCCTCGTTCCAACGATCAATCGCCGCTTCCAGCCGATCCACTTCCGCCGCGTTCAATGCCTTGTACTCCGGCATTGCCAACTCCCCACCCAGATCGAACAATCGATGCTGGCAAGGCGTAAGCACCTCGATCACGTCCTGTAAGCCTGGATGCTGTCCGCCGAGGGCTTCGAGATACGCCAGCAGTAACCCCAACTGGCTATTGAGCGTATCGACCTCGCCGATGGCCTCCACCCGGGGATGGTCCTTGGGCACGCGGCGGCCGTCGCCGAGGCCTGTTTCGCCTTTATCGCCGGTGCGGGTGTAAATCTTCGACAGGCGAAAGCCCATGGTCAGTGCTCCAGTTGGGTGAGTTCGTAAGGTGGCAGTTGGCCCGCCAGGGGCAGGCGCAAGGTGAAGCAGGTGCCTTGGCCGAGGGTGGAATGCACCTCCATCTGGCCCTTGTGGTTGTTGGTGATGATGAAGTACGACACCGACAGCCCAAGCCCGGTGCCCTGGCCGATTTCCTTGGTGGTAAAGAACGGCTCGAAGGTGCGTTTGCGCACGTTTTCGCTCATGCCGATGCCATTGTCTTCCACCTGGATTTCCGCCCACGGTGGGTTAAGGCGCGTGCGCAGGATGATGCGCCCCGGTTCGCTGTCGTCTTCGCGCAGATGAATGGCCTGGGCGGCGTTTTTCAGCAGGTTGAGCAGCACCTGTTCCAGTTCGTTGGCCGTGCCGGGCACGGGGCCCAGTTGCGGGTCGAACTGGCGGATGATCGCCTGGCCCTTGAAGTCGAAGCCAATGGCCAGGTCAAAGTCGTTACCGGCGATTTCTACCGCCTGGTCGATCAGCGCCGGCAGGTCGCAAGGCGCCATCTGCCGGTTGCTGCGGCGGCTGAAGCTGAGCATGTGGGTGACGATTTTCGCCGCCCGTGCCCCCGCCTGCTGGATACCGTCGAGCAGTTGCGGCACTTCGCGGCTTTGCAGGTAGCGGTTGACGGTGTCCAGCTCAACCCCCACCTGTTCGGCGTGTTCCAGGTTCTTGGGCAAGTCGGGGGACAGGCGCCGGCGAATGTTCTGCACGTTATGCAGGATCGCCCCCAGCGGGTTGTTGATCTCGTGGGCCATGCCGGCGGCAAGTCCGCCGACGGAGAGCATTTTTTCCGACTGCACCATCATCTCTTCCAGCGACAGGCGCTGGGTGATGTCGTCGATACGGATCACCACGCCGCGCCCGGCACCGCCCATCAGCGGGTAGAAGGTCAGGGCGTAATGCTTGGGTTCGTCGTCCTTGACCCAGGTGACGCGCTCGATGCGTTCCACCGTGTGTTGCTCCACCGTGGCCTTGATCTGCGGCAGGTACGGCTTGAGCGGCTGGAAGGCGAGGTAGATCGGTTGATTCAGCGCTTCATCCAGGCGCGTGCCGGACAGAGCCGTGGCTTCCTGATTCCATTGGGTGACGTAGAGCTGTTCGTCCAGGGCGATCAGTGCCGAAGGCATCGAGTCGATGATGCTGTTCAGGTAGTTCTGGAAACCGGTGAGCTTTTTCTCGATCTTGCTGCGTACCTGGACTTCCAGCTCCAGCTTGCGGTTGGTGTGGCGTGTCTCTTCGGCCAGGCCTTGTGCCTGGTCGTAGGCCGCCTGGGAGTCGTCCCGCGCGCGCTTGAGCTGCTGCTCCCGGGCTTCGATGCGCGACAGCATGGTGTTGAAGGCTTCGGCCAGGCTGCCGATTTCGTCGTGGTTGCCTGGGCCGGCGCGCAGGGCGTAGTTCTCTTCGCGGGTGACCTGGCGTGACAGCTCTTCGAGTTCATGGATCGGCCGGGTGATCAGGCGTTTGATTTGCCGGGCGATGATCAACCACAGCAGCACACTGAAAATCAGGATGCCCAGGCTCGCCGTCAATGTGCCGGTATAGAAGGCCACCGGCAGCTCACTGCTGGCCACCAGCAGCAGGTGGCCGGACGGTTGGCCGGGGCGGGGCAGGGTGATGACCTGGTTACTGCGAAATTCGGTCACTCGCCAGGCTTCGATATGCCGGTAGTTGTCCGGGAGGTGCAGGCGATCGCCGTGTTGCATCTGCGCCAGGCGATTGCCTTCGCCGTCGTACAGGGCGGCGGCGCGCAGGGGAGAATAGCTGGTCAGTTCATTGAGCAGCGCATCGGCCTTGGCTGGGGATTCAAGGGCTTCGGCGGCCAGGGCCGGGTTGGACACCAGCCGGCCGATGGCCTGCAAGGCCTGGGGCGCCATGCTTTCCTGGGAGATCCAGTAGGCGGCGCTGATAAAGGTCAGGTTAGCCACCAGCAGGACGGTGGTCAGCAGCACCAGCAGGGCGGCCAGCAGTTTCTGCCCGACCGGTAGGTTTTCTAGACGCTGGCGCAGCGGCATCAGGGTTTTCCCAGGTGATAGACAGGCGGGCAGGGTAGCGCGTGGTTCAGTCGCGGGGCAATCCGCGTGCAAGTAACTGCTCGACCAGGCGCACTTGCAGCTGTTGCACATGGGGCAGGCTCAATTGGTGACGGGCGGCCGCCTGGCAAGCATAGCCCAACAAGTAGCTGATCTCGGTGCGGCGGGCGTTGGCCACGTCCTGGTACATGGAGGAATAATTGGCGGCCGTGGCCTGGATGACCCGTTCCACTTCCTGGTGCAGATCCAGCGCGGCGGTGGGTTGGCCGCAGCATTCCAGCAGTTCGCCAAGCTCGGCACACAGGGTCGCGACTTCACATTGATGGTTCTGCAGTTCGCCGTTGCGGCACTGGTAAAGCACCGTCAGCGGGTTGATCGCGCAATTGAGCGCCAGTTTGCGCCACAGGCGCGTCAGGATGTCGGTACTCCATTCGTGGGGGATGCCCGCAGCGTGCAAGTCATCCAGCCACAGCGGCGGAGTAGGGTGGCTCGCGTCCCCCAGCCAGGTGTAGCCATGGCCGGCGAACACCACGCGCCAGTCACCGTCGCGAAACGCGCCTTCGGTGCTGGAGGCAAAAATGCAGCGCGCCTGGGGCAGTTGCGCGGCCACCGCGTCTTGGCTGCCGAGGCCGTTCTGCAGCAGGATCAGCTCGGCGTCCGATGCCAGGCGGTGTTGCAGCTGTGCGACAGCGCCCTGGGCGTCGTAGGCCTTGCACGCTACCAGCAGGCGATGAATCGGCTCGGGGCTGTCGGGCGTTTCAGCGAACACCGGGTGGGTATGGGCGACGCCGTGTTCCACGAGGGTCAAGCCGGGTGAAGCCCGGTAGCTGGCCAGGCGCCTGGCATCGCGCAGGATCAACCTGACGGGCAAGCCGGCACGAGCCAGGCGGGTGGCCCACAGTGTGCCCAGGCTGCCCGCGCCGAGAATATGCCAGGTGGTCGACATCAGTTTTTGCTCCGTAGGGTCGCTCACAGTGAACGGGACGAAAGAACCGCTATAATGCCCCGGCATTTTAGCTCGGGCGCGCTCCATCTCTACTGAACCCGCCCCTTATATTGGAGAAATCACATGCCTTCGTTCGACGTGGTATCTGAACTGGACAAACACGAAGTCACCAACGCCGTCGAGAACGCCGTCAAGGAGCTGGACCGCCGCTATGACTTGAAAGGCAAGGGCAGCTTCGAATTCAAGGAAAAGGAACTGACCGTCAACCTGACCGCTGAAGCCGATTTCCAGCTGGAAGCGATGATCGAGATACTCAAGTTGTCGCTGGTCAAGCGCAAGATCGACGCGCAGTGCCTTGAAATCAAGGACGCCTACGCCTCCGGCAAGCTGATGAAGCAGGAAGCCGTACTCAAGGAAGGTATCGACAAGGAGCTGGCGAAGAAGATCGTCGCCCATATCAAGGATGCCAAGCTGAAAGTCCAGGCTGCCATCCAGGGTGAGCAGGTTCGTGTCACCGGCAAGAAGCGTGATGACCTGCAGGAGGCCATTGCCGCCCTGCGCGCCAAGACCTTCGACATGCCGCTGCAGTTCAATAACTTCCGCGACTGATGGCACAGTGGGGAACCTGTGGACGTTTTCGGCGTCCCACGCCCCAGAGCCAGCGCCTGCACTTGAGCCCTACGGGGCTCATTTGCGTTTTCAGGCAGTCAGTAAGCCGCACATCTGCCACACAGGAGAAGCTACATGGATTTAAACGCTGAAATGGATCACTTGATCAAGACCTCGCAGTCATGGATCCCGATGATCATGGAATACGGCAGCCGGGTGTTGCTGGCGGTAATCACCCTGGCCATTGGCTGGTGGCTGATCAACGTATTGACCCATCGTGTGGGCCGTCTGCTGGCCATGCGTAACGCGGACCTGGCGCTGCAGCACTTCATCACCAGCCTGGCGAACATTGCGCTGAAAGTCATGCTGATTGTCAGCGTGGCCTCGATGATCGGCGTGGCGACCACCTCGTTCGTCGCCGCCATCGGTGCCGCTACCCTGGCCATCGGCCTGGCGTTGCAAGGCAGCCTGGCCAACTTTGCCGGTGGGGTGCTGATCCTGTTGTTCCGCCCGTTCCGCATTGGTGACTGGATCGAAGCCCAGGGCACTTCCGGGACCGTCGACAGTATCCAGATCTTCCACACCGTGCTGCGCACCGGCGACAACAAGACTGTCATCGTACCCAACGGCATCCTGTCCAACGGCATCATCACCAACACCAACCGTCAGCCGACCCGCAAGGTGGTGTTTGACGTGGGTGTGGACTACGAGGCGGATCTGCAAAAGGCCCGTGAAGTACTGCTGGACCTGGCAAAAGATCCGCGCGTACTGACGGATCCTGCTGCGGTGGCCGTGGTGTCGACCTTGGGCGATAGCTCGATCACGGTTTCCCTGCGCTGCTGGACCAATACCCCGGATTATTGGGATGTAGTGTTCATGCTGAATGAACTGGCGCGTGATCGTTTAAAGGCAGCGGGGATTGATATTCCATTTCCGCAGCGCGTTATTCGAGTGATGCAGGAAGCAGCTCCGAAGTAAGTGAAAGAAGCGCGTTTAACTTGGCCGAAAGGTCAGGTTAAACGTGTCATCTGAATCTCGTTAGTTAGCTTGCTAGTTATTTATTCGCTGAAATAAAACTGCAATAAAAAAGCCGCTCCCTTGTAAACAGGGGAGCGGCTTTTTTGTTTAAGGCCGGGGCCTTAAGTCATCGTTGTAATTGAACCGGCAATTACAAGATGTTCAGCGGGTATTGCGCGATCAGACGCAGTTCGTCGAGGGAACCCGAGTAAACCTGATCAGACGAGCGATAGGTCGCTTGACGTACGCGCAGGCTCAGGTCTTTGGCTGGACCGCTCTGGATCACGTATTTGGCTTCGATATCGCGTTCCCACTCTTTACCATTGTTAGTGGTCGAGGTGTTGGCGCCAGTACCTTTCACATAACGAGTCATGAAGCTCAGGCCTGGGATACCAAAGGTCGCCATGTTCAGGTCATAGCGAGCCTGGTAGGACTTCTCGTCTTCAGCGTTGAAGTCGGAACGGGCGATGGAGTTGGCCAGGAAAATCGTGCCGCCACCGTCTACGCCGTAGCCGTACTGGCCGTCGCCGCTGACCTTCTGTGCTGCCAGGGTGAAGGTGTGAGCGCCAATGGTGTACGCGCCTTGCAGGCTGAACGCACGGTTGTCGAGCTTGGTGGTGCTGTCTTTGTCAGCACGTACCAGGCCGGCGCCGTCGCTCTTGGTGTCGTAGATGTTGAAGTCGACAGCCACGGACTGGTCATCGCTGAGCGCGTGGGTCCAGTTGACGTTGGCGTAGATCTTCTTCCAGTAGTCTTCCACTTTCGAGTAGTAGAGGCTGGTGGTGAACTCTGGGGTCCAGGAGTACACACCGCCGACGAAGTTGGCGTCTCGCAGGCCACGGCTCGAGCCTGGTTCGGAGCTGGCGATACTGTCGCGGTAGGTTTGATCCTGGGCAACGATCGAGGTGAAGTGACCGGCTTCCAGTTTCAGATCTTTGATTTCGTTGCTGGTGATGGAGATGCCTTGCGGCAGTTCCGGCAGCAAACGGCTGTCATCGGAAGCGAACACTGGAGCGGTGGTGTACTGATCACCGATCTTCAGGACCGTATTGGACATACGGAACTTGATGGCTGCGCCGCCTTTGGAGTAGTCATCCTGCGAACGGCCGTCGGAACCCTCTGGGAACAGACCGGTGCCGGCACGGCCTTTGCCGCTGTCCAGCTTGACGCCCAGCAGACCGATCACGTCGACACCGACACCGATGGTGCCTTGGGTGTAACCCGAGCTGAAGAGGCCGTGGAAGCCGAGGCCGGTTTCTTCGATACGGCTTTGTTCTGCACCGTGGTTACGGCGGTCACGGCTGAAATACAGGGCCCGTGTCAGAATGCTGGCTGTACTGTCCTCGATAAAGCCCTTGGAATCGTCCTGGGCGGACGCCATTGCGAACTGCGAGGTGCCTGCTGAAACAGCCAGGGCGATCATGCTCCACTTCATCACGCGCATCGTGATTTGCTCCTTTGGTTTTAGGAAGAGTACTGCCGTCCCACCTGTATTTTTATCTGGGCGGCTCTTTCTTTTTTGTGTCGGCGCAAAGTTATATCACGCAGACTCTATTGACGATACTTACCCATCTTTCCTTTCAGCTTCTTTACGAGGCTGTCGTAAATTGCTAGTTCCATGTCGCAAATTCACAGTCCGAATGTAACGGGACTGACAACTTCAATGCTGTTTTCAAACGTCTTTCAGCGTTTGTCGTCTTCCTGGTATGCATTGAAACGCCACTGTTTTTTATCGCGAAACACTCACTTCCCTGCAGGTGCCGTTGTCGACGATAGGGGGGTGAATGCAACAAGCGCGCCCAAACCGGTAACTGAATGTCATTTTTTCGTGAAAAACGTTACGACGGGGTAAAAACCGCATAAGCACGGGCTTTTTACGCCGTTTGGTTTGGGCTTGACGCCCGTGTGTTACCGCTGTTGGGGGGTGCAAAAAAACCTTGCCCGAGAAAAACGTTACCGGTCCACCCCCATGGGTGGGTAGTTGGCGGATCTCTTTGAGGCACAAGTGGGTCATTTTGGTGCATCCCGGTGAGGCCCGAGTTAGCGTAGCTCAATTATTCGCCTGCATCGAAAGGGTGCGGTTTTTTTCTCCGGGTGCGCCGGGCGCCCCCCGCATTCGCCGTGAAGCCGCTCGCATTCGAAGGTATGCTGGGCGCCAGAACCTGACCTGCCAAACGGAGTGCCCGTGGTGTTCGCCTTAGATCAACGCCTGCAACAAGACACACTGGTGATCGGGGACTTCCCGTTGTGCCGCCTGCTGCTGTCCAATGACTCGAATTACCCGTGGTTCATCCTGGTGCCACGCATCAACGGTATCAGCGAAGTGTTTCAGCTGGATGTCGCAGATCAACAGATCCTCTGGAAGGAAACTACGTTGCTGGCGCAGTTACTCAACGAAGGCCTGGGCGCCGACAAGATGAATATCGGTGCGCTCGGTAATGTCGTCAGCCAATTGCACGTGCATGTGATCGTACGCAAGCGTGATGATGCTGCGTGGCCTGCGCCGGTGTGGGGCAAGCATCCGGCCCAGCCGTACACTGACGAACAAGTGGCGGCCATTCGTGTGCGCCTGCACGCGTTGCTGCCTGCCGACTTTATCTTCACCCAGGGTTGAACCATGGACTTGCAAGACCGCGTTACCGATCTGGAGAGCCGCCTGGCCTTTCAGGACGACACCATCGAGACCCTCAATGACATCCTGGTCGCCCAGCAGCGCGCGGTTGAGCGCCTGCAGCTGCAGATGACCGCGCTGCTCAAGCGTCAGGAAGAAATGGGCGGCCAGTTCGAGACGTCCGAAGAAGAGGCGCCGCCACCGCACTATTAATCCGAGTGCAATAAAAAACCGCGACCCAGCCAAGGCTGGATCGCGGTTTTTTTTGCTGCGACGGCTGGAATCAGCGACGCGGCAGGGCAGCGATCACGTCTTCGGCTTGCAGGCCTTTGTCGCGATTCATCACGGAGAACTCCACGCGCTGGCCTTCCACCAGGACGCGATGGCCTTCGCCACGGATAGCCCGGAAGTGGACGAAGATGTCGTCGCCCGAATCGCGGGAAATAAAGCCGAAGCCTTTGGAGGTGTTGAACCACTTGACGGTACCGGTATCCCGATTGGTCATGTCGTAGTTTTGCGACGCGGCCGCCGGGGACGAACGGTAGAAGCTGATGGCCAGGTGAAGAACGATAGCGACCACAGCAATCACCAGGCTGAGCAGGATGGCCGGATGGCCGCCCACTTCAGGCATAGGTGCCAGGAGGGTGAGGGTTTGTACGACAACGGTCAGTACCAGCAGTGCGCTGACCAGGTTTTGCAGTTGATGACGTGTGCCTTTGTTCCAGTAAGGGATTACGGGAGCGAGCGTCAGGTTAAGAAGGCCGAACAAGGCCAGGTACAGAGCGTCGTGTTGTTGCAGGTAGGGCAGGCTTTCAGGCTGCAGGCTCGGGATAAAGGACAGCAGCAACGCTGCAACGCCCGTTAGCAGGTGGACGATTTTCAACATTTTGATTAACTCACGTTAAGACGGATCACAAGGAAGAGCTGACTGGCACGGTTCGCTTCTGAACAATGGGAGGCGTTGGGCACGTGCGCGGGTATCAGCCTATGCCGCTTGCCGTGGAAATTAACGACGGCGACACGCTGCCTATTTAACAGCAAAGGCCGTGCCTACTCAAATCGAGCATTTTCCGCGGTTGAAAGGGGCGTGGCATTTCTGCGTGAAACGCTTGTCCTAGAGATGTGCAGGTGTTTCTGGCGGCCTTAAAGGAAATTTCCGACGTGTCCAAAGGCTTGTACTGCACGGGCTGAAAGGTCGTGCAGGGGCGATTTGTCGCATGTCGCCCGAGGGTGTCGGGCTGCGTCTACGCGGCGCTCTTGCTAGAGTGGTCGTGCACCTGATCAATGAATGCTTGTCAATTGAAGGGGATAAACATGGCAATCGATATCGGTATCAGTGAAGAAGATCGTAAATCCATCGTCGATGGGCTTTCACGACTGCTCTCCGATACCTATGTACTGTACCTGAAGACCCACAACTTCCATTGGAACGTCACGGGCCCCATGTTCCGTACGCTGCACCTGATGTTCGAAGAGCAGTACAACGAGCTGGCGCTGGCGGTGGACGCCATAGCCGAGCGTATCCGTGCCCTGGGTTTCCCGGCACCGGGCGCCTATTCGATCTACGCCCGTCTTTCCTCCATCAAGGAAGAAGAGGGAGTTCCCAGCGCAGAAGAGATGATCAAGCAACTGGTGGCGGGCCAGGAGGCGGTCACGCGTACCGCACGCGGTATTTTCCCGTTGCTCGACAAGGTCAGCGATGAGCCGACCGCGGACCTGCTGACCCAGCGCATGCAGGTTCACGAGAAAACCGCGTGGATGCTGCGCTCCCTGCTCGAAAACCAGTAACCGTCACCCACAGTGGCGCCGTTGTGGCGCCACTTGCTTGTTTCCACGCATTTCCTGGCGTTGTCCTACGCCTATCAACGCCCCGTCTTCTGGCTGCCTGCTTCGTCCTGCTGTCTTATAGGGCCACTGTCCAATGGGAGAACCCATGGGCTGTTGTTTGGCAATGGAGTGTCAGGTGTATGTCACGTGGAGTGGATGTGGGAGTGATGGAAACCGGTGGTTTCCACAAGATAAGCGTCGACCCCTTCGCCAAGGGGTTCGATATGGGGCTGGCCAAGCCATTGTCCCGATCGGTAAGGCTCAATGGGTTTTCCACTTGTCTTCGGCTTGAGCAGATCTATTGGAATATCCTCACGGAAATAGCCAGGATCAATGCCTGCTCTGTCAGCGCATTGCTGTCCTATGTCGATCGGGAAGTGCACTTGCGGTATGGAGGAGTGAAGAACTTCAGTGGGTTGGTCAGGGTAGTGTGTGTGGTTCATCTGTTAAAGGGCCGTGCTGTCTCGCCAAGCCCTGAGTAATCGGCAGGCCTCGGGGCTGGTCCGCTGTCGAGGTGGGCCTGCCCCGGGCAGAAAGCCGGCTGCGCTGCCTTGATTTACCAGATATAATCCCGCGCTTTGCTGCTGCCGGGGCTTTCTCCCTCTGCTCTCTATCAAGAGCGGGCGCGGCACAGTAACGATCGACCGCCGAGACATCGCCATGCCCATGTACGACTATCAATGTGCTTCCTGTGGACATCAGTTGGAAGCCATCCAGAAGATCAGCGCAGCGCCGCTGGTCGATTGCCCGGCCTGCCAGGCACCCGAGCTCAAGAAGATGTTGTCCATGCCGGGCTTCCGCCTGAGCGGCAGCGGCTGGTACGAGACCGATTTCAAGACCGGTTCGAAGAAGAACCTTGCGGGCGGCGACAAAGCAGACTGAGTTGAACTCCATGCGCAGGCTCCTGCATTATCCGTCCCCTGCTTTAATGTACGGTGACGAGGCAGGCCTCCACCGAATTTCGAATTACGAGAAGTGAAACCACTACCATGATGCGCAGCCACTATTGCGGCCAACTGAACGAGACCCTGGATGGTCAGGAAATCACCCTTTGCGGATGGGTTCACCGTCGCCGCGACCACGGCGGGGTGATCTTCCTCGATATCCGTGATCGTGATGGCCTGGCCCAGGTGGTGTTCGATCCGGACCGCGCCGAAAGCTTCGCCGCTGCTGACCGTGTGCGCAGCGAGTACGTCGTGAAGATCACCGGCAAGGTTCGCCTGCGTCCTGCCGGTGCCGTGAACGCGAACATGGCGTCCGGTGCGATCGAAGTGCTGGGCTACGAGCTGGAAGTACTCAACGAATCGGAAACCCCGCCGTTCCCGCTGAACGAATACTCCGACGTCGGCGAAGAAACCCGCCTGCGCTACCGTTTCCTGGACCTGCGTCGTCCGGAAATGGCCGAGAAGCTGCGCCTGCGTTCGCGCATGACCACCAGCATCCGCCGCTTCCTCGACGAGAACGGCTTCCTTGACGTCGAAACGCCTATCCTGACCCGGGCCACCCCGGAAGGCGCGCGGGACTACCTGGTGCCTAGCCGTACCCACGCCGGCAGTTTCTTCGCCTTGCCGCAATCGCCGCAGCTGTTCAAGCAGCTGCTGATGGTGGCCGGTTTCGACCGTTACTACCAGATCGCCAAGTGCTTCCGCGACGAAGACCTGCGCGCCGACCGTCAGCCGGAATTCACCCAGATCGACATCGAGACCAGCTTCCTCGATGAGAAAGAGATCATGGGCATCACCGAGCAGATGATCCGCAACCTGTTCAAGGAAGTGCTGGACCTGGAGTTCGGTGAATTCCCGCACATGACCTTCGAAGAGGCCATGCGCCGCTACGGTTCGGACAAGCCCGACCTGCGTAACCCGCTGGAACTGGTGGACGTGGCCGACCAGCTCACCGAAGTTGATTTCAAGGTGTTCAGCGGCCCGGCCAACGACCCGAAATGCCGCATCGCCGCCCTGCGCGTGCCTGGCGGCGCGAGCATGCCGCGCAAGCAGATCGACGACTACACCAAGTTCGTCGGCATCTACGGTGCCAAGGGCCTGGCGTACATCAAGGTCAACGAGCGCGCCAAGGGTGTTGAAGGCCTGCAGTCGCCAATCGTGAAGAACATCCCGGAAGCCAACCTCAATGTGATCCTGGATCGCGTGGGCGCGGTCGACGGCGACATCGTGTTCTTCGGCGCCGACAAAGCCAAGATCGTCAGCGAAGCCCTGGGCGCGCTGCGGATCAAGCTGGGCCACGACCTGGACCTGCTGACCTGCAAGTGGGCACCGATGTGGGTCGTCGACTTCCCGATGTTCGAAGAGAATGATGACGGCAGCTTCAGCGCCTTGCACCACCCGTTCACCGCGCCGAAGTGCTCGCCCGAAGAGCTGGAAGCCAACCCGGCAGGCGCGCTGTCCCGCGCGTATGACATGGTGTTGAACGGTACTGAGCTGGGTGGCGGTTCGATCCGTATCCACCGCAAAGAGATGCAGCAAGCGGTCTTCCGCCTGCTGGGCATCAACGAAGCGGAACAGGAAGAGAAGTTCGGCTTCCTGCTCGACGCCCTGAAATACGGCGCGCCACCCCACGGTGGCCTGGCTTTCGGCCTCGACCGCCTGGTGATGCTGATGACCGGTGCCCAGTCGATCCGCGAAGTGATCGCCTTCCCGAAAACCCAGAGTGCTGCGGACGTCATGACCCAGGCTCCGGGCGTGGTGGATGCCAAGGCATTGCGCGAGCTGCATATCCGCCTGCGCGAGACGCCGAAGGCTGAGTAAGGCTGCTGCGTGAAAGCGCACTGAGGTTTACGCAGTCTAAAAAGGCGCATCTTCGGATGCGCCTTTGCGTTACAAGGGTTGTATCCCACCCCGGGTGGGGTTGATAAGGTTTCTAGAGAATTTCGGAGTTGTGTTATGGCTGGCCATTCCAAGTGGGCGAACATCAAGCACCGCAAAGAGCGTCAGGATGCCAAGAAAGGCAAGATCTTCACCAAGTGGATCCGTGAGCTGACGGTCGCTGCCCGCCAGGGTGGTGGTGACCCGGGCTCCAACCCGCGTCTGCGCCTGGCCCTGGACAAGGCCCTCGGCGCCAACATGAGTCGTGACATTATCGACCGTGCCGTGGCCCGTGGGGCCGGCGCTGCCGACACCGACGACATGGTCGAGTTGACCTACGAAGGCTACGGCCCGGGTGGCGTGGCGGTGATGGTCGAATGCATGACCGATAACCGCAACCGTACTGCCGCCGCCGTGCGTCATGCGTTCAGCAAGTGTGGCGGCAACCTGGGGACTGACGGTTCGGTGGCCTACCTGTTCGAACGCAAGGGGCAGATCTCCTTCGCGCCGGGTGTGGATGAAGATGCACTGATGGAAGCGGCGATGGAGGCGGATGCCGACGACGTGGTGACCAATGAAGATGGCTCCATCGACGTGTTTACCTCGTTCGCCGGTTTCTACGCCGTGCGTAACGCCCTGGAAGCGGCCGGTTTCAAAGGCTCCGACGCCGAGATTGTGATGCTGCCGACCACCAGTGCCGAGCTGGACCTGGACGGTGCGCAGAAAGTGCTGAAGATGCTCGATATGCTCGAAGACCTGGATGATGTACAAAACGTGTATTCCAACGCCGACATCCCGGAATCCGTGGCCGAACAGCTAGGCTGAAGAATGAAGTAGATCCAAATGTGGGAGGGGGCTTGCTCCCGATGGCGGTGTATCAGTCAGCCTATGTCTAACTGGACGATCGCCATCGGGAGCAAGCCCCCTCCCACATTGGAACTACGGTGTATCAAAAAATGTGTTTATCCGACCTGCAGGCGTTATGACTTTAATCCTAGGTATCGACCCCGGTTCGCGCATCACCGGTTTTGGTGTGGTGCAACACACCCCGCGCGGCTGCGTCTACGTCGCTTCGGGCTGTATCCGTACCGGCGCAGGCGAGTTGGCTGAGCGCCTGCAGATCGTCTATCGCGGCGTGCGTGAAGTGATCCAGACCTACGGACCGGTGACCATGGGCATCGAAAAGGTGTTCATGGCAAAAAACGCAGATTCGGCGTTGAAGCTCGGCCAGGCTCGTGGCGCCGCCATCGTCGCCGGCGCCGAGGAGGGCATGGAGATCGCCGAGTACACCGCGACCCAGGTCAAGCAGTCCGTGGTCGGCACCGGCGCGGCCAATAAAGAGCAGGTGCAGATGATGGTCATGCACATGCTCAAGCTCACCTCAAAGCCGCAGATCGATGCCTCCGACGCCCTGGCCATTGCCATTTGCCATGCACACACGCGCTCCAGCCTGCTGCCTCACGGCCTGGGCACGGCACGCAGTCGTGGCGGGCGCCTGCGTCTCTGATAGCATCAGCGCAATCGTTATTTCCGGTCAGGCCTCGCTCTGACCCCAAGCTTTAAGGATCTGAACCGTGATTGGACGCTTGCGCGGCACCCTGGCTGAGAAACAGCCGCCGCACCTGATTCTGGATGTAAACGGGCTGGGGTATGAGCTGGAAGTGCCCATGACCACCCTGTACCGCCTGCCGTCGGTCGGTGAACCCATAACGCTGCATACCCATCTGGTGGTGCGCGAAGATGCGCAACTACTCTATGGTTTCATTGGCAAGCGTGACCGCGACTTCTTCCGCGAGTTGATTCGCCTCAATGGCGTGGGGCCTAAATTGGCCCTGGCGTTGATGTCGAGCCTGGAAGTGGATGAGCTGGTACGTGCCGTGTCGGCCCAGGACACCTCGGCGCTGACCAAGGTACCGGGCGTGGGCAAGAAAACCGCCGAGCGCCTGCTGGTAGAACTCAAGGACCGCTTCAAGGCCTGGGAGGTGGTGCCGAGCATGTTCGCCCTGGTGCCGAACCAGCCGGACATGCCGGCGGGCCAGGTCGCGAGTGCTGAAAGCGACGCCGTCAGTGCGCTGATCTCCCTGGGCTACAAACCCCAGGAGGCCAGCAAGGCCGTCTCGGCCATCAAGGACAAGAACCTGAGCAGCGAAGACATGATCCGCCGAGCCCTGAAGGGAATGATTTAAGTGATTGAAGCTGATCGTCTGATCGCGGCCACCGGGCCTCGTGATCGTGAAGAAGTCCAGGACCGCGCCATCCGCCCCCTTAGCCTTGCCGACTACATCGGCCAGCCCACCGTGCGCGAGCAGATGGAGTTGTTTATTCAGGCCGCGCGCGGGCGCAGTGAGTCCTTGGACCATACCTTGATCTTCGGCCCGCCGGGGCTGGGTAAAACCACCCTGGCCAACATCATTGCCCAGGAAATGGGTGTGTCGATCAAGTCCACCTCCGGCCCGGTGCTGGAGCGGCCAGGTGATTTGGCGGCGTTGCTCACCAACCTCGAGCCCCATGATGTGCTGTTCATCGACGAGATCCACCGGCTCTCGCCAATCGTCGAGGAAGTCCTGTACCCGGCGATGGAAGATTTCCAGCTCGACATCATGATCGGCGAAGGCCCGGCGGCGCGCTCGATCAAGCTCGACCTGCCACCGTTTACGCTGGTGGGCGCGACCACGCGCGCGGGCATGTTGACCAACCCGCTGCGAGACCGTTTCGGCATTGTTCAACGTCTTGAGTTCTACAGCACCGCCGATCTGGCGACCATCGTCAGCCGTTCGGCCAGTATTCTCGGCTTGCCCCTGGACCCGGAAGGCGCGTTCGAAATTGCCCGTCGGGCCCGGGGCACGCCACGGATTGCCAACCGCCTGCTGCGTCGCGTGCGTGACTTTGCCGAAGTCCGGGCCAAGGGGCATATCACCAAGGCCGTGGCGGACCTGGCCCTGAACCTGCTGGATGTGGACGAGCACGGCTTCGATCATCAGGATCGACGCCTGCTCTTGACCATGATCGAGAAGTTCGACGGCGGTCCGGTAGGTGTCGACAGCCTGGCGGCGGCCATCAGTGAAGAGCGCCATACCATCGAGGATGTGCTGGAGCCGTACCTGATCCAGCAGGGCTATATCATGCGCACGCCAAGGGGGCGGGTGGTGACGCGCCATGCCTATCTGCACTTCGGGTTAAACATTCCGTCACGATTGGGTGAGATGCCCGTGGTAGACGAATTCCTTGATGCAGTGGACGATTAAAAGCTTCACGCCAGTCGATTTATTCGATGTTTGTGCTGTCCTAGTGGCTGGCGTCGTCATTCAGTCACTGGATATGTTTTTCGAGAATGAAAAAACAGTTGCCCCAGCGGATTGGCAACCTGAGGAGTAAGCACTAGAGTATGCGCGCGCAAAACGGGGATCAGTCGTTCGCACATCGCTGTCGCGTTTATTACGAGGACACCGATGCCGGCGGCATCGTGTATTACGTCAATTATCTCAAGTTCATGGAGCGGGCTCGTACCGAGCGGCTACGGGAGCTGGGCTTTGCCCAATCCCAGCTGGCAGGGGAGGACCTGTTATTCGTCGTGCATTCCAGCGAGGCGCGCTACCACGCACCGGCGCGACTGGACGACGAGTTGCTGGTCAGCGCTGAAGTAATCGAATTGAACCGTGCCAGCCTGCGTTTCAAGCAGCAGGTCAGGCGGGCAACGGATGCAACGCTGCTCTGTGAGGGGCAGTTCCTGGTGGCGTGTGTGCGCACCAACAGTTTGAAACCTCGGGCCATTCCCGAAACTCTACGTGCGGCCTTTGCCGCCGTGAGCGGCGCGGGTAAACAATCAAAGCAGGAGATTTAGCGTGGAACCTACCGTCGTCGACCATTCCTCCATGTGGAGCCTGGTCAGCAATGCCAGTGTCGTGGTTCAACTGGTGATGCTGACCCTGGTAGCCGCATCGGTTACCTCTTGGGTCATGATTTTTCAGCGCAGCAACCTGCTGCGTGCCGGTCGACGTGCCCTGGAGAGCTTTGAAGAGCGCTTCTGGTCGGGTATCGACCTGTCCAAGCTGTACCGCCAGGCCGGCAGCAACCCGGACCCGGACTCGGGCGTCGAGCAGATCTTCCGCGCCGGCTTCAAGGAATTCTCGCGCCTGCGCCAGCAGCCGGGTGTTGATCCGGAAGCGGTCATGGAAGGCGTGGCCCGTGCCATGCGCGTCGCCATTTCCCGTGAAGAAGAGAAACTGGAGCAGAGCCTGCCGTTCCTCGCTACCGTCGGTTCCGTCAGCCCGTACATCGGCCTGTTCGGTACCGTGTGGGGGATCATGAACTCGTTCCGCGGCCTGGCCCAGGCCCAGCAAGCGACCCTGGCCACCGTGGCCCCGGGTATTGCCGAAGCCCTGATCGCCACCGCGATCGGCCTGTTCGCCGCTATCCCCGCAGTAATCGCCTACAACCGCTTTGCCGCCACCAGCGAAACGTTGATCGGCCGTTACTACACCTTCGCCGATGAATTCCAGGCGATCCTGCACCGTAAAGTGCACACCAGCGAAGAATAAGCAGGTAATTCCCAATGGCTTTAATCGCTCGAGCTCGCAAAAAGCGCAAGCCGGTCGCCGAGATGAACGTAGTGCCCTACATCGACGTGATGCTGGTGCTGCTGGTGATCTTCATGGTGACCGCGCCGATGCTCAACCAGGGCGTGAAGGTTGATCTGCCCAAGGTTTCCAGTGAAGCCTTGCCGCAGGACAACAACACTCAGGTCCTGACCATTTCGATCAAGGCTGACAAGACCTATTACTGGAACCTTGGCAGCGAAGTCGACACCCAGAAGCAACAGGACAAGGCCTTGACCCTGCCGGCGATGACCGATGCGGTGACCAAGATCATTCGCTCCGGCAACGAAGGCGGCAAGCACACCCAGGTGTTCATCCGCGGCGACAAGTCGGTCGACTACGGTTCCGTCATGGGCGCCATGGGCGGGCTGCAGAAGGCCGGCGTCGGTAACGTTGGCTTGATTACCGAGGCGCCCTGATGCACCAACAGCGAGAGCCGTCCGCCTCGGAAAGCTTCTTCTGGCCTAGCGTCTGGGCAATTGCCCTGCACGTCCTGGTCTTTGGCATGCTGTTCGTCAGCTTTGCCATGACCCCGGACCTGCCGCCAGCCAAGCCGATCGTGCAGGCGACCCTGTATCAGCTGAAATCGAAAAGCCAGGCCACCACCCAGACCAATCAGAAGATTGCGGGTGAGGCCCAGAAGTCGGCTGCGCGCCAGACTGAAGTCGAACAGATGGAACAGAAGAAGGTCGAGCAGGAAGCGGTGAAGGCTGCTGCGGAACAAAAGAAAGAAGAGGCGGCTCAAAAGGCCGAGGAATCGAAAAAGGCTGACGAAGCCAAGAAGGCCGACGAGGCGAAAAAGGCTGATGAAGCCAAGAAAGCCGAGAAAGCTGCCGAAGCTAAAAAAGCTGAAGAGAAACAATTGGCTGATATAGCCAAGAAGAAATCTGAAGAAGAAGCCAAGAAGGCTGCCGAAGAAGAGGCCAAGAAAAAGGCCGCTGAAGACGCCAAGAAGAAAATAGTCGAAGACGCGAAGAAGAAAGCCGCCGAAGACGCCAAGAAAAAAGCTGAAGCAGACGAGGCGAAGAAGAAAATCGCCGACGACGCGAAGAAGAAAGCTGCCGCCGATGCCACCAAGAAAAAGGCCCAGGAAGCAGCGCGTAAATCCGCCGAAGAGAAAAAGGCCCAGGCCTTGGCAGATTTGCTCTCCGACACGCCGCAGCGTCAGCAAGCCTTGGCCGATGAACGTGGCGATGAAGTCGCGGGCAGTTTCGACGACCTGATTCGGGCGCGGGCAGCAGAAGGCTGGACACGTCCACCTTCGGCACGCAAAGGCATGACAGTAGTGCTGCAGATCGGCATGTTGCCGGACGGTACGGTGACTTCGGTCAGCGTGGCCAAGTCCAGTGGTGACGGTTCGTTCGACAGTTCGGCGGTTGCCGCGGTCAAGAATATTGGCCGGTTGACCGAGATGCAGGGAATGAAACCAAGCGACTTCGCTCCCTATCGTTCATTCAAGATGACATTCACACCTGAGGATCTAGCCTTGTGAGAAACCTTCTTCGAGGAATGCTTGTCGTTATTTGCTGTATGGCAGGGATAGCGGCGGCGGATGAAAAGAACATCCTGGTCACCAGCGGCAGCGATCGGGCTACCCCGATCGCGGTAGTGCCGTTTGGCTGGCAGGGCGGCAGCGTGCTGCCGGACGACATGGCCCAGATCGTCAGCGACGACCTGCGCAACTCCGGTTACTACGCCCCGATTCCGAAAGGCAACATGATCAGCCAGCCGACCCAGGCCAGCGAAGTCATCTTCCGTGATTGGAAAGCGGTGGGCGCGCAGTACCTGATGGTCGGCAGCATCACGCCGGCCGGCGGTCGCCTGCAGATCCAGTACACCTTGTTCAACGTGGCCACCGAGCAGCAGGTCCTGACCGGCAGCGTATCGGGTACCGCCGAACAACTGCGCGACATGGCCCACTACATCTCGGACCAGTCGTTTGAAAAGCTCACCGGTATCAAGGGCGCGTTCTCGACACGCCTGCTTTATGTAACGGCCGAGCGTTTCTCCGTAGACAACACTCGCTACACCCTGCAGCGTTCGGACTACGATGGTGCGCGGGCAGTGACCTTGCTGCAGTCCCGTGAGCCAATCCTGTCGCCGCGGTTCGCGCCGGACGGCAAGCGTATTGCCTACGTGTCTTTCGAACAGAAGCGTCCGCGTATCTTCGTCCAGCACATCGATACTGGCCGTCGTGAGCAGATCACCAACTTCGAAGGCCTCAACGGTGCACCGGCCTGGTCGCCGGATGGTTCGCGCCTGGCATTCGTACTGTCCAAGGACGGCAACCCGGACATCTACGTGATGAACATGGCTTCGCGTCAGATCAGCCGTGTGACCAGCGGTCCTGGTATCAACACCGAACCGTTCTGGGGCAAGGATGGTTCGACCATCTACTTCACCTCGGACCGCGGCGGCAAGCCACAGATCTACAAGACCAGCGTTGGCGGTGGGGGCGCGGAACGCGTGACCTTTATCGGTAACTACAACGCCAATCCTAAGCTTTCGGCTGATGAAAAGACGTTGGTGATGATTCACCGTCAGGATGGTTTCACTAATTTCCGGGTTGCGGCCCAGGATTTGCAGCGTGGAACGGTAAAAATCCTCACAGATACCAACCTTGATGAGTCAGCTACTGTTGCGCCCAACGGCACCATGGTAATCTACGCCACCCGCCAGCAGGGCCGGGGAGTCTTGATGCTCGTGTCCATTAATGGACGCGTAAGGCTCCCGCTTCCTACCGCACAAGGCGAAGTCAGAGAACCGTCCTGGTCCCCTTACCTGAACTGACGCGGCGCTACAAAAAGAAGTACTTAACACACTGGGGTTCATTAGGAGTTTCACGATGGAAATGCTGAAGTTTGGTAAGTTTGCTGCTCTGGCTCTGGCTCTGTCCGTAGCCGTTGGTTGCTCGTCTAAAGGCGGCGACAATGCCGGTGAAGGCGCAGCTGTTGATCCAAACGCTGGTTACGGCGCTAACACTGGTGCAGTTGACGGCTCCCTGAGCGAAGAAGCTGCTCTGCGCGCTATCACCACTTTCTACTTCGAATACGACAGTTCGGACCTGAAGCCAGAAGCCATGCGCGCTCTGGACGTTCACGCGAAGGACCTGAAAGCTAACGGCGCTCGCGTTGTTCTGGAAGGTAACACTGACGAACGTGGTACTCGTGAGTACAACATGGCACTGGGCGAGCGTCGTGCGAAAGCCGTTCAGCGCTACCTGGTACTGCAAGGTGTTGCTCCAGGCCAACTGGAACTGGTTTCCTACGGTAAAGAGCGTCCAGTTGCTACTGGCCACGACGAGCAGTCCTGGGCTCAAAACCGTCGCGTCGAACTGCGTAAGTAATTCGTCATGCGAACGTGCCGTCGTGCTCTAACTGTATTGGCTCTCAGCCTCGCCCCGCTTGCGGTGTGGGCTGCGGTTCCTGTGGAAGACAGCAACTCTGGCTATAACAATAGCGGGAGCAGCTATCCGCCAGCGGGTTATGGCACGAACGGCGCCTATGCTGGGGGGGCGGCTACGTCCGCTCCCTCGGCACAGGGCGAACTGTTCAACCAGCTGCAACGCATGCAGGATCAATTGGCGCAGCAACAAGGCACCATTGAAGTTCTGCAAAATGAGGTGCGTCAGCTGAAGCAGGAAGGCCTGGAGCGTTACCAGGATCTTGATCGACGTATAGGAGCCGGTGTTACACCTGCCGCTACTCCTGATAATTCTTCTGCCGGTGGCGCGCCCAGCGCGGCTATCGGTGGTGCAGCAGCAGGGGCCGCCGCTGCGAGCCAAGCCCCTGCCGCCAGCAGTGAACCGGGTGATCCGGCGAAGGAAAAGCTGTATTACGATGCAGCCTTCGACCTGATCAAGGCCAAGGATTTCGATAAGGCCAGCAAAGCCTTTACCGCCTTCCTGGGCCGCTACCCAAACAGCCAGTACGCGGGCAATGCCCAATACTGGTTGGGCGAGGTGAATCTGGCAAAGGGTGATCTGCAGGGGGCGGGCCAGGCATTTGCCAAGGTCAGTCAACTGTACCCCAAGCACGCCAAGGTGCCCGACTCGCTGTATAAACTCGCTGACGTAGAACGCCGCCTGGGTCATACCGACAAGGTCAAAGGCATTCTGCAGCAGGTCGTAGCCCAGTATCCGGGTACCTCCGCTGCACAGTTGGCCCAACGGGATCTGCAACGCTTGTAAGCGATGCAGCCGTTTAGAAGAAACCCGCGCCTGGCGCGGGTTTTTTCGTTAGAATCCACGCCCTTTTATGACACACGCTTCCTGGGGCCTACGCGTTGGCGGGGTTCCTTGAAGTGCCTGACGGAGGCGGACAGCCTGTTTAGCTGTTACGCCCGTGGCGACTATGCAAGACACATTACGCATCACCGAAGTTTTTTACTCGTTACAGGGTGAAACGCGAACCGCTGGCCTGCCCACGGTTTTTGTGCGCCTGACCGGTTGCCCCTTGCGTTGCCAATACTGTGACAGCGCCTACGCCTTCAGTGGCGGCACCGTGCGCACCCTCGAAGACATCCTGGAGCAGGTTGCCAGCTACCGGCCCCGCTACGTTTGTGTAACGGGTGGCGAGCCCCTGGCCCAGCCCAACGCCATCCCCTTGCTCAAACAGCTGTGTGATGCCGGTTACGAGGTCTCCCTGGAAACCAGCGGGGCCCTGGATATTTCCGCTGTAGACCCGCGTGTCAGCCGAGTGGTTGACCTCAAGACGCCGGGCTCCAAGGAAGTGCATCGCAACCGCTACGAGAACATCGAACTGCTGACGCCCAACGATCAGGTCAAGTTCGTGATTTGTTCCCGTGAAGACTATGACTGGGCCAACTCCAAGCTGATCCAGTACGGCCTTGACCGCCGTGCCGGTGAGGTGTTGTTCTCTCCCAGCCACCACGACCTGAACGCGCGCGATCTGGCCGACTGGGTGGTTGCCGATAACCTGCCCGTACGCCTGCAATTGCAGCTGCATAAATACCTGTGGAACGACGAACCGGGGCGCTGAGATGACTGATCAAAAGCGCGCGGTCATCCTGCTGTCCGGTGGCCTCGACTCCGCGACGTTAGTGGCCATGGTTCGCGCCGAAGGTTACAGCTGTTACACCATGAGCTTCGACTACGGTCAGCGCCACCGTGCCGAGTTGGAGGCCGCCGCCCGTGTGGCCCGAGACCTGGGCGTGGTCGAACACAAGGTGATTGGCCTGAACCTCGACGGCATGGGTGGCTCGGCCTTGACCGACAGCACTATCGACGTCCCGGAGGCCCCCACCCAAGGCATCCCGGTCACCTACGTACCGGCACGCAACACCGTGTTCCTGTCCCTGGCCCTGGGCTGGGCGGAGGTTCTGAATGCGCGGGACATCTTCATCGGGGTTAATGCCCTTGATTACAACGGCTACCCGGACTGCCGCCCGGAATACGTCGAGTCGTTCGAACGCATGGCCAATTTGGCGACAAAAGCCGGGGTAGAAGGGCAGGGTTTCCGGATCCAGGCACCGCTGCAAAACCTGAGCAAGGCCGCTATCGTGAAGGTTGGCGTAGGACTCGGTGTCAATTACTCGCTGACAGTTTCCTGCTATCAGGCAGACGATGACGGCCGTGCCTGTGGGAAATGCGACAGCTGCCGACTGCGTGCAGAGGGCTTCCAAATGGCCGGAATTACGGACCCGACGCGTTATTTCTGATTTATTTCAAATAAGGTGTTGAATAATCCTTAGAAATCAGTATTATACGCGCCACCACACAGCGGGTCGTTAGCTCAGTTGGTAGAGCAGTTGGCTTTTAACCAATTGGTCGTAGGTTCGAATCCCACACGACCCACCATTTTTGGCGGTTTAGAAAATCCGGAAGGCCCACGCAAGTGAGGATTTCCGGGTTTTTTTTTGCCTGCGATTTGGTGCTTACCTGCCGGTGCGCAATGCACCCAAGCTATACCAGCATTTGGCAAACCTCCCTGTTGACTCTCCTGTTACGGGCACACCCTATCCTGCCCGCTCGACTTTTCAGGATGAAGTGATGATGAGCAAGCGAGTACTGGTGATTCTGGGGCACCCCTCAACCGACAGTTTCTGTGGGGCATTGACCGACACCTATGTGAAGGCGGCCACGGAGGCCGGGCACGATGTGCGTCTGTTACGCCTGGATGCTCTGCGGTTTGATCCAGTGCTGCACGATGGCTACAAACAGGTTCAGTTGCTGGAGCCCGATCTGCTCAAGGCCCAGGCCGATATCACCTGGGCTGAGCACCTGGCGTTTGTCTATCCCATCTGGTGGGGCGGAATTCCGGCCCTGATGAAAGGCTTCTTCGATCGGATATTCCTTCCCGGCTTTGCCTTCAAGTACCGCGAAGGCAAAGCCTTTCCCGACAAGCTTTTGAAGGGGCGCACGGCTCACCTGCTGGTCACGATGGATACCCCGCCGTGGTACTACAAGTGGGTCTACCGCATGCCGGGCCTGCACCAGATGCGCAAGACCACCCTGGAGTTCTGCGGCATCAAACCATTGAAGACCCTTACGTTCGGGCCGATCCTCGGTTCCGGCGACTCCCAGCGCGAAGCCTGGCTCAAGCAAGCCCAGGCTATCGCTTGCCGCTGACATAGCCGTTGCACAGCATCGCCTTGCAGCAGGCGATGCCGGCTTTATCCCTGCCAAGTACACTGCCTTTTGCCACCTTCGGGTTTCCGACCCCGTAGACATGTGTGAAGATGCGGCGCGCCAAAGTGCTCTCCCCACTCTTGTGCCAAAAAAGGACTTTTCATGTATATCGGCAAAGCCGCCCAGCTATCGGGCACTACCGTCAAGACGATCCGCCACTATGAAGACATTGGCTTGCTGCCGCCGCCTGTACGCGAAGGTAAGTATCGGGTCTATAACCAGCAAGGCGTTGAGCTGTTGACGTTCATCAAGTGTGCTCAGCAGCTGGGTTTCAAGCTTAAGGAAATGCAGGCGATTCTTCAGGACCACCGGGGCCTGGAGCTGCCTTGGGATTTGGCCAACCAGGCCATTGCCGATAAAAAGCTCGAGCTGAAAGCCCAGATCGAAGGGCTGCAAAACATCTACGACGGTCTTGAACAGTTCGAAAGCAACCTCAAGGACGCCCGGTACCAATGCCAGTTTGAGCCTCTTTCCAAAACGGTCTGAACGAACTTGCTGCATGAACTCTGCCCGCTGACGGCTATGTGCTTGAGGTGATTTCTGAAGGCGGGGGAGACCCAAGGTACTATTGCGGTTTTTTAATCGACAGGCGCACGCGTCAAAGCCAGATTAGGCTTTTGAAACCATTGGATATTCTGTAGCCTTGCGCAGCTTCACCTTTACCCGTGCTTGATGAACACAATCACTTCGTCCGGCGGCGCCCGAAGGGCTCCAGAGCCGGTGGTACACTCGACTTTCGCGCTACTGCGCCTGCAGGTCTTGCGAACATGACGCACATTTCCGAACGCCTACTGGTTCAAGCCCACCTCGACGCCAAGCAGCCCAAGGCCCTCAGCGCCGAGGAAGAGGCGAGCCTGCGTGCCGCCATTGCTGCCGAGCTCAAGGCTCAGGACGCGGTGCTGGTTGCCCACTTCTATTGCGATCCGGTGATCCAGGCCCTGGCCGAAGAAACCGGCGGCTGTGTCTCCGACTCCCTGGAAATGGCCCGCTTCGGCGCAGCCCACCCGGCCAAGACCGTACTGGTCGCCGGTGTACGTTTCATGGGCGAGACCGCCAAAATCCTCACCCCCGAAAAACGCATCCTCATGCCGACCCTGGAAGCCACGTGCTCCCTGGACCTGGGGTGTCCGGTGGATGAGTTTTCGGCGTTCTGCGACCAGCATCCCGAGCGCACCGTGGTGGTGTATGCCAACACTTCGGCGGCGGTCAAGGCCCGGGCCGATTGGGTGGTGACCTCCAGCTGTGCGCTGGAAATCGTCGAAAGCCTGATGGACAACGGCGAGACCATCATCTGGGGCCCGGACAAGCACCTGGGTACCTACATCCAGCGCCAGACCGGTGCCGACATGCTGCTGTGGGACGGTGCATGCATCGTCCACGAGGAGTTCAAGTCCAAGCAGTTGGAAGACATGAAGGCGCTGTACCCGGACGCAGCGATCCTGGTGCACCCGGAATCGCCGACCTCGGTAATCGAACTGGCCGACGCGGTGGGCTCCACCAGCCAGTTGATTGCGGCGGCACAGCGGCTGCCGAACAAGACCTTCATCGTGGCGACCGACCGCGGCATCTTCTACAAGATGCAGCAGCTGTGCCCGGACAAGGTCTTCGTCGAGGCGCCCACGGCCGGTAACGGCGCTGCGTGCCGCAGTTGCGCGCACTGCCCGTGGATGGCGATGAATACGCTGGAGCGTACGCTGCAGTGCCTGCGTGAGGGCAGTAATGAGATATTCGTCGAGCCGTCGGTGATTCCGCACGCCGTGCGACCGCTCAAGCGCATGCTGGATTTCACCCAGGCGGCGCGCCTGAAGCTGGCGGGTAACGCCTGAATCGAGGCGAGCTCGGTTGAAAATGTGGGAGGGGGCAAGCTCCCTCCCACATTTTGATTTCGTTCAGGCAGCGGTTTATTTCTTTTGCTTCGGGATGCGCACCAACTGCGTATCCGAGTAGATGTCATGCCAGCTGCGTTTGTGCTTGTCGAACAACGACCAGACAAACCCCAGCCCCACGCATAACCACGACGCAATCGACACTACAAAGCGCAACAGCGCCTGCCACAGGCTGATCCGCGAGCCGTCGGCGTTTTGCACGCGCACGCCCCAGACCTGCATGCCCAGGGTTTGCCCGGAATGGGTCCAGAACTTGGCAAAGAAACCAAACAGCACAAACAACAGAATCGTCGACAGCAGCGGGTCACCGTCCAGTGCGCCGGATTCGGTGAGGGTGCGCATCCTGGCTTCGCCCACGAACGCGATCCACACCAGCTTGTAGATAAACGCGGTGACGATCAGCAGCGCGGTGCACAACAGGAAGTCATAGAACATCGCTGCCAGGCGACGGCCCAGGCCAACGGCGGGGAACTCGCCTTGGGGACTCAGCAAGGGTTTAGACATGGCAGGGCTCTCAGAGGAAAAAAATCATTTTACGGAATAGCGCCCATAAAAAAGCCCCTGATGTCATGTCAGGGGCTTTTTGTCGCAGGAAGGATCAGCCTTCTGCTTGTACTTCGTCAGCCTGCATGCCTTTCTGGCCTTGAACTGCAACGAAGGTGACCTTCTGGCCTTCCTTCAGGCTTTTGAAGCCGTTGCCTTGAATAGCGCGGAAATGCACGAACAGATCCGGACCGCTTTCTGGAGTGATAAAACCAAACCCTTTCTCGTCGTTAAACCACTTGACGGTACCGCTCTGACGATCAGCCATTTTCTTATTTCCTTGACGCTAAAAATTAATGACAGCCCCTTTCACATGAAAGAGTACTGGGCTGGGTTGCAGGAAAGTAAGAGACGTCGAACGGGTTGTAGCACAACTACTTCAGCTACTGCCCAGGTCCAGGTTCCAAGCGACCCATGCAAACACAGTGGGCAAACTCTACGCCAACTAATGGAGAAAAAACAAGCCCTGGCAAAAGCCCAGGTTTTGCTCGGCCGCATGACACTTCGTTGAATAATGTGAAACCGACTTATTCGATAGAATGGGTCACTTGTTATAGGTTAATTCCTATAATAATGCCTATCGTTGCTGCACTGTTTTATGGCGGTTGCGTTACAGATTAGTGCACGTTAACGCAACCGCGTTACTTATAGGAACAGTCAATCAGCCACGATAGTAACGTTGCGGCACAAATGGCATTTTGCTTACACGAAGTGGCACTTTTTTCCCACGCACCAACGCAGAGACTTCGGTGTCCAGTGCGGTGAATGCGCTGTCCAGGTAACCCATGGCCAGTGGGCCACCCAGGCTCGGGCCAAAGCCACCGCTGCACACGCTGCCGATCACGCTGCCGTGTTCGTCGACGATCTCTGCGCCTTCACGTACAGGTGTGCGTTCCTGGGGCAGCAGGCCTACTCGCTTGCGGCTTACACCGGTTTGCTGCTGGGTGAAGATGCGGTCGGCACCCGGGAAGCCACCGGCACGCACACCGTCGGTGCGCCGGGCCTTGGAGATTGCCCACAGGAGGCTGGCTTCGATCGGGGTGGTCTCGGTGTTCATGTCGTGGCCGTACAGGCACAGGCCGGCTTCCAGGCGCAGCGAGTCACGGGCGCCCAGGCCGATGGCCTGCACTTCGTCCTCGGCCAGCAGGCTGCGCGCCAGGCTTTCGGCGCTGGCGGCAGGCACGGAGATTTCAAAACCGTCTTCACCGGTGTAGCCCGAGCGGCTGACGTAGCAGTCCACGCCCAGCAGGCGCACCGGGGCGAATTGCATGAAGGTCATCCGGGTGACTTCCGGGGCCAGGCGCGCCAGTACCTTCACCGCAGCCGGGCCTTGCAGGGCCAGCAGTGCGCGTTCTTCGAACAGCGGCTCGATGCTGCACTGCTCGCCGATATGCTGGCGCAGGTGCGCCAGGTCCTGGTCCTTGCAGGCCGCGTTGACTACCAGGAACAGTTCGTCGTTACCCAGGTTCGCCACCATCAGGTCGTCGAGGATGCCGCCCTGGTCATTGGTGAACATGGCGTAGCGCTGCATGCCGACCGGCAGGTCGATGATGTCGACCGGTACCAGGGTTTCCAGGGCCTTTGCGGCATTGGCGCCGGTCAGGCGGATCTGGCCCATGTGGGACACGTCGAACAGCCCGGCCTGTTCACGGGTGTGCAGGTGCTCCTTCATCACGCCCAGTGGGTATTGCACCGGCATGTCGTAGCCGGCGAAGGGCACCATGCGTGCACCCAGCTCGAGGTGCAGGGCGTGCAATGGGGTTTTCAACAGGGTTTCGGTGGACATGTTCAGCTCCTGAAAAACGTGCCGGCGCGCCTTTAGGCGTCAGCACTCGATAATGTTGACCGCTAAACCGCCACGGGCGGTTTCCTTGTATTTGCTTTTCATGTCGGCGCCGGTCTGGCGCATGGTGCGGATGACCTTGTCCAGCGAGACGAAGTGTTGCCCGTCGCCACGCAAGGCCATGCGCACCGCATTGATGGCCTTCACCGAGCCCATCGCATTGCGCTCGATGCAGGGCACCTGCACCAGGCCGCCAATCGGGTCGCAGGTCAGGCCGAGGTTGTGTTCCATGCCGATCTCGGCGGCGTTTTCCACCTGGGAAACCGTACCGCCCAATACTTCGCACAACGCGCCAGCGGCCATGGAACAGGCCACGCCGACTTCACCCTGGCAACCGACTTCGGCACCGGAGATGGAGGCGTTTTCCTTGTAGAGAATGCCGATGGCGGCGGCGGTGAGCAGGAAGCGCACCACGCCGTCTTCATTCGCGCCAGGGATAAAGCGCATGTAGTAATGCAGCACCGCCGGCACAATCCCGGCCGCGCCGTTGGTGGGCGCCGTGACCACGCGCCCGCCGTTGGCGTTTTCTTCGTTGACGGCCAGGGCGTACAGGTTGACCCAGTCCAGCACCGACAGCGGGTCGCGCAGGGCCGACTCCGGGTTCTTGCACAACTGGCGATGCAAGGCGGCGGCACGACGCTTGACCTTCAGGCCGCCGGGCAAGATGCCTTCGTTGCGACAGCCGGCTGCCACGCAGTCCTGCATCACCTGCCAGATCTTCAACAGGCCGGCACGGGTTTCCGCTTCCGGGCGCCAGGCGCTTTCATTGGTCAGCATCACCTGGCTGATGGACAGACCGTAGGTGGTGCAATGGCCGAGCAAGTCCTTGGCATGCTTGAACGGGAACGTCAGTGGGGTGGCGTCTTCGACGATCCGGTCGGCGCCGGCGGCGTCTTCATCCACCACAAAACCGCCGCCCACCGAGTAGTACTCGCGGCTGCGGATCTGGATGCCCGCCGCATCAAAGGCACGAAAAATCATGCCGTTGGGGTGGTAGGCCAGGGGTTTGCGAATCATCGCCAGGTGTTCTTTCTCGTTGAACGCAATGCTGTGTTCGCCGAGCAGGTTCAAGCGGCCATCGCCGCGCATCTGCGCCAGGCGCGTGGCCACGGTTTCGGTGTTCACGGTGTCCGGGTGTTCGCCTTCCAGGCCGAGCAGCACGGCCTTGTCGCTGCCGTGGCCTTTGCCGGTGGCGCCGAGGGAGCCATAGAGTTCCACCTTGATGCCGGTGGTGGCGCTCAGCAGATTGTCACGCTTGAGGCCTTCGACGAATCGAGCGGCCGCGCGCATGGGGCCGACGGTGTGGGAACTGGAGGGGCCGATGCCAATCTTGAACAGGTCGAACACGCTTAAGGACATGAGTTGTTCTCCGGTTTCTTGTTATGTATTGGGTGTACTCGGTCAATGTGGGAGGGGCGGTGCGACGATTCGACTTGCCCCCGATAGCGGTGGGTCAGTAGAAAGTTCTGGTGACTGACACACCGCTATCGGGGGCAAGCCCCCTCCCACATTTTTGACCGCGCTCAGCCAGTCGGGTTATGCGTAGCTCTCGATCGACGGGCACGCACACACCAGGTTGCGATCACCAAACACATTGTCGACCCGGCCAACCGGTGGCCAGTACTTGCCTTCGATCAACGAAGCGACCGGGTACACCGCTTGTTCACGGCTGTATGGGTGGCTCCATTCGCCAACCAGTTCCGCCGCGGTATGCGGTGCGTTTTTCAGCGGGTTGTCGTCCTTGTCCAGGGTGCCGTTTTCCACCGCGCGGATTTCTTCGCGGATGGCGATCATCGCGTCGCAGAAGCGGTCCAGTTCTTCCTTGGACTCGCTTTCGGTCGGCTCGATCATCAGCGTGCCGGCCACCGGGAACGACATGGTCGGGGCGTGGAAGCCAAAGTCGATCAGGCGCTTGGCCACGTCATCCACGCTGATGCCGCTGCTGTCCTTCAGCGGGCGCAGGTCGAGGATGCATTCGTGCGCCACCAGGCCATTGCTGCCGGTGTACAGCACGGGGTAGTGCTCTTCGAGGCGACGGGAAATGTAGTTGGCATTCAGTATCGCCAACTGCGACGCGCGCTTGAGGCCTGCGCCGCCCATCATGCTGATGTACATCCAGGTGATCGGCAGGATGCTTGCACTGCCGAACGGTGCCGCACACACCGCGCCTTCCTTGCGCGCCATGGCCGCGTGGCCGGGCAGGAAGGGCGTGAGGTGGGACTTGACGCCAATCGGGCCAACGCCCGGGCCGCCACCGCCATGGGGGATGCAGAAAGTCTTGTGCAAATTCAGGTGGGACACATCGCCGCCGAACTTGCCCGGTGCGCACAGGCCAACCATCGCGTTCATGTTAGCGCCGTCGATGTACACCTGGCCGCCGTTGTCGTGGATGATCCCGCAGATTTCGCGGATACCTTCCTCGAACACGCCGTGGGTGGACGGGTAGGTAATCATCAGCGCGGCGAGGTGCTCACGGTGCTCGATGGCCTTGGCGCGCAGGTCTTCGATGTCGACGTTGCCACGGGCGTCGCAGGCGGTAACCACCACACGCATGCCGGCCATGTTGGCGGTGGCGGGGTTGGTGCCGTGGGCCGACGATGGGATCAGGCAGATGTCACGACGTGCTTCGCCACGGCTCTGGTGATAGGCACGGATGGCCAACAGGCCGGCGTACTCGCCCTGGGAACCGGCGTTCGGCTGCAGGGAGATCGCGTCATACCCGGTGGCCGCGCAGAGCATGGCTTCCAGGTCGGAGGTCAGTTGCAGGTAGCCGGCGCTTTGCTCGGCCGGGGCGAACGGGTGCAGGGCACCGAACTCGGCCCAGGTCACCGGGATCATTTCACTGGCGGCGTTGAGCTTCATGGTGCACGAGCCCAGCGGGATCATGGTCCGGTCCAGGGCCAGGTCCTTGTCCGCCAGCTTGCGCAGGTAGCGCATCAGCTCGGTTTCCGAGTGATAACGGTTGAACACCGGATGGCTGAGGATCGGTGACTGGCGCAGCAAGGCGTCGGGCAGGCGGCTGTCCACCGTGGCGTTGACGTCCGGCAGGGCTTTGCCATTGGCAAAGATCGCCCACAGGGTTTCGATATCGGCCTGGGTGGTGGTTTCGTCGACCGACAGCCCAACCCGCTCGGCGTCCACCACGCGCAGGTTGATGCGCTGGGCGCGGGCCTTGTCGTGCAGCGCAGCGGTGTCGGCGCCGGTGTGCAGGGTCAGGGTGTCGAAGAAGTGTGCCTGCTCGACCTTGAGGCCCAGGGCGGTCAAGCCCTTGGCGAGCATCGCGGTCAGCTGGTGAATGCGCTTGGCGATCTGGGTCAGGCCCTGGGGCCCGTGGTACACGGCATACATGCTGGCGATGTTGGCGAGCAGCACTTGCGCGGTGCAGATGTTGCTGGTGGCTTTCTCGCGGCGGATATGTTGCTCGCGGGTCTGCATGGCCAGGCGCAGGGCCGGCTTGCCAAAGCGGTCTACCGACACACCGACCAGGCGCCCCGGCATGTCGCGCTTGAACGCATCCTTGGTGGAGAAGTACGCCGCGTGCGGGCCACCGAAGCCCAGCGGCACGCCGAAGCGTTGCGCGCTGCCGATGGCCACGTCGGCGCCGAACTCACCCGGCGGGGCCAGCAGGGTCAGGGCCAGCAGGTCGGCAGCCACGGCCACCAGGGCGTTGGCGGCATGGAAACGCTCGGTCAGCGCGCGGTAGTCGAACACGTCACCGTTGCTGGCCGGGTATTGCAGCAGGGCGCCGAAGAACCGGCTGACATCGGTCAGTTCGCGCTCATCGCCGACCACCACGTCGATGCCCAGCGGCTCGGCACGGGTGCGCAGTACGTCGAGGGTTTGCGGGTGGCTGTGGACCGAGGCGAAGAAGGCGTTGCTGCCCTTGTTCTTGCTCAGGCGCTTGCAGAAGGTCATGGCTTCGGCGGCGGCGGTGGCTTCATCGAGCAGCGAGGCGTTGGCGATCGGCAGGCCGGTGAGGTCGCTGATCAGGGTCTGGAAGTTCAGCAGCGCTTCCAGGCGGCCTTGGGAAATCTCTGGCTGATAAGGTGTGTAGGCGGTGTACCAGGCCGGGTTTTCCAGAAGGTTGCGCAGGATCGGCGACGGCGTATGGCAGTTGTAGTAGCCCTGGCCGATGTAGGTCTTGAACAGTTGGTTCTGGCTGGCGATGGCCTTGATCCTGGCCAGGGCCTCGGCTTCGCCCAGGCCGTCTTCCAGGCCGAGCACGCTGGTGCCCTTGATGCTCTCCGGGATCACGCTGGCGCTCAGGGCTTCCAGGGAATCGAAGCCCAGGCTGGCGAGCATCTGCTGCTCATCTTCCTGGCGCGGGCCGATGTGGCGGGCGATGAACTCATTGGCGGTGCTGAGATTGATGGTCATGGCGCGCTCCTCAGGCTTCGGCGTTGGCTTTGATCAGACGGTCGTACGCGTCCTGATCCAACAGTTTAGCGACTGCCCCGGCATCGGCCGGTTTAAAGCGGAAGAACCAGCCTTCGCCCAGCGGGTCTTCGTTGACCAGTTCCGGGCTGCCATCGAGCTTGGCGTTCACTTCCAGCACTTCACCGTCCAACGGCATGTACACGCCGCTGGCGGCCTTGACCGATTCAACCGTGGACGCTTCTGCGCCCTTGTCATAGGCCTGCAACTCCGGCAGTTGCACGAACACCACATCACCGAGCGCGTTCTGCGCGAAAGCGGTGATACCCACGGTGACGCTGCCGTCAGCTTCGGCGCGCAGCCATTCGTGATCTTCAGTGAAACGCAACTCGCTCATGGAAACTCCTCAGGGCCAGAATCGTCTGGTGGGCGGGATTGGAATAATGGGGAGTTGCTTAGCAATATCGCGGCCAATGTGATTAATCCTTTATTAATCAATGGCTTGATAAAAACGGTTATAACGATAGCGCCTTTGTGTGTAGCGATTTCGCTACACTCCGGCCGTCGAAAAAAAGCCTATGTGGATCAAAGCCTTGCATGGCGCGCAAAAAACAAGGTTGTAGCGATATCGTTCCACTGTAGCGCTTTCAGTACGCATGGACGTCGTTTTTCGCGATTTATCTACCGTCCGGGAGGCCGGCCGGCGTTTTACCGTTCGCGCACTTCGTCATCAGGATGCGCCCCATGAGTGCTTCAAAGGTTATTCCCCCAGAGATTTCCCAGGCGCGGACGTCTCGCGACTATTTATCCAAGGTCTTCGCCCGGCGCCTGGGCCTGACCCAAGTGGCCCGCGCAATGATCCAGGAATGGATCGGGCAGTGGTTTGCCGGTTCCGGCCTGCAGGCCGGTAACAGCTGGATCGGTGTGATCCAGCCAACCTCGACCGGCCGCCGCCACATGCCGCTTATGACCTTGAGCGACGCACTGATCCAGCGCTGCATGAAGGGTGACGCGCTGAACTACACGCCAGGCCATCATGTGCTGTTGGTGCAGTCTGCACCGCAGGTGTTCGAACCGGCGAGCGGCGCCATCACCGTGGACGATATCGAGTGGATGCTCAACACCCTGGCGCCCGATGTGCTGGCGGGTTTTGCCGAGCGCTTGGTGCAATACTGGAACGCGCGCGTGTCGGACGGTTCGGCCGACAGCCGTTGGCACGCGGTCAGCAGCCAGTTACGTGCATGCCTGCTCACGGCGCGGCAGAACCCGCCATTGACGCCGGAGCAGGCGCGATTGCTGCTGGGGCTGGGCGATGAGCAGGCACAGCAGCTTTGGGGGCATCGGGCGGATCGAGAGGCCTTGGGTGGCGCCGATGCGCTGCATATCTATCAAGTCTATGCGGCCCAGGCCGGGACAACGGGCGAATGGCTGCCGCTGTTGGTCTTGCAGCGTCGGGTCGTGGGGCAACAGGTCACCCTCGTCTATATCCCGGCGATGAACCTGGTGCAGCTCGAGTCCCTGGACGCCTTGGGTGACCTGCTGCCGCGCTATATGGGCCGTTACCGGCCAGGGGCGCCGCTGCAATGGGTACTGCGCGAGCCCGAGGGCGATGTGTTCGATGCGTTGGCCCAGGCCTTGCTCGAACGCCAACTTCGCGATGTGCGGCGGGTTGACTGGTCGGCATTGCCCGACATCGGCAGCTATGAACAGCTGTTCACCACGCTCACCTCGCCACTGGCCTGGTTCGACCCGGACGCTCTCGAACAGCCCCATGAAGAACAGCTGCCGCTCTGGTTGCAGCGGGCCAGCAGCGCGGATCGCCTGGCTTACGGGCAGTGGCTGGAGCACCTGGCGCAGCTGCAGCGCAGTACCGGCGGTGCAACGTTCCTCGATGGCCTTGAGCCGATCGATGTGTATGCGCGCAAGGCGCTGCAACGGCAAATGCGCCTGGATCATCCAGCGCAGGCTCCCATCAACCCGGACGACTGCCTCCTGACCTTCGAGCGCACCCAGGGCGGCACGGTTGGCTGGACGCAACGGACCACCCGGACCTTGACCCAGTGGTCGCTGGAAAACCCCTTCGCCACCGCCTATGCCAGTGTGCACATCAGCCACCAGGTCACGCCAGGTAACGTACCGCGCTGGGTCACGCCGGCCTATCTCAAGGGGCTGATCGAACGGGTGGACGTGGGCAAGCACTATCCGCCATTGCTGGAGCACGCACTGATCACCGACCCGACGCAGTCTGCACGGCGGCGTCGCTTGTTTGTCGATCAGATGGCGCTGCAACTGCCGATGCGCGCCCTTGAAAACAGCCTGCGCCAACGCAACGGCTTTACCCGCTCCGGCGCTCGGGTGGTGCACGCGTTGCTGCGGGAAGATCCGCTCCAGCGTGGGGTCGACGGTGAGGTGATCGTCGCCAGGCCCCTGGCATTCCTGGCCCATGCAGGCGGGCTGGCCCATCAAGCGCACAACCTGTTTGTCATCGGTCCCCGCGACAACAGCACGTTGCCGCATATTCTCTATCGGCCGGATCAAACCGACGCGATGCTGCAACAATTTCCCAGTCGCCAGGCGTTGCTCGACGCGATCGCAACGGTGGGCAGCGATCTTCAACCCGTGGTGCTGCAGCGTTTACCGCAGGATAGCCGTACCCTGTTTGCCAACGGCGGTTTTCTGCGTCCCCATGTCCAGCGTGTGCTGCAGGGCGATGAGTTCGACGTGCTGCCCGCATCGAGCCCGGCGTTGCTGAGTGACGAACCGGTGCGTGGCGAGTTCCTTGAGAGCGTCTTCGATGAAAACGCCCGAGACCTGTGGCAGCGCGCTGTCAAGCAGTCGGTTTCCAACGAGGCGCTGCGTTGGACCCTGTTCAAGAATGATCTGTGGCAAGTGTTCAATGCGCTTTTGCCGATGGTCAGGGGCCCGGTGGCGGTGGCGGGCTGGTTGTCCCAGACCTTCAGGACATTCCAGGCGGTGCTGGCGCTGCCGGCCGAGACGAGCCGCGAAGATTCCGCCAATGCCTTCGCCGAGCTGATCGGCAGCGTGGCCGGCCTGCTGATGAGCCCGGTGGTCACGCTGGATCAACGACTGCGCTTGAGTTCGGGCGCTGCCCAGGCACATGACTTGATCCCGGCCAGCCACACGCGCCACTCGGCGTCGACGTTTGCCTGGCAGCGTTCATTCGCCGACGTCACGGCAATGGATTTTTCCTGGGCCAACTCAAGGTCCAGGCTTACGACCCGGCAGCGTGTCCAGCTCGAGACTTTCCAATGGTCACCCAGGCAGGGCGAGCGCTGGCCCGACTCGCCGACACTGGCCTCGGCGGCCAGCCCGGTGCGTGGTCGGGTGCTGGTCCAGCGCGACGGCAGCGCGGCCCGTCACGAGCAGTACACCTTGATAGACAGCAAAGTCTATGGCGTGAGGACGGTCAGGGATGGCTGGCGGGTCGTCGATCTGCGGCAACCCCAGCGTCTCGGCCCGTGGCTGGACAAGGATGCCCATGGGGTGTGGAAAGTCGACCTGGGCCTGCGCCTGGTTGGCGGGCAGCCAAAGAGCACGGTGGCCCAGCGGCGTGCCCACATCGAGCGGCAAAAGCTTGAGCTTGAGCACGAATACAGCGCGGCAAGCCGCGAATTACAGAGCCTCGAGCGTGTCGTGACCGCGGCCGAAGACCTGTGTGAGAAGGCGCACCTGACCTCCGAGGCGGCCTTTACCGAGCAGCACCGGCGCGATGCCAGGGCGCGTTACCTGCGCGAGTTGGAAAAAAAGGCCGATGCGCAACAGAAAAAACTCAATGTGCTGATGCGCAGAAACGCCAACAAGCCCCTGGACGGCTTTGAACGGGAACAGTGCCTGCAGTTGGAAGATATCGTGCTGAACATGCGCCGGCAGATGTTCGTGCTGACCTTCAGTCGCCGCGAGGAGCAGTTTTCCGCAGCGCATCTCGCGCAACTGTCGGAGCGAGTGGCGGGGGAGGACGCGACCGCAGTCCAGGCGGTGATTGGGACCTTGACCGAAGAGAGCCGCAGGATCGGCGAGTTTCACGACAAGATGGTCAACCTGAGCTTCTGGGAGCGGGTCAATTACGAGCGGTTGCTCAGCATTCCTGCCTACAAGTCCTACATCGGTGAGTTGCAACCGTCCTCATACGGGCTGCCATTGGACTGGCGGACCGTGCAGTTGCAGGTGCTCAAGGAGCAGCTGTGGCGCCGGCTGCCCCTGCCTGAAGAACAGGATGATTACAGTCGGATCGACGCGGCCATGGATGAGGCGATCCAGTCGGCCCAGTCCCAGAAAACCATCGATGAGCCAGGCGTGCTGAGTGTGCAACAGCGCATCGACGGTACCCGGGCGGTGCTGCACGAATACGCGAAAACCCTGGCGCTCCTGGATGAATACCGTGCCGCCGCGCCGGAATTGATCCATGGGGATGCCGAGGTGCCGGTGCAAGCCACGATCCTCAGCCTGGAACAGGAGTCGAGAATCGCCCTGGCAAAGCTGCTGCGCGAGCACGAGCGCAACCCTCAGCCTGGCCGGGTACGGCCCCTTGAAGCTGATCAACGGCTGATCCGCGATTCGAAAAAGCGCTATCAATTGGGGCGGGTTCGCGCCCGCACGCCGGAAGCGACCGAAGACATCGTTGATGTCATCAACCCGATTGACCAGGCCGTGGTGGTCAGCCTGCATCAGCAGCCGGGTTCGGATACGTTCGAAGCGATCACCGAGGCTGGCGCGGTGATGCCGCGGCCGACGCGTTCCCTGGAAAAACTCAAGGCCGACGCGCGCCGCTTGTTGGCCAGGGCACCGCTGGTGCTGCAGCAGGCCCGCGATGAAGCGCGCAGTGCCACGCTGCCGGCCAGCGTCGAAGCCCGGTTGACGCGGCAGTCCGAGGGCATCAAGGCGGTTGCCGAAAAGATCCGCAAGGCGCTGCCGTCAACGCCGGATACCGCGGCCCAGGCGCTGCTCGATGAACTGGAACAGGCCGCCAGCGACTCTCTGGAGCAGGGGCGAGGGTTGCGCATCGAGATGATCAAGCGCTTGCCGCCCGATGAGGATGGGATTGCCTGGCTCCAGGCCCAGGACCAGGTGCAGATACTGCGCATCGAGGGGCGTATTGCGCTCAAGCGGGTGGATGATTTCCTGCAGGAGTATGTGGTCAAGGACAGGCAGGGCAAGGTCCTGGCTTATGCGCACTTTCATTACTCGTCGCCCACGGACCCCGATTTACCCTACAACGCCGGCCATCTGAAAAGGCCGGAGCAGCGCTTCATGAGTTTTCGCAGCCTGCTCGACAAAACCGACAACGAGGCCATCGCGATCTACTATTCGCGCATCAGCCCGCCCATGGCCACGCAACTGTTTTTCAGCGCCACCGGCGTTATCAAGCATCGTGGCCGGCGTGCGTTCTGGTGAGGCAGGCGCTAGGGTTTTGCGGGAATGCCGTACTTGCGCAAGCGGTGGGCGATGGCGGTGTGTGAGGTTTGCAGGCGGCTGGCCAACTGCCGGGTCGAGGGGTAACTGACGTAGAGTTTCTCCAGCAGGCTGCGCTCGAAGTCCTCGACGGCCTGTTCCAGGCTATCGACTTCGCCGTCGTTCTGGCGGGCCACGGAGGTGCCGGCGATGTCGAGGTCACCGATGTCCACCAGGCTGCTTTCGCAGATGGCGGCGGCGCGGAAGATCACATTCTGCAACTGGCGCACATTGCCCGGCCAGCGGTTGCCCAACAGCGCCGGATAGGTGCCGGGCGCCAGGCGGCACACCGGGCGCTGGATCTGCGCACAGGCCTGCTGCATGAAGTAGCGGGCCAGCAACAGGATGTCCTGGCCGCGTTCGCGCAGGGGCGGCACTTCGACGTTGAGCACGTTGAGGCGGTAGAACAGGTCTTCGCGGAAGGTGCCTTCGCTGACCATTTTTTCCAGGTCGCGGTGGGTGGCGCTGAGGATGCGCACATTGACCTTCACCTCGCGGTCGCCGCCGACCCGGCGGAAGCTGCCGTCGTTGAGAAAACGCAGCAGCTTGGCTTGCAAATAGGGCGACATTTCGCCGATTTCATCGAGAAACACCGTGCCCTGGTTGGCCAGCTCCATCAGCCCCGGCTTGCCGCCGCGTTGGGCACCGGTAAAGGCGCCGGGGGCGTAACCGAACAATTCACTCTCGGCGAGATTCTCCGGCAACGCCGCGCAGTTCAGCGCCAAAAACGGCGCACTGTGACGTGCGCTGATGGCGTGGCAGGCCCGCGCCACCAACTCCTTGCCGGTGCCGGTTTCGCCCTGGATCAACAGCGGCGCATCGAGTGCGGCAACCCGTTGTGCGCGTGCCTTGAGGGTGCGGATCACCGGGGATTCGCCCAGCAGCGCATCAAAGCCTTCGGCATGATCGTGGTGCAGCGCCGACAGTTGTTCGCCGATGCGGTTGGGTTGGTACAGGGTGAGCAGGGCGCCGGCATCGGTGATCGGCGTGGCGTCGAGCAAAAACGTCTGGCCGTTGACGCTGATTTCACGCAAGGGCAGGCGAAAGCCGTTTTCCAGCAAGGTGTCCAGCAAGGCCGGATCATTGAACAGCTCGGCGATACTTTCCCCGGCCGGTTCGCGACCGTACAGCGCGATCAGCGCCGGGTTGGCCAGCAGGATCTTGCCCGCACTGTCCAGGGCCAGCACCGGGTCGGTCATGGCTGCCAGCAGGGCATCGAGTTGCAGGTGGCGGCGTTGGCCGGGGAGAATGTCCACCACCGTCACCGCTTGTACGCCGCGCACGCTGAACAGCGCGTCACGCAGCTCTTCGAGCACGTCGGCGCTGAGGGTCGGCGCATCGATATAGACGTTGGGCGGCACCATTTCCACCGCATCCAGGTTGAGATTGCGCCCACCGAGCAAGGCCAGGACTTCCTGGGTGATACCGACGCGGTCGATAAAGCTGACGTGGATACGCATGGGGCGAATGTTGGTTCTGGCGTACTGAGGGTGGCCAGTATGCCTGACAGGTGATGGAGATCAAAAATGTGGGAGCGGGCTTGCTCCCACATATGAGGGTTGGAGTCGGGGGCGTCGGGTTATTCCAGGTGTTCAGGCTTGATCGGGTCCCCGGATTTCACATCCAGTTGATGCCGCACATCCTCGAACATCAGGTCGTACTGTTTGTGCATCGAGCCATTCAACACCGCAATCTTCGGCATCCCATACTTCTGCGCGATGTTCATCGCATGCCGGGCAAAGTCGAATGCCTGGTCCTTGGGCAAGAAGAACTCTTCCTTGAGGTCCTTGCCCTGCACCGAGCCGTGCAGCTTGAACAGCATGCCCTTGCCTTCCTTTGGATCCTGGCTGACTTCGTAGTCGATACACAGGTTGTAGCTGTAGTCGTCCTTGTTCAGCGCGTGACGTTCGACGTGCAGGTGACCGGGTTCAAAGGTGGCCATAGGCGTATCTCCTCTACTTCACAGATAGGTGATGCCAGGTGTCGCCGTGCTGATGCGTGTGCCGGCGCTGCCCTGGACGATGGCTTCGATGTCCGAGAGTGAACCGATCACCGCGGTTTTGCCAGTCTGGCGGGCGAACTCGCAGGCGGCTTGCACCTTGGGCCCCATGGAACCGGCGGCGAAGCCGAGTTTTTCCATGTCGTCGGGGTGGGCCTGGCCGATGGCTTTCTGGGTCGGCTTGCCGAAGTCGATAAAAGCGGCGTTGACGTCGGTGGCGATCACCAGCAAATCGGCGTCCAGTTGCGTGGCCAGCAACGAGGAGCACAGGTCTTTGTCGATCACGGCTTCGATGCCCTTGAGCTTACCGTCTTCACCGTACAGGGTCGGGATACCGCCACCACCGGCGCAGATCACGATGGCGCTTTTTTCCAGCAGCCACTTGATCGGGCGAATCTCGAAGATGCGTTTGGGCCGTGGGCTGGCCACGACGCGGCGATATTTATCGCCATCCGGGGCGATGGCCCAGCCTTTCTCGGCGGCGAGTTTTTCCGCTTCGGCCTTGGAGTACACCGGGCCGATGGGCTTGGTCGGGTTCTGGAAGGCCGGGTCCTTGGCATCCACTTCCACCTGGGTGAGCAGGGTGGCGAACGGCACTTCGAAGTCCAGCAGGTTGCCCAGTTCCTGTTCGATGATGTAGCCGATCATGCCTTCGGTTTCGGCACCGAGCACGTCCAGCGGGTACGGCGAAACGCTGGTGTAGGCCGCCGCCTGCAACGACAGCAGGCCGACCTGCGGGCCATTGCCGTGGGCGATGACCAGTTCGTTGCCGGCATGGATCTTGGCGATCTGTTCGGTGGCAATGCGGATATTGGCGCGTTGGTTGTCTGCGGTCATGGGTTCACCACGGCGCAGGAGGGCGTTGCCGCCCAGGGCTACGACGATGCGCATAATGCAATCCTTCTATAGGTGTGAACACAGAGGCCAATGTGGGAGGGGGGCAAGCCCCCTCCCACATTTGACCGTGTAGCCTTTAGATATCCGCGAGTGCCGACACCAGGATCGCCTTGATGGTGTGCATGCGGTTTTCCGCCTGCTCAAAGGCGATGTTGGCCGGCGACTCGAAGACTTCCTCGGTCACTTCCACACCATTGGCCAGGTTCGGATAACGTGCGGCGATGTCCTTGCCGACCTTGGTTTCGCTGTTGTGGAACGCCGGCAGGCAGTGCATGAATTTCACCCGAGGGTTGCCCGAGGCTTTCATCATCTTGGCGTTGACCTGATACGGCAGCAGTTGCTCGATGCGTTCGTCCCACGCTTCCACCGGCTCACCCATGGACACCCAGATATCGGTGTGGATGAAGTCCACGCCTTTGACGGCTTCTTTCGGGTCTTCAGTGATGGTAATGCGTGCGCCGCTTTCCTCGGCGAAGGCCTGGCACTGTTTGATGAAGTCTTCATGGGGCCACAGGGCTTTCGGCGCGCCGATGCGCACGTCCATGCCGAGCTTGGCGCCGATCATCAGCAGCGAGTTACCCATGTTGTAGCGCGCGTCGCCCAGGTAGGCGTAGCTGATGTCATGCAGCGGCTTGTCGCTGTGCTCGCGCATGGTCAGGGTGTCGGCGATCATTTGGGTCGGGTGGAACTCGGCGGTGAGGCCGTTGAACACCGGCACGCCGGCGAACTTGGCCAGTTCTTCGACGATTTCCTGCTCGAAGCCACGGTATTCAATGGCGTCGAACATGCGACCGAGTACGCGGGCGGTGTCTTTCATGCTTTCTTTGTGGCCGATCTGCGACGACACCGGGTCGATATAGGTGACGTGGGCACCCTGGTCGTGGGCCGCCACTTCGAAGGCGCAACGGGTGCGGGTCGAGGTTTTTTCGAAGATCAGCGCGATGTTCTTGCCTTGCAGGTGCGGACGCTCGGTGCCGGTGTATTTGGCGCGCTTGAGGTCGCGGGACAGGTCCAGCAGGTAGTGCAGTTCGCGGGTGGTGTGGTGCATCAGCGACAGTAGGCTGCGGTTGCGCATATTGAAAGCCATGATGGGATCTCCTTAATAGTCGATAGGGTCGCGGATGATCGGGCAGGTCATGCAGTGGCCGCCGCCACGGCCACGGCCGAGTTCACCGGCGCTGATGGTGATGACTTCCACGCCGGCCTTGCGCAGCAGGGTGTTGGTGTAGGTGTTGCGGTCGTAGCCGATCACTACGCCAGGCTCCACGGCCACCACGTTGTTGCCGTCGTCCCACTGCTCGCGTTCGGCGGCGAAGCTGTTGCCGCCGGTCTCGACCACGCGCAGGGCCTTGAGGTTGAGCGCGGCGGCCACGGTCTCGAGGAAGTTGGTTTTCTCCCGCTGAATGTCGATGCCGTGGGGTTTGCTTTCGTCAGGGCGCAGGGTGAAGGGCACGATCTGGTTGACCACTTCGGGGAAGATGGTCACCAGGTCGCGGTCGCAGAAGCTGAACACGGTGTCCAGGTGCATCGCCGCGCGGGACTTAGGCAGACCGGCAACGATCACCCGTTCCACCGCTTTGTTCTTGAACAGGTTGCGCGCCAGTTGGCCGATGGCCTGGTGGGACGAGCGCTCGCCCATGCCGATCAACACCACGCCATTGCCAATCGGCATGACGTCACCGCCTTCGAGCGTGGCGGCACCGTGTTCCTGGTCGGGGTCGCCGTACCAGATCTGGAAGTCCGCGTTGGTGAACTCGGGGTGGAATTTGTAGATGGCGCTGGCCAGCAGGGTTTCCTGGCGTCGCGCCGGCCAGTACATCGGGTTGAGCGTCACGCCGCCGTAGATCCAGCAGGTGGTGTCGCGGGTGAACTGGGTGTTGGGCAGCGGCGGCAGGATAAAACTGGCGTGGCCGAGGAAGTCGCGGAACATCTCGATGGTCTTGCCACCGAAGCTGCTCGGCAGGTCATCGGCCGACACGCCACCGATCAGGAACTCGGCGATCTTGCGTGGCTCCAGGCTGCGCAGCCAGGAGCTGACCTCCTCGACCAGGCCCAGGCCCACGGTGTTGGAGGTGATCTTGCGTTCCAGGATCCAGTCCAGGGCTTCGGGGTTGGCAACGATATCGGTCAGCAGGTTGTGCATTTCCAGCACATCGATGTCCCGTTCGCGCATCTTGGTCACGAAGTCGAAATGGTCGCGCTTGGCCTGGGCTACCCAGAGCACGTCATCGAACAGCAGTTCATCGCAGTTGTTAGGGGTCAGCCGCTGGTGGGCCAAGCCTGGGGAGCACACCATGACTTTGCGCAGTTTGCCGGCTTCGGAATGTACGCCGTACTTCACTTTTTCCGTGGTCATTACAGATCCTCCAGTGAACATCAGTTACAGAGTCAGGAAGCCGTCGTAGAGGCCATAGGCAGCCACCAGGGCGCCAATGACGACTGCGGCGAAAATCAGCTTCTCGACGTTGGTGAAAATCGGTTTGCCCAGTTCATGCTTGGCCTTGGCGAACAGGATCGCGCCGGGGGCATAGAGCAGGGCGGACAACAGCAGGTACTTGGTGCCGCCGGCATAGAGCAGCCAGACCGCGTAGATCAGTGCGATCGCGCCGATAAACAGGTCTTTCCTGCGCTCCTTGAGGGCGTTTTCGTAGGTTTCGCCGCGTACCGCCAGTAGCAGCGCGTAGGCCGCCGACCACAGGTAAGGCACCAGGATCATCGAGGTGGCGAGGTAGATCAGCGACAGGTAGGTACTGGCGGAAAACAGCGTGATCACCAGGAATATCTGGACCATGGCGTTGGTCAGCCACAGGGCGTTGGCCGGCACATGGTTGGCGTTTTCCTTGCGCAGGAACTCCGGCATGGTGTGGTCCTTGGCGGCGGCGAACATGATCTCCGCACACAGCAGCACCCACGACAGCAGCGCACCCAGCAACGAGATGATCAAGCCGACGCTGATCAGCACCGCACCCCAGTGGCCCACCACATGCTCCAGCACGGCGGCCATCGACGGGTTCTGCAGCTTGGCCAGCTCCGGTTGAGTCATGATGCCCAGGGACAGCACGTTCACCAGCATCAGGAACAGCAGCACGGTGATAAAACCGATCACGGTGGCCTTGCCGACGTCGCTGCGTTTTTCGGCGCGTGCCGAGAAGATGCTCGCGCCTTCGATGCCGATGAACACCCACACGGTGACCAGCATCATGTTGCGCACCTGGTTCATCACGCTGCCCAGGTCCGGGTTCTTCACGCCCCAGATGTCAGCGGTGAAGATGTCCAGCTTGAAGGCGAACACGGCGATCAACACGAACAGCACCAGGGGCACCACCTTGGCGACGGTGGTCACCAGGTTGATGAACGCCGCTTCCTTGATCCCGCGCAGTACCAGAAAGTGCACGGCCCAGAGCAAGACCGACGCGCCAATCACCGCCGCAGGCGTATTGCCTTCGCCGAAGATCGGGAAGAAGTAACCGAGGGTGCTGAACAGGAGGACGAAGTAACCGACGTTGCCCAACCAGGCGCTGATCCAGTAACCCCAGGCCGACGAAAAGCCCATGTAGTCACCGAAGCCGGCCTTGGCATAGGCGTAGACGCCGCCGTCCAGGTCAGGTTTGCGATTGGCCAGGGTCTGGAAGACAAACGCCAGGGTCAGCATGCCCACGGCGGTGATCACCCAGCCGATCAATACCGCGCCAACATCGGCACTGGCGGCCATGTTTTGCGGCAGAGAGAAGATCCCGCCGCCAATCATTGAGCCGACGACAAGTGCAACCAATGCACCCAATCGAAGTTTTCCGGGAGATTCAGACATCGCATAACTCCAATGCAGGAGAAGAGAGACCACAGAATAATTCCGTGCGCTAATCAAACAGCTGACTCAGATCACTTCATTGGCACATTCCATTGTGAATTAATGACTTAGACTGGAAAGTCGTGGGCAATAGTTTTCCGCGCAAAGGCGCTTTCCAGAGCGATCTCTGCGGTTTGGTCAATCATTTAGTGCTGCGTATGGACGTTTGAAACTAGCCCGTTTTCCCGAATGTGCAAACTTTTCGCAATGGCGACAATAAATAGCTTGGAAGCGACAAAGTATTCGGCGTATTTAAAATCTAAATAAGCCTAAACTATAAAAACTGTCATGCCGCTGAGTTATGAGCGTGGCGGTTTTATCGCTGTCTTTAATAAACGCTACACTCGCTGAGTTAATTAGTTGAGTGCACGGTTGTCCGCTCAAATCTTATTCAGGAGTCTGCATGTCTCAACCGGCCCAGAAACTTCGGCTTGGCGCCCTGATTGCCCTGGTGGTGGGCTCGATGATCGGCGGGGGGATTTTCTCGTTGCCGCAGAACATGGCCGCGCGCGCGGAGGTGGGCGCGGTGTTGATCGGTTGGGCGATCACCGCCGTGGGCATGCTGACCCTGGCGTTTGTCTTCCAGACCCTGGCCAATCGCAAGCCGGAACTGGATTCCGGGGTGTACGCCTACGCCAAGGCGGGTTTCGGCGACTACATGGGTTTTTCATCGGCCTGGGGTTACTGGATCAGCGCGTGGATGGGCAATGTCGGTTATTTCGTGTTGCTGTTCAGCACCCTCGGCTATTTTTTCCCGGTGTTCGGCCAAGGCAACACGCCGGTGGCCATCGGCTGCGCATCGTTGCTGCTGTGGGCCGTGCATTTCCTGGTGATGCGCGGGATCAAGGAAGCCGCGTTCATCAACCAGATCACCACTGTGGCCAAGCTGGTGCCGCTGCTGATGTTCGTGGTGATCGCCGCCGTGGCGTTCAAGGCCGATATCTTCACGGCTGACATCTGGGGCCTGGAAAAGCCGCAATTCGGCAGTGTGGTGGACCAGGTGCGCAATATGATGCTGGTCACGGTATTTGTGTTTATCGGCATCGAAGGCGCCAGTGTGTATTCGGCGCGGGCCGAGAAGCGCGCGGACGTAGGGCGGGCCACGGTGATCGGCTTTCTCGGCGTGCTGGCGCTGTTGGTGCTGGTGAATGTGTTGTCCCTGGGCATCATGAGCCAGGCGGAGCTGGCCGGCCTGCAAAACCCGTCCCTGGCCGGTGTGCTCGAGCATATCGTCGGTCCCTGGGGCGCGTTGCTGATCAGTATCGGCCTGGCCGTGTCGCTGCTGGGTGCCTTGCTGTCCTGGGCGCTGCTGTGTGCCGAGATCCTCTATGCCACCGCCCATGACAAGACCATGCCGGCCTTCCTGAAGAAGGAAAATGCCAACCAGGTGCCGGTCAACGCCTTGTGGCTGACCAATGTGATGATCCAGGTCTTCCTGGTGATCACGCTGTTTTCCCACAGCACCTACACCACCCTGATCTACCTGGCGTCGTCGATGATCCTCGTGCCTTACCTGTGGTCGGCGGCCTACGCGGTGTTGCTGAGCGGGCGTGGTGAAACCTATGAAGGTGCCCACCGCCATCGCATCAAGGACCTGCTGGTGGGGTTGATCGCCCTGGGTTACGCCGTATGGTTGCTCTACGCCGGGGGCCTTAAATACCTGCTGCTGTCGGCGCTGCTGTATGCGCCGGGCGTGATCCTGTTCGCCCTGGCCAAGCGCGAACAGGGCCAGCCGTTGTTCACCCACGTTGAGAAAGGCATTTTCAGCTGCGTGATCGCCGGCGCGGGGCTGGCGGCGTATGGGTTGTACAGCGGGGTGTTGTCGTTGTGATGGGGTGACGGTACTGGCCTCATCGGGAGCAAGCCCCCTCCCACATTTTGAATATGTTCACCCATCAAAGTGTGGGAGGGGGCTTGCTCCCGATAGCGGCCGTCAAGTCACCATTGAGGCCGGTGGGAGCCCAATTCTCCCGCCGGCAAATCCCATTGCAATGGCGTACCGCTGATGGTCAGCGGGGGCAGCAGCCGATGGGCCTGGCCCCAGGCGGTCTGTTCGACGACCAGGCCTTGATCCCCTGGTTCTTCCTCGCGCAACGCCGGTTGGTCGGGCACTTGGCCTGCTTGCACCAGTAACGTTGCGGTGCGTGCCAACGACAACCGCGCCGAACCACCGCGCCCCGACTGCAACCGTTCGCCCAGCGCCTGAATCGCACTGGCCGCCATCAGATACCCGGTCGCGTGATCCAGCGCCTGCAACGGCAGTGGCAGCGGTTTATCCGCGTGTTTCCAGCGCATGCCGGCCTCGGCGATCCCGCTGCTCATCTGCACCAGGCTGTCGAAGCCCCGGCGATTACGCCACGGGCCGCTCCAGCCGTAGGCGTTGAGGCTGACGTCGATCAGGCCTGGGGCGAGGTGTTGCAGTTCGGGAGCGGTGTAGCCCAGATGCTCCAGGGCGTCAGCGCGGTAACCGTGGAACAGGATGTCGGCGTCCCTGAGCAAATGCTCGAAAACCCGCCGACCTTCGGGCGTTTTCAGGTCCAGGCGCGCGCAGCGTTTGCCCAGGGTCATTTCCGGGACTACGCCGGGCTCGTTCCAGGTGGGTGAGTCGATGCGCAGTACATCCGCGCCGAGGCCGGCAAGGAAACGACTGGCCACCGGGCCGGCCAATACGCGGGTCAGGTCCAGCACCTTGAGGCCGGCCAGCGGGCGTGCCAGCGAACCGTGCCAGGGTTTGTCGGTCGTGGTTTCGAAGGTCTGGCGTTGGACCAACGCCTCGGCGTTCACCGCCAACCCCTGCGGGTGCTGCTGCCAGGCTTGCCAGGCACGCATCTGCGCGGCGCAGCCACCTTGGTCGACAATCGCCTGTTCCAGTTCTGCCGCGTTCCACGCCGCGACCTTGCCGGCCATCCCGGCGCGGTCGGCGACCGTGCCCAGCACCCGCTCGGCGGCGGCACGGTGATGAGGCGCGTTGGTGTGCAGGCGAATCCAGCCATCGGCGCTGGCGTAATCGCCGGCCACCGGATCCCACAACGGCGGCACTTGCCAGCCCCGCGGGCGGATCGAGGACGAGAACCAGAAAGAGGCGAGGCGTCGGTCCACGGTCACGTCGGGCAGGCGCCCGGTCCGTTGCCGGATCAACTGGGCGACGGCCTGCCCGGCGGCGCCGATGCTGGCACTGGCCAGTTCGGTGACGGCGAAGGTCGAGGGCAGCGCGCCAGCCTCGGTGAAGGTCAGCGGGGTGTGGGGTAGATCGAGTGCGGCTTGGATGGGAGTCAGCAGGTCAGTCATCAAAGGCCCTCCGTAAGAGAAGGGCCACTATAGAAGATCATCACACCGGCGTGACAACTCCCGGTTCCAACGGCAGGTCGATGCTGGCGATAAAACCACCGGCTGGGTGATTGGCCAGGATCAGGCTGCCACCGTGGCGTTCGGCCGCGCGTCGCGCGATCGCCAGGCCCAGGCCGTGGCCTTGGGCGGTCTGGCCGGGAGCGCGGTAGAACGGTTCACCGAGTTGACTCAGGTGTTCGGCGTCCACACCGGGGCCATGGTCGCGCACGCTGATCAGGATACGTTCGCCCTGGAGCTGGGCGTGCAAATCGATCGGTTGCCCCGGCGGGTTGAAGCGCTGGGCATTGCGCAGCAGGTTATCCACAGCCCGTTCGATCATGGTCGGCCAGCCCTTCAGTTGCAGGTCGGCGTCGGTGCTCAGTTGCACCACCTGGTCCGGCGCGCTGAGTTGGGCATCCTTTTGCAGGGTTTTGAGCAGGGCGATGAGGTCGACGTCTTCGGCGCTGGCATTGTCGGCATCGACGCGGGCCAGTACCAGGATCTCGCTGATCAGCGCTTCCAGGCGGTCGCATTCGCGGGTCAGGCGTGGCCAGAGTTTTTCCCGTTCTTCGGGGCTGGCGCGTTCGGCCAGGGCCAGGGCGATGCGCAGGCGCGCGAGGGGCGAGCGCAGCTCATGGGACACGTCGCGCAGCAGCTGGCGTTGACTGCCGATCAGGCTTTGCAGGCGTGCGCCCATGCGGTTGAAGTCGGTGGCGAGTACGCCGAACTCATCGCGGCGGTTGGCCAGTTGCGCCAGGCTGTTCTGCTGGTAGGTGGCCTGGCCGAGGTCATGCACCGCGCCGCGCAGGCGGCTCAGTGGACGGGTGATGGACAAGGTGACGAACAGGCTGAACAAGGTCAGCACCACCAGGGCAATCACCAGTGCGCTCAAGGGCCATGCCAGGCTGCTGCGGTGCCACTCGTCCAGCTCCGGGTGCGGGATGCGGTAGATCAACAGGTAAGTGTCGCCGGTCTTCTCGCTGGTGTACTCGGCGGTCAGGCGTCGCCAGGGCAGATGGCCTTCCTTGCTGTCGTTCTGTCGGGCTTCAAAGGCGGCGGCGCGGCGCGGGAAGGTGCCGCGCACCACCGGCTCGCCGCTTTCGTTGAGCACTTGCACGTCGATGTGGTACTGGCGCTTGCGCTGTTGCAGCAGGTCCTGGGCGGCATCCTCGCCCTGGGTTTCGTAGAGTTGGGTCCACTCTTGCGCGAGGTTATTGAGGCCGGGGTGGCGGCTGAGAATCCAGGCATCCTGGTTAAGCATGTGCCCAAGCAGGATCGACAACCCGGCAACCAGGGCGATGGCCAGCCAGAAACTGGCCAGGATGCGCCAGAACAATGAACGCACAGGAAACCCTCAAACAGGAAAAGCCCAGTGGCGGTGGCCACTGGGCTGGGAGTGTTAACGCGGGGGCATTATTGCGCTTTTTGCGGCTGTTGCGCTTTCCAGGCCTGGAATTCCTTCCATTCGGCACGGCGCTGTTCTTGCTTCTTGACGATCTCGTCGAACTTCTTCTGCTGGTCAGGCTTGAGCACGGCACGGATATCGGCCTGGGTCTTCTGCTTGCCGGCGGCGATTTCATCCTGCATGGCTTTCTGGTCGGCGGCCGGGAGTTTGTCCAGGTACTTTTTGACCAGGTCTTTGCGAGCGTGCCATTGGTCACCCATCAGCTTGCCGATCTGCTCGCGCTGTTCGCGGCTCAGGTCCAGTTGGCTGAAGGGGCCGCCTTTGCCACGCGGACCGTGTTCACCGCCGTGGCCCGGGCCACCCATCATGTGCCCTTCAGGGCCGCCCATCGGGCCTGGGCCTTCGGGCAGTGCGGCCATGGCAACGGTCGGCAGGGCGGCGGCGAACATCAAAGCGATAAGGGTCTTGCGCATGGTGATTCTCCTGTCTCTATTCCGGTGAGTCCGGATGTGAGTAGATTACGGAGATCAAGGTCAGCGGCGGTCAGGTGTGGGTAAAGCTTGGGTAAAGAGGGTTTTGTTGTGAACTGACAAAACCCTGCAGGAGCGAAGGGGACTTAGAGGCTGTAGTAGTAGCCCCGGCTGCGCAACGCCACGATCCGTGGCCGGCCATCGGGGTGCGGGCCGATCTTCTTGCGCAGGTTGCTGACGTGCATGTCCAGGCTGCGATCGTAAAGGGTCAGCTTGCGGCCCAGGGCGATCTGCGCCAGTTCCTGCTTGTCCAGCGGTTCGCCGGGCTGGCGCAATAATGCTTCCAGCAGGCGGCTTTCGGAGACGGTGAGGGTGAACTCCTGCTCATCGATGCTGACCACGCCGCGCACCGGGCTGAAGCACAGGTCGCCCAGTTCCAGTTGGCTGGACACGGCGGCCGGGTGGCTGCGGCGCAATACCGCGCGCAGCCGCGCGGTGAGTTCGCGCGGGTCGCAGGGCTTGGCCAGGTAGTCGTCGGCGCCCAATTCCAGGCCGAGGATGCGGTCCAGGGGTTCGCCCCGCGCCGAAAGCATCAGCACCGGCAGCTCCGGGTGGTCGTTGCGCAATTGCTTGAGCAGCTCCAGGCCGCTGCCGTCGGGCAGCATCACATCCAGCACTACCGCTGCCGGGGCGCTGTCGGCCAAGGCCTTGCGTGCGCTCAAGCCGTCGTGGCAGGCGCGCACCTGGAAACCTTCCTGGCTCAGCCAACTGCTCAGCAGCTCGCAGAGCTCCTGGTCATCATCTATCAGTAACAGCTCGCTCATGACTCACTCAATTTAGCCATTGTCGACGGCGACGGTGCCCACCGCTGGCGAAGATCCCGCACAACAGGGCGATCAGTGCGACGGCCCCACCGGTGACGAACCATTGTTGCTGCTCGGTCAGCCAGCGGGTCAAGGCGCCGCCCTGTGCATCTTTGAGTTGCTGGGCCAGGCGTTGGTTCTCCTGGCGAAGGCGACTCAATTGAGCGCTTTCGCGGGTGGCATCCGCGCTTTGCAGTTGCTTGCTCAGTTCTTCACGTTGCCGTTCGCTTTCTTTCAAACGTTGCTGCAACTCGGTGATCTGGGCGCCGGCGCTCAAGGACAGGGGCGTGGAACTGCCGGTGCTCGAGGTTTCTTCAGCGTGGGCCGTAGCCCCGATCATTAACACTGCCAACAGACACAACTGACGTAAGCGCATCGGAACTCCTGATTCCACACGAATATTCAGAACGTTGTCGGCAGGTTGCCGAAAATAATGAGCAATTAGGAGTGCGCCGTACTCAATAGGTTCGGCGCAATCGGGATCAGGGCAGGACTTGCTTGAAGGGTTTGATCACTACGTCGGCGTAGACCCCCGCGGCGACATAGGGATCGGCCTTGGCCCAGGCCTGGGCATCGGCCAGCGAGGCAAACTCGGCGACGATCAGGCTACCGGTAAAACCGGCGTCGCCCGGGTCGTTGCTGTCCACGGCCGGGTGCGGGCCGGCCAGCACGATGCGGCCTTCGGCTTGAAGGACTTTCAGGCGCTCGACGTGGGCCGGGCGCACGGACAGGCGTTTTTCCAGCGAGTTGGCGACGTCGGTGGCAATGATGGCGTAGAGCATGTCAGTCCTCGGTTTTCGGCGTAGTAGGCTCGGTGTCATGCAGGTGGCGCGACAGGTAGATGCCCTGGGCGACCAGGAACAGCACGGTCATGCCCAGGCTGCCGAACACTTTGAAGTCGACCCAGTAGTCCTGGAAGGTAAACGCCACGAACAGGTTGGCGGCGCCGCAGAAGATGAAAAACGCGATCCAGGCCAGGTTCAAGCGTGTCCACACCGGTTCCGGCAGGGTCAGCGCGTGGCCCATGATCCGCTTGATCAGCAGGCGATCACCGATGAAGTGGCTGCCGATGAACGCCAGGGCGAACAGCCAGTTCACCACCGGCGCTTTCCATTTCAGGAAGGTTTCGCTGTGGAAGGCCAGGGTCAGGCTGCCGAAGACCAGGCAGGCGACCAGGGTCAGCCACTGGCTTTTTTCCAGTTTGCGCTGGGAAATGAAGATGGCGCCGTAGACCACCACAGAGCTGATGATGAGCACGGCGGTGGCACTGTAGATGCCGCCGACAGTCAGCTCATGGCCGGCCAGGTCGATGACCCTGGGGTCGAGTTTGTAAACGATGAAAAACAGCAACAGCGGGATGAAGTCGATGAATTGTTTCACAGTAAGAGCCAGAAGCTGGATGTGGCGGCATAATAACAAACATCCTTGGTTGCGATAGCGCCAGCTGACTTGAGGTTACACCCCCCCGTGAATGTTGATTTGCACTGCCACAGCACGGCCTCCGACGGCGCCCTGGCGCCCGCGGTACTGGTTGCGCGTGCGTTTGAAAAAGGCGTGCGAGTCCTCTCGTTGACCGACCACGACACCCTCGAAGGCCTCGACGAAGCCCGTACAACGGCCCATGCCCTGGGCATGCAGCTGGTCAACGGGGTGGAATTGTCCTGCACCTGGGGCGGCGCCACCATTCATGTGCTCGGCTACGGCTTCGATCAAAAAGCGCCGCCGCTGGTGGAGGCTATCGCGCAATTGCACGATGGCCGCTGGCTGCGGTCCGAAGAAATAAGCCGAAAACTCAGCCTCAAAGGCATGCCCAACGCCCTCGACGGCGCCCGCGCCATCCAGCAGGAACTGGGTGACAGCGGCAACGCGCCGGCCCGTCCGCACTTTGCCGACTGGATGGTGCGTGAGGGTTTTGTCAAGGACCGCGCCGAAGCCTTTCGCAAGTGGCTGGGCGCCGGCAAGTTGGGCGATGTGAAGCAACATTGGCCGACCCTCGAAGACACCGTCGAGACCCTGCGGGCCTCCGGAGCCTGGGTCAGCCTGGCCCATCCCTGGCATTACGATTTCACCCGCAGCAAGCGTCGCAAGCTGATTGGCGACTATATTGGAGCTGGCGGTCACGCGATTGAAGTGGTCAACGGCTTTCAACCCGCCGAACAGGTGGGCAGCCTGTCGATCCTTGCTCGCGAATTTGGTCTGCTGGTCAGCGCCGGCAGTGACTTTCATGGCCCTGGCGGCTGGTCCGAGATCGGCGAGTACCGCGCGGTCCCGGAAGATTTGCCGCTGTTGTGGGGGAGATTCAAGCATGACCCCATTATTGCCACCGTCTGAACAGGTAGAACCCGTGAGTCAATTCTTCCAGATTCATCCGGAAAACCCCCAGGCGCGCCTGATCAAGCAGGCCGTAGAGATCATTCGCGCCGGCGGTGTGGTGATCTACCCGACCGATTCGTCCTACGCCATCGGTTGCCAGATCGGTGACAAGGGCGCTGTCGAGCGTGTCAGACGTCTGCGCCAGCTGGATGACAAGCACAACTTCGCGCTGATCTGCAGCGACTTGTCCCAGCTGGGCCTGTTCGCCAAGGTCGACACCGGCACCTTCCGCCTGCTCAAGGCCCACACGCCAGGGCCCTACACCTTTATCCTCAACGCGACCCGCGAAGTGCCGCGCCTGCTGCTGCACCCGAAAAAACGCACCATTGGCCTGCGGGTGCCGGAGCATCCCATCGCCCTAGCGTTGCTGGCCGAGCTGGGTGAGCCGTTGATGAGTGTGTCGCTGATCATGCCCGGCGACACCGAGCCCCTGGAAGACCCATACGAAATGCGCCAATTGCTGGAAAAACAGGTCGACCTGATCATCGACGGCGGTTTCGGCGGCAACAAGGCCTCCACCGTGATCAACCTGGCCGACGGCGAACCTGAAGTGATCCGTGTCGGTTGCGGCGATCCTGCGCCCTTTATGGCCGAGGCCTGAATGTCAGCCGTGGAAACCGTCGACAGCCAGGCGGGCGCCCAGCAGGAGCTGCCGTTTGCCATGGTCTACGGCCAGGCGGTGCTGGAAATGCCGCTGGACCTGTACATTCCGCCGGACGCCCTGGAGGTCTTCCTTGAGGCTTTCGAGGGCCCGCTGGACTTGCTGCTGTACCTGATCCGCAAGCAGAACATCAACATCCTCGACATCCCGGTGGCGGAAATCACCCGCCAGTACATGGGCTATGTCGAATTGATGCAGTCGGTACGCCTGGAACTGGCTGCCGAGTACCTGGTGATGGCCGCCATGCTCGCCGAGATCAAGTCGCGCATGCTGTTGCCGCGCGCGGAGACGGTCGAGGCCGAAGAGGACGACCCGCGCGCCGAACTGATCCGCCGGCTGCAGGAATACGAGCGCTTCAAGGCCGCCGCCGAAGGTATCGACGGCCTGAGCCGCGTCGGTCGCGACGTGGTGGTACCCAAGCTCGACGCCCCCGAGGCCCGTGCACGCAAGCTGCTGCCGGACGTGAGCCTGGAAGAGTTGCTGATGTCCATGGCCGAGGTGCTGCGCCGTGGCGATATGTTCGAGCACCACCAGGTCAGCCGCGAGGCCCTGTCCACCCGCGAGCGCATGAGCGATGTACTCGAACGCCTCAAGGGCGGCGGGTTTGTGCCGTTTGTGGAGCTGTTCACGGCGGAAGAAGGGCGCCTGGGGGTGGTGGTGACCTTTATGGCGGTCCTCGAACTGGTCAAGGAGTCCTTGGTCGAGCTGGTCCAGAATGAGCCTTTTGCGGCTATCCACGTGCGGGCGCGAGCCGAATAAAGAGCTGAAACGATGAATCTGACTGAACCCCGCGAACTGGCCCCGTTACTGGAGGCCTTTCTCCTGGCCTCGGGTAAGCCGCAATCCCTGGAGCGTCTGTTCGAACTGTTTGAGGAAGCCGAGCGCCCTGAACCGCCGGTGTTCAAGAAGGCACTGGAAATCCTGCGCAAATCCTGCGACGGCCGCGCCTTTGAACTGCGCGAGGTGGCGTCGGGTTATCGCCTGCAGATCCGTGAGAAGTTTTCCCCGTGGGTCGGCCGCCTCTGGGAAGAGCGCCCGCAGCGCTATTCACGGGCGATGCTGGAGACCATGGCGCTGATCGCCTATCGCCAGCCCATCACCCGTGGCGAAATCGAGGACGTGCGGGGCGTGGCGGTCAACAGCCATATCGTCAAGACGCTGCTGGAGCGTGAGTGGATCCGCATCGTCGGCTACCGCGACGTGCCCGGCAAACCGGCGATGTTCGCCACCACCAAGGTGTTCCTCGACCATTTCAACCTGAAAAACCTCGACGACCTGCCGCCCCTGGCCGAATTGCGCGAGATGGAAGCCGAGCCGGTACTTGACTTCGACGACGCCCCGGTCCCGGCGAGCCTGCAGGAACTGGCCGACGCCACCGCCGAGCCGGAAGAGCCCAAGGACGAAACCAGTTTCCATACGTTGTTGCTGGAACTGGACGACATGGAGCAGGGCATCAAGACCGACTTTGATGACTTGCTGCGCGATGGTGCGGCCGAGCCGGACGCCCAGGTGAGCGTGGAGGTCGAGCCTGAACCTGAGGACGATATCCTCGGCGTGGCCGAAGCCCGCGAAAAACTCCTGGCCGCCGTCGCCGCCCTCGAACAACCGCCCCTGAGCGACGAAGAAGACGAAGCCCGGGCACTGGCCGAGGCCATCGAGGCAGAACGCCGCCAGTTCGAAGACTGACGCAGTCCAATGTAGGAGGGGGCTTGCCCCCGATAGCGGTGGTTCAGTTAAAGAGATTGAGACTGACACACCGCAATCGGGGGCAAGCCCCCTCCCACAAGGGTTCAGTGGTGCCCTGGGCATCGCCGGTCGGCGGAAAAAGCAATGACCTGGCGCTTATCGACTAGTCTCTGATGCGCAATGCGCGCCATGGGCGTATGATTCGCGACCCTTTGCCGACCTATTCGGCCAAAGCCCCGCTTTCAACACTCTTCAGGCCACGCCTGAATCGACCCACCGGGAGGTGCTTAAGATGAACGATAAAGACCAGAACGACAGCCAGGAAATCGGCCCTGCAGGCGAAAAGCTGCAAAAGGTGCTGGCGCGTATCGGCGTGGGCTCGCGCCGCGACGTCGAAGCCTGGATCACCCAGAAGCGCATCAAGGTCAACGGCGTCGAGGCCACCCTTGGCCAGCGCGTCGACCTGCACGATGCAATCACCATTGATGGCAAGGTCATCAAGCGTGAAGAGGCCGCCGAATCGGTGCGCCGCGTGATCATGTACAACAAGCCCGATGGCGAGATCTGCACCCGTGACGACCCGGAAGGCCGTCCGACCGTGTTCGACAAGATGCCTAAGCCCAAGGAAGGCCGTTGGATCAACATCGGTCGTCTCGACATCAACACCACCGGCTTGCTGATGTTCACCACCGACGGTGAACTGGCCAACCGCCTGATGCACCCGTCCTACGAGATGGACCGCGAATACGCCGTGCGTGTGCGTGGTGAAGTCGATGACGAGATGATCGAACGCCTCAAGGCCGGCGTGGTGCTGGAAGACGGCCCGGCCAAGTTCACCGACATCAAGCAGGCGCCGGGCGGTGAAGGTTTCAACCACTGGTACCACTGCGTGGTGATGGAAGGCCGTAACCGTGAAGTGCGTCGCCTGTGGGAATCCCAGGGCCTGGTGGTCAGCCGCCTGAAGCGCGTGCGTTTTGGCCCGGTGTTCCTCAACTCCGACCTGCCGATGGGCCGCTGGCGTGAAATGAGCCAGTACGAAGTCGACATCCTCAGCGCCGAAGTCGGCCTGACGCCGGTCGCCATGCCGCAGATGAACGCCAAGAGCAAAGACAAGCTCGATCGTATGCAGCGTAAATCGTCGCGCCCCGTGGCCCGCACCGAACGTGTTGCCCGCACCCTGCGCCCGGCGCTGGATGCACCGGCGACCGGCGGGCGTATCTCGCGTCAACCGCATATCGAAGGCGAGCGTCGCCCCACCGCGCCATCGCGCCAGGAAGGCGAACGTGCGCCACGCACCCCACGCCCAGCCGGTCGTGGTGACGCGCCAAGCGGTGGTCGCAGCAACCGTGGTGACGCCGGTCGCGGTGCTCCGGCATCCGATCACCCAGCCGACAGCGCCAACACCAAGCGCCCGGCCAAGCCAGCGCCGAAAAAGCGCCCAGGCCTGAAGCTGGTGGCGGACGAGCCATCGGGCAAGCGCCGTGGCGCACCGGCCGGTTCGGGTCAGCGTCCAGGCTTCGGTCGCAAGAAGCCGCAGTGATGTAACCGCTGCACACAAACGCCAACCCTAGGGTTGGCGTTTTTTTTTGCCTTGGAATACAGGTAAAACATGTGGGATGGGGCTTGCTCCCACAGTTGGTTCTCCATCATTTTCAAGTTCGGTGTTCAGAACGCGAAGGTGCCGTCAAACACCGGTTTGTCATCCAGCGCCAACACCCCACTGGCAAAGATCAGGTCCAGGTGATGGCTGCCTTTCTGCCCGCCACCCAAGCCCAGGTGCAAGCCGCAATGGCGCTCCTCGAACCCGGCATTGCGCGCGTACAGGTCCTTCACCCCTTCATTGGTGCCAATCCCCAGTTCCTCCACCCGGCGATTGGACGGGTTGGCATTCAGGTATTTATTGAAGTCGTCGGCCAGCCCCGGCACGTCACTGGCCACGCTGCAGATGGTCGAGTTTTCGATCCACAGTTCCAGCGGTGACTGCAGCACGCCGTACTTGCGTGCGAAGGGGATGGTGCTGAGAAAGGTGCCGACAAACCGCACCTGGCCATTGATGGCTTCGCTGTGGGTGGCGATTTCGCCGGGGGCCAGGTCGTGGTTGCCGATGCCGTTGATATTGGTCCACTTCTTGATGCTGCTCATGGGCGCCTGCAGGCGTGAGCCGTGTTTGTCGGTAAAGCTCAGCACAGCGGCTTGGGACATGCGCCGGATCAGCGTGGCGTTGAGGTCGGCGATGCGCTGCGGCTCGACGCTGAAGGTGTCGTAGAAATAGTCGCCGTAATCCTTGAACAGCAGGGATTTCTTCCAGTGTTCGGCCATCACGCCTTGCAGGGCACGGATAAAGTCCGGGCCTTCGGCGCGCGGGTTGGGCAGGGTGGAGGAATCGTAGAGGAACAGGTACAGGTCGCAGGCTTCGATGGCCTGCGCCAGGCTGTCGCTGTCGGCCAGGTCCAGGCGCTGCACCTGGAAGTTGAAACGGGCGGCGCTGCTCTGGGCGATCGCCTGGGCGATGGCGTCGTAGCGCTCGGTGTGGCCCAGCAGCACGGTGGGGCAGTTCAGGCCGCCGAGGGCCGGATGGTGTGCAAGGTAGTAGAGAAAGTGTTCAACGGCGCGGGCCTTGTCCATGACGTATGTCCTTGTGTGCCTTGGGTAAGGAGGCAGGTGCCGTGCACAGCACCTGCCGAATACGTGCCGGGTGTCAGAAAGGCCACATCGCCGTGCCAAATGGCACAACGGCATCGGCTTGCATCATTTCAACGGCGGCCTCGTGGGTCGGCGCTTCAAACCAATCGTCGAGTTGCAGTTCGGTTTCCAGGTCGTTTTCCAGTGCTTGCATGGTGTATCTCCTAGAGGACGTTGTTTGAGAACGGCTTGCCAGCGGGCTTCGCTGGGCAAGTGAAAGAACCTAGGTGAGAGTGTTTGGTAATGCAAAAAATTTATTGACACGGTCTCATTTGGATTTTTTCTTCTGTTTTTTCGCCGGCTTTTTTTCTTCAGCAAATACAGTGAGCTGGCGTCGCTAATGGTGATGAATTTTCCTACCGCCATTTTTTCAAAAACTTACAGCTGTAACGCCGATTTTCCAGGCTGTAACGATTAATTTACGTGTAGCTCGCGGCATGATTGCCCTATTTACCGCTGTAAGGAATACCTGACAGATCGTCGCACGTGCTCCGCGGGTACGGCTTGAAGCTGTCGAGCGGTGTACAATGCGCCGCGTTTTACTGTGACCCCCTTGCGTAACCACGCAAAAGGCCAAGACCTCAGGGTTTACCCACCCTGATCACTCCGCCTGGCCACGAGCCCGGCGGGTTCGATTTCGTCACAGATAAAAACAAACAGGTGACGCATGACCGTTAGAAAGACGCTGTACTCCTGGTGCCTGCGCTGGGGTTTGAGCGGCGCTGCTTGAGTCGGTAATTCAAGGCAGCAACCTGCATTCAACATCATCAAACCTTGCGTGAGACCCTTTTCATGAGTGAACCCCATTCCTCTTCAGGCGAGCTGAAACGCGGCCTGAAAAATCGGCATATCCAGTTGATCGCCCTTGGTGGCGCCATCGGCACCGGCCTGTTCCTGGGCTCGGCCGGCGTGCTCAAATCCGCCGGCCCGTCGATGATCCTGGGTTATGCCATCTGCGGCTTCATTGCCTTCATGATCATGCGCCAGCTCGGCGAAATGATCGTCGAAGAGCCGGTCGCCGGTTCCTTCAGCCACTTTGCCCACAAGTACTGGGGCGGTTTCGCCGGCTTCCTGTCGGGCTGGAACTGCTGGATCCTGTACATCCTGGTGGGCATGTCCGAGCTGACAGCCGTCGGCAAATACGTGCACTACTGGTGGCCGGAGATCCCGACCTGGGTGTCGGCGGCGGCGTTCTTCGTGCTGATCAACCTGATCAACCTGGCCAACGTCAAAGTCTTTGGTGAAGCGGAGTTCTGGTTCGCCATCATCAAGGTGGTGGCCATCGTCGGCATGATCGCCCTGGGCAGCTACCTGCTGGTCAGCGGCAGCGGCGGCCCGCAAGCCTCGGTGAGCAACCTGTGGGAACACGGCGGCTTCTTCCCCCATGGCGTCAGCGGCTTGGTGATGGCCATGGCGATCATCATGTTCTCCTTCGGCGGCCTGGAAATGCTCGGCTTTACCGCCGCCGAAGCCGACCAGCCACGCACCGTGATCCCCAAGGCGATCAACCAGGTGATCTACCGCATCCTGATCTTCTACATCGGCGCCCTGGTGGTATTGCTGTCGCTGACACCATGGGACAGCCTGCTGGCCACCCTCAACGCCTCCGGCGATGCCTACAGTGGCAGCCCGTTCGTGCAGGTGTTCTCCATGCTGGGCAGCAACACCGCCGCGCATATCCTCAACTTCGTGGTGTTGACGGCGGCGTTGTCGGTGTACAACAGCGGCACCTACTGCAACAGCCGCATGCTGCTGGGCATGGCTGAGCAGGGTGATGCGCCCAAGGCGCTGGCCAAGATCGACAAGCGCGGCGTGCCGGTGCGTTCGATCCTCGCGTCGGCGGCGGTCACGCTGGTGGCGGTGTTGATGAACTACTTCATCCCGCAACATGCGCTGGAATTGCTGATGTCCCTGGTGGTGGCCACGCTGGTGATCAACTGGGCGATGATCAGCTTCTCCCACTTCAAGTTCCGCCAGCACATGAACCGCACCGGCCAGGTGCCGCTGTTCAAGGCGCTGTGGTACCCGTATGGCAACTATGTGTGCCTGGCGTTCGTGGTGTTTATCCTGGTGATCATGCTGATGATTCCGGGAATCCAGGTGTCGGTGTACGCGATCCCGCTGTGGGTGGCGTTTATGGCGGTGTGTTATTGGATCAAGAACAAGCGCAGTGCTGAAGCGGCGTTGAGCACCGCGAGTGCAGCGTTGAAGTAAACAGGCGCCTACCTGGAAAACCCCGCATCCTGCATAGGGCGCGGGGTTTTTTGCGGTTTGAAGCCGTCAACTTTTTGAAATCACACCGCTCATGTATTCATTCAAGTCGCGAAAGTCCTTAACGTTCCAGGCATGCGGCGCGACCTTCACCCCATTCTCGCGCAGCGTTTTTGGGATCAGGTCTCCATTCGGGCGAAGTATGACCGACGACACAATAACGCCCGGGTAAGCCGCCAGCCGTTTTTTGAAGGCTGGGGTTGTCAGGTCAGGTGTAGGCGGGTTGCTTTTATTGGCCAACGGCCCCGTTGCCTTGAGGTCCGGCCCGTGGCACATGGCGCAGCGCTGTGAATAGAGGTTTTTGCCATTGGCGTTATCTGCAAAGGACAGTGACGTTTGAATGAGTGATAAGGTGCCGAGCAAAGTGATCAATAGTCTTTTCATTGTCATGCGTCCTTGTTGTTGAGGCTGTTGTCCTGATTGGGTGTGTCTGTTGCCTAGGGTTTATTGAGTGATGCTGGTTATTTCCAACAACGTGCACCTGCCCGATGCCGAAATCGAGCTGACCGCCATCCGCGCCCAGGGCGCCGGCGGGCAGAACGTCAACAAGGTGTCGAGCGCGGTGCACCTGCGGTTTGATATTCCGGCGTCGTCGCTGCCGGCGTTCTACAAGGAGCGACTGCTGGCACTGCGTGACAGCCGTATCACCAGCGAAGGCGTGCTGGTGCTCAAGGCCCAGCAGTACCGGACCCAGGAACAGAACCGCGCCGACGCGCTGGAGCGCCTGGTGGAGCTGATCCTCAGTGCCACCAAGGTCGAGAAGAAGCGCCGCCCGACCAAGCCCACCCTGGGCTCGAAAAAGCGGCGCCTGGAATCCAAGACCAAGCGCGGCAGCATCAAGGCCGGGCGCGGCAAGGTCGACTTCTAGGCATCGCGCGCTTCGCGGGCCTTGGGTGCTTGCCGGTACAGGTAGACACTCAGCAGCAGCCCACCGAGGGCGGCGAGGGCGGCGAACAGGAAGATCGACGCAAAACCGAAACCTGCCGCCACGGCCCCGGCCAGCGGCCCGGTAATGCCCAGCGACAGGTCGATAAACAGCGAATAGGCGCCCACCGCCGAACCACGGCTGGATGCGGGCACCAGGTTGACCGCCTCCACCCCCAGCGCCGGAAACACCAGGGAGAAGCCGAAACCGCTCAACGCCGCGCCGGCCAGGGCCAGGTTGGCATCCGGCGCCAGCCACAACAGCAGCAGGCCGAGGATCTCCACCGACAGGCAGGCGATCGCTACGCGAAAGCCGCCGATACGGTTGATCAAGTTGCCGAACAGCAGGCGCGCACCGATAAAGCTGGCGCCGAACAGGCTCAATGCCCACACCGCGTTATCCCAGTGCTGGGTGGTGTAATACAGGGTGATAAAGGTGGCGATGGTGCCAAAGCCGATGGAGCCCAGGGCCAGCGCGCAGCCGTGGGGCAGGACTCGGCCCAGTACGTTCATGAACGGCAGGCGCACGCCGGCGACGATGGGGGCGGCCACTTTGTTCCAGGCCAGCAGCACGCCGACGACCGCCAGCAGGATAATGCTGACACCCATGCTCCACAGTCCGAAATTCCGCACCAGCAGCACACCCAACGGCGCACCGACCGCCAGCGCGCCGTAACTGGCGATGCCGTTCCACGAAATGACCTTGGCGGTATTGGCCGCGCCCACCCGGCCGATGCCCCAGCCGATGGCACCTGAGCCCACCAGGCTTTCTGCGCTGCCCAGTACCAATCGACCAATGAGCAGGCTGGCCAGGCTGACGGCCGGCACGCTTGAAAACCACGCCGCAAGCAACATGAACACGCCACTCGCGCCGCAGCCCACCAGGCCGATCAGCACCGCCCGCTTGCTGCCCAGGTTATCGATGATTTTGCCGGCATAGGGGCGGCTCAGCAGCGTGGCCAGGTACTGCACGCTGATCACCAGGCCGGCGATCACCGCGCCGTAGCCCAGTTCACTGTGGACATAGCCCGGCAACACGGCCAGGGGAATGCCGATATTCAGGTAGCCGATAAAGGTGAACAACACGATGGAAACAACTTGCAGCGTTACCGCCAGGGGGCGCTGGGTATCTGGCATGGGAGAGGTCCACTGTCGCAGCAGGTAAAGATAGGCTGCTAATGATACCGGGGCTTGGGCGTGCGCAGGGCGGTAAAACGCAAAAACGTCAGATCAAAAAGACGTCAGGCTTGAAGGGGGGCGAGTAACTGGGTGGTGACCAGGGCGGCCAGGGCGTTTTCCTGGGTGCCGAAGCGCTTGAGCAGCAAGGCTTGTTTGTCCGCGCTGAGGCGGTTCCACACGTCGACCATCTGCAGGGCGGTGTCGAGTACGGCGGTGTCCGGGAGGGTGTCTGTCATGGCGGGTACCTCGGGGTGATTCAGGCAGTGTGGAAAGCGTTCAAAGGTACGCTTTCCACACGGTCTGGTACGGCGTCAGTCCTGGCTCTTGCTGTCGACTGGTTTTGCTTCTTTGGCCTCAGGCTGCTTCGCGCTGGCCTGCTGCGGTGTTGGCTGCTCAGTTTCGTGCAGGCTTGGGAAGGGGAGATTAGGTATCTCGTGCATCGTCGTCGCTCCTCGCAAAGTCTGTTTTTTCAATCGCAGGTGATTCCGCGCTCTCAAAAAGCCTTGGCAGGATACAGCACTGTAAATGACAAAAAGACTTTTATATCGCCGGCTGTACGAACCTTTTATCGTTTTTACGCAAGTGACAAGAGGTCACATCGCTCAGAACGGCACCTTGCCGAGGATCATGTCGCGGTACATCACAAAATCCCCGAGCAAGCTGTAGAACGGGTGCTGGAAGGTCGCCGGACGGTTCTTTTCGAAGAAGAAGTGCCCGATCCAGGCAAAACTGTAGCCGGCAATCGGCACGGCCAACAACAGGACCAGCGAACCCCTGCCGATGGCATAGGCCAGGATGCCGATCACCAGGGTAGTGCCGATAAAGTGCAGGCGCCGGCAGGTGCTGTTGCCGTGCTCGGTCAGGTAATAGGGGTAAAACTCGGCAAAGCTGTTGAATCGATTGAGGTTTTCCACTGCAGCCGGCCCTTTGATTGTTGTGCCGCCGAACAGATGTTCGGCGGGGAGCTTATTTGAGTCTAGAGTGATCAGTGGTAACAGCCAGTGACAATAGATGCCACTTTAGTATCCTTGGCTTTCCTGGCTGCCATTTTGAGCCTGCTTTATTAAGAAGACGCCATGAGCGAACGAACAACTTCTGCAAGCTGGGCGATGGGGATAGTCAAGGCACTGGAAATGGACGGCCTGGATTGCCGCGCCTTGTTCAAGCAACTGGGCCTGGACTACGCCGCCCTGAGTGACCCCGATGCACGGTTCCCGCAAGACTCCATGACTCGCCTGTGGCAGCGCGCGGTCGAGCTGTCGGGTAACCCGGCGATTGGCCTGAACATGGGCAAGGTGGTGCGCCCGGCGTCGTTTCATGTGGCCGGTTACGCCTTGATGTCCAGCAACACCCTGGCCGAGGGCTTTATGCGCCTGGTGCGTTACCAGCGGATCATCGCCGAAAGCGCCGATTTGAGTTTCCGACTATTACCTGAAGGCTATGCGCTGATTCTGACGGTGCATGGCGATCATCTTCCGCCGACCCGACAAAGCGCCGAAGCCTCCCTGGCCTGTGCGTTGGCGCTGTGCGGCTGGCTCACCGGGCGGACCCTGCAACCCCGCAAAGTGCTGTTGCAGGGCGATCAACCGGGGGACCTGGCCCCCTATAAACAAGCGTTCCATGCCCCGCTGGAGTTCAATGCGCCGTATGACGCGCTGATCTTTGAGCGCGCCGACATGGACGCGCCGCTGCCCACGGCCAACGAGGCCATGGCGCTGTTGCACGATCGATTTGCCGGTGAATACCTGGCGCGGTTCTCCGAAAGCCGCGTGACCCACAAGGCGCGGCAGGTGCTGTGCCGACTGCTGCCCCAGGGCGAGCCCAAGCGCGAAGTGGTGGCCCAGACCCTGCACCTGTCCCAGCGCACCTTGCAGCGGCGCCTGCAGGAAGAAGGCACGAGTTTCCAGACCCTGCTCGACGACACCCGCCGCGAACTGGCCGAGCAGTACCTGGCGCAGCCGAGCATGACCCTGTTAGAGATCGCCTACCTGCTGGGCTTTGCCGACCCGAGCAACTTCTTTCGCGCGTTTCGCCGCTGGTTCGATGCCACGCCCGGCGAATACCGGGCGCGACTGCAGGACGCGTCGACGGTCAGTGACGCCAGAACGCCGGAATGCACAGAACAAAGACTGTGATGATTTCCAGCCGGCCCAGCAGCATGCCCAGGGACAGGATCCACTTGGCCGCATCCGGCAGGCTGGCGAAGTTGCCGGCCGGGCCAATGGTTTCCCCCAGGCCCGGGCCGACACCGGACACGGTGCTGGCGGCGCCGGTGAGTGCGGTCATCCAGTCCAGGCCCAGCAGCGACAAGGCCAGGGCGATGGCGCAGATGGTGATGGCGAAGAAAAACGAAAAGGTCAGGATCGAACGCACGATCTCTTCGTCGAGGCGGTGGCCGTTGTACTTCTGCTTGATTACCGCGCGCGGGTGAATCAGCTGGTTCAAGTTGGCCTTGAGCAGGATATAGGCGACCTGGAAGCGGAAAATCTTGATCCCGCCCGCCGTGGAGCCGGAACAGCCACCGATGAAGCCCAGGTAGAAAAACAGCATCAGTGAGAAGTTGCCCCACAGGCTGTAGTCCCCCAGTGCAAAACCGGTGGTGGTCACTACCGACGTGACGTTCAACGCCACATGGCGCAGGGCGTCCAGCCAATGCAGGTTGGTGGTCCACCAGTACCAGGTGCCGAGCACCAGCCAGGTCACCAGCAACAGGCCGAGCAAGCCTTGTACTTGCTGATCCTTGATCAATGCCTTGCGATTACCCCGCAAGGTGGCCACGTACAGGGTGAACGGCAAGCTGCCGAGGATCATCACCACCACCGCCACCCAGTGCACCGCCGGTTGTTTCCAGTGCGCCAGGGATTCGTCCGAGGTGGAGAACCCACCGGTGGAAATCGCCGACATCGCATGGTTGATCGCATCGAACAGGCCCATGCCGGCCCACCAGAACGCCAGGCTGCCGAGGATGGTGATGCCGACGTAGGCCGCCACGATCAGCCGCGCCACCATGTGCGAGCGGGGCATGACCTTCTCTGAGCGGTCCGAGGATTCGGTCTGGAACAGGCGCATGCCACCGATACGCAGCAGCGGCAGGATCGCCACCGCCATGCCGATAAAGCCGATGCCGCCGAGCCAGTGCAGCAGCGAGCGCCACATCAAAATGCCGGGGGACAGGGTGTCCAGGCCGCTCAGCACCGTGGAACCGGTGGCGGTGATACCTGACATGCTTTCGAAAAACGAGTCGGTGTAGCTGATGTGCTGGGTCAGCAGGAACGGCAGCGCGGCGAACACGCATACCACCACCCAACTGCTGACCGTGAGCAGGTACATGTCTCGCGGACGCAGGTGCACGTGTTCGGGACGACCGGGAATCACCAGGGCAAGCCCGGCGACAAAGGTGATCAGGCTGGCCCAGAGGAACGAGGGCAGGTCGCTGGTCCGTTCGAAAATCACCAGGGTGGCCATGGGCACGACCATGGCGATCGCAAGGGTGATCAGGAAGATGCCGATGATGAAACCGATGATGCGTAGGGTCGGCAACGCCATGAAGTGAGCTCGAAATAGGGCAGAGGCGTCATTCTACCTGGGGTGCCGGGCATGTAAACCGGGCCTTGAAAGCGACGCAAATCAAATGTGGGAGGGGGTGGCGGTCCTACTGTGAAAGGCAGGTAAAAAAAAGGCGACCCGAAGGCCGCCTCATTCAACACCGTACTGATCAGAACTCGTGATCAGCGTTATCCGGGTTCAGGTCGCTGATGCCCAGCTTGCCTGCCGCGGCCTCGATCGAACCGGTCTGCTTGACCAGGGCGGCGATGGCGTCACGCACGATCTGGTTGCCTGCGTCGTTACCGGCCGCGATCAACTGGTCGTAGTGTTCACCTTTCTGAGCGTGATCAACCATGACCTGGATTTTCGCTTCGGTCGCCGCCAGGTCCGCTTTCAGCGCGGTATCGGCAGCCGGGTCGACCTTGGCCACCAGGGACGACAGGCTGGCGCCGGTCAGTTTGGTGCCGTCGACGCGGGTGTACTCGCCCAGGTAGACGTTGCGGATACCCTTGGCGTCGTAGAAGTGCGAGTAATGGGTGTTGTCGCTGAAGCAGTCCTGTTCGTCTTCGGGCGAGTTGGCTTCCAGGGAAACCTTCATGCGTTCACCGGCCAGTTCGCCCAAGGACAGGCTGCCCATGCCGAACAACATTTTGCGCAGGCCGTCGGTGGCAGGTTCTGCCTCCAGGGTGGCGCGGTAGTTGTCTTCGACGTTGGGTTTCCAGTTGCCGACCATTTCCTGCAGGTCGCTGACCAGCAGTTGGGTCACGGCGGTCAGGTAGGCGCGGCGGCGCTCGTTGTGGCCGCCGGTTGCGCCGTCGCCGGTCAGGTAATCCGACGCAGGGCGGTTGCCGGCGCCTGGGCCGGTGCCGTTCAGGTCCTGGCCCCAGAGCAGGAATTCGATGGCGTGGTAGCCGGTGGCGACGTTGGCTTCGGAACCGCCCAGCTCATTGAGGCTGGCGAGTTTTTCCGGGGTGATGTCCTTCACGTCGACCTTGTCTTCGCCGACCTGGACTTCGGTGTTGGCGATGATGTTGGCGGTAGCGCCCGGGTTGCCCAGAGCGTGTTCGTAGGATTTGTCGACGTAGTCGATCAGACCTTCGTCCAGAGGCCAGGCGTTAACCTGACCTTCCCAGTCATCGATGATGGTGTTGCCGAAGCGGAACACTTCGCTCTGCAGGTACGGAACGCGCGCGGCAACCCAGGCGGCGCGGGCGGCTTTCAGGGTTTCGTCGTTCGGTTTGGCGAGGAAGGCGTCGATTGCGGTTTGCAGGGTTTTTGCCGTGGACTCGGCATCGCTGTACACCGCGAAGACCATGTCGGCGTAATGCGCAACCACGGCCTTGGCGGCCGCTTCATCGACCTGGCCGGCAGGGGTGGCAGCCGCTGGAGCGGTGGTGCTGGCAGCCGGGGTCGGCGCCTGGTTGGCTGCGGGCTTGTCTTTACCTTCGCCGCAACCGGCGAGAGAAATGGCAATGGCCAGCAGACTGGCGGTGGCCAGGGGCATACGAATCATGGCGAACATCCTGCTTCGGTTGTTGATGGGCGCGCGGGGGTCGCGCAAAACTGCGACATAATGCGAAAGATTTGCATTTTGTGTAAAGGGTTATACGCGGGAAATCTTCAGTATCGTTTTGTCCGCTCAGAGAATAGCCGCGCCATTGCGCTCCGCCTGCTTCAAAAAAGCCGCCAACTCCCGGGCCGGCAGGGGTTTACTGTAGTAGTAACCCTGACCTTCATGGCAACCCTCGGAGATGATGTAGGCCTCCTGCTCCGCGGTTTCCACGCCTTCCGCGATGACCTGCATGCCCAGGCTTTTGCCCAGTTGGATAATGGCGCGAACGATGGTGGCGTCGTCATCGTCGTCCAGCAGGTCCTGGACGAAGCTTTTGTCGATCTTGATCTTGTCCAGGGGCAGGCTCTTCAAATAGCTCAAGGAGGAATAGCCGGTGCCGAAATCATCAATCGCGATCAATGCCCCGGAGCGGCGCAGGCTCAACAGGTGTTGGGCGGCGGTGCTGATGTCTTCCATCAGGCCGGTCTCGGTGACTTCCAGTTCCAGGCTGCGCGGCGGCAGGCGGTAGATCTGCATCAGGTTGTTGACCACCCGTGGCAACTCGGTGTGGTGCAACTGCACGGTGGACAGGTTGACCGCCATGCGCAGTTCGGTGAAGCCCAGGTCATGCCATTCGCGCAATTGTCGACAGGCCTGGTCCAGTACCCATTCGCCAATCGGAATAATGGTGCCGTTCTGTTCTGCCAGCGGGATGAACAGGTCCGGCGGCACCAGGCCGTGTTCCGGGTGCTGCCAGCGGATCAGGGCTTCCACGCCTACCACACGCTGGTCGCGGTAGCTGATCTGCGGCTGGTAGACCAGGTGGAACTGGTCGCGGCTGAGGGCATCGCGCAGGTCTTTTTCCAGCTCGCGGCGGCGGCGCATTTCGCTGTCGACGCTGGCGATATAGAACTGATAGCGGTTGCGAGAGCGACTCTTGGCCAGGGTCATGGTCTGTTCGGCTTTTTGCAGCAGCTTCTCGGTGCTGTCGCCATCTTCGGGAAACAAGGTGATGCCGATGGTGGCGCGCAGGCGAATTTCCTCGTGGTCGAGGGCGAACTCCGCCTCCAGGTCGTCGAGGATGCTTTGCGCCAGTTCGGCCGCTTCGTAGGGCTGGTCGATATCGGCCTGTACCAGCGCGAACTGGTCGCCCCCCAGGCGGGCGAGGGCGCCGAGGCGACCGCTGTGGGCGCGCAGACGGTCGGCCAGGGCCAGCAGCAATTTGTCGCCGGCCTGGTAGGTGAACTGCTCGTTGACGCTTTTGAAGTCATCCAGTCCCACGCACAGCACCGCTACGCGGCGCTGGCGGCGGCCGGCGTCGATGAGGATCTTGTCCAGTTGCTCCTGCAGTTTCTGGCGGTTGGGCAGGCCGGTGAGAAAATCGTACTGGGCCATGCGCAGCAGGCTGGATTCCGCCTCATGGCGCAGGTGGGTGTTGCGCTCGATGGATTCGAGCAACTGGTTGGCGGTGTTGATCCACAACCCCAACTCGTTGCGCTCGTGGCCCTTGAGTTGCGGGATCTTGTGCTCGCTGGGACGGTCCGGGTTGATCGATGTCAGGTGTTCGATAATCCGCGACAGCGGCTTGGTCAGCAGCCAGTGGTAAACCAGGTACAACACCAGGCCCATGGCCAAGGCGCGTAACACGCCGGAAATGAAGATGATCACCGAACTGACAATAAAACCCTGGCCGTACGTGGCGGTGTCGAGGGTAATGCTCAGGTCGCCGTAATATTCGCTGTAGGGGCCTTTGCCGACCAAGGCCGTGGTGAAGGTGCGTTCCCGGCCAAGAATCAGGTCGGTGAGCCAGCGGCTGGGGGAGTGCTGCAAGGCGCGGCTTTTTTCTGCCAGCATGGTTTCGTTGGGATGGCCGATGGAGGCCATGCGCACCGCCTCGTCCTGGAACAGCCCCTCTATCACCTGCATGCCCATCTCGCGGTCCAGGCTATAGACGGCCTGGGTCGAGGGGTCGCGAAACATGTCGAGGATGCGCTGGGCATCACCGGCCACGGCCTGGCGCGTCTTGTAGGCATCGAAAACGATCTGCGCCACGCTCAGCGTCACGCCCACGATCAACGCCGACAGCAGCACGACCCGTAGCAACTTCACCGACAAGCTGTTTTTGAGTTCCAGCTTCAAAGGGGCATTCCTTGTCTCATGCGGGTGGCCTTCAATATGCCATGAGTATTGGCAATCTGAGGTTGGCAGTCAAAGGAACATTGCGGCTGGGGATGGTTTGGGAAAAATGTCGAGGAGCGTTGTGGCTCAGCGTCGCGTGGGGTGAGAAATAAAACTGGGGCGCGAGGGGGCTGTAGGCGGATTGAGATCCGCCATTCCCTCTTTATCCTCCTATCTTCGGCAGTACCTCTGCGGCGGAAGATGCAAAGTTGATTGTTCCTTTGAGCGCTTGCCCTGCGCCTGGTGCGGCGCTGTCCAGTACAGGAGCGGCTACATCAGCGACTACGGGGAGCGCGGTTTGAGTCGCTTGGGTGGCGACCCCGACGGCTAATCCGACTGCTGCGGTTTCTGCTATTGGCATGAGAACTCTCCGATATTGGATAAGAGGGGGATTCCTCTCGCCGTATAGGTGGCAAGTTCCCATTGCTGAGTTCCATCATTCCCGCCTCGCATAAAAAAGCCCGGCAATCGCCGGGCTCTTTCTACTGCAAGGGTTGCTTAGGCAGTGAAGGTCTTGCCTTCGAACTGCTCAGCGACGAACTTCCAGTTGACCAGGTTCCAGAACGCTTCCACATACTTTGGACGTACGTTGCGGTAGTCGATGTAGTAGGCGTGTTCCCACACGTCGCAGGTCAGCAGCGGGGTGTCGCCGCTGGTCAGCGGGTTGCCGGCGCCGATGGTGCTGGCCAGGGCCAGGGAACCGTCAGCCTTTTTCACCAGCCAGCCCCAACCGGAACCGAAGGTGCCGACGGACGTCTTGGTGAATTCTTCCTTGAACTTGTCGAACGAACCGAACGCGGCGTTGATGGCTTCAGCCAGCGCGCCGGTAGGTTGGCCGCCGGCGTTTGGTGCCAGGCAGTTCCAGTAGAAGGTGTGGTTCCAGACCTGAGCGGCGTTGTTGAAGATGCCGCCCGAAGAAGACTTGACGATTTCTTCCAGGGTCTTGCCTTCGAACTCGGTGCCTGGCACCAGGTTGTTCAGGTTCACGACATAGGTGTTGTGGTGCTTGTCGTGGTGGTACTCCAAGGTTTCCTTGGAGATGTGCGGCTGCAGGGCATCGTGTGCGTAGGGCAGCGGCGGCAATTCGAAAGCCATGATGATTCTCCTAATCAGGTCAGTTGCGGTGAGCGCAAGGCCGATCACGGGCGGCCAAACAAGCGCCGGGGAGTTTGTACTCTTTGCGGCGCAGGGTCCGGATCATAGCACCGGGGGTGCGGCAAAACCACGCAACAACTGTGTGGGATAGAGGTTCCAGAGCGTTTTGGAATATTCATCAGGCGCTGATCAATTGATAGGCCACGCTGAACATCATCACTGCTACCAACAGGTCCAACAGGCGCCATGTCGCCGGGCGTGCCAGCCACGGCGCCAACCAGGCCGCGCCGAGCGCCAGGGTGGCGAACCACAGCAACGATGCACTCGCGGCCCCGGCCACGTAGGCGCCGGGTTCGGTTTGTTGCGCGCCCAGCGAGCCGATCAGCAGCACCGTGTCCAGATACACATGCGGATTGAGCAACGTGACCGCCAGGGCACTGAGCAATACGGCGCGCAATGAGCGGACCTTGAGGTCGCCCCCTTGCTCCAGGCCCTGTGTCGAAAACGCCCGGCGCAGCGCCAGGGTGCCGTACCACAGCAGGAACGCGGCGCCGCCCCAGCGGGCAATTGCCAGCAGCAGCGGGTTTTGTGCCAGTACCGTCGCCAGGCCGAATACCCCGGCTGCCACGAGCAAGGCGTCGCACACCACGCACAACGCTGCCACTGGCAGGTGATGTTCACGGCGCAGGCTTTGCGCCAATACAAATGCGTTTTGCGTGCCGATGGCCATGATCAGCCCCAGGGCCACCAATAATCCGTTCAGATAGCTTTGCCACATAACCATTACTCCGAAGTCGCTGCCAGTTGCCGCAATACGTCCATGGCTCGCTCGGCATCCGCGCGGCCGACGAACAGGTGGTCGTGGTAGTAGCCGGCGATCACGTTGCAACTGATCCCGGCCTTGCCGAGTGCGCTGGCGAAGGCGGCCGTCAGGCCCACGGCTTGCAGCGCTGAATGCACATTCAGGGTGATCCACGCCGCGATGTAGTCGAACGCCAGGCCGGCCTGTTCCGCCTGCCGGCGCTCCAGGATCAGGGTCAGGCCTTCCTGTTCGCGAAAGCTGCCGATGGCCTCGCAACCGGCCGGAATCCGATGGTCAGGCAGGGTGCAGAACACGTAGTCACCGTCATTGAGCTGCGGGCTCATGCTGCGCAGCAGGGTTGCCAGGGCGGTTTCGCCAGCCATGCTGAAGGTCCTTATGAAGAGAGAAGCGATGCTGGCTATTCTCATGGCCCAGGCTGTATAAGAAAAACCAATATTGCTGATCGCTCATTAGAGAAACTGATGTTCGACTATAAATTGCTTTCCGCCCTGGCGGCGGTGGTGGAACAGGCCGGCTTCGAGCGCGGTGCCCAGGTATTGGGGCTGTCGCAATCGGCGATTTCCCAGCGCATCAAGTTATTGGAAGCACGCATCGGCCAGCCGGTGCTGGTGCGGGTTACGCCGCCGGCGCCCACCGATATCGGTCGGCGTTTGCTTAACCATGTGCAGCAAGTGCGGCTGCTGGAGCGCGACCTGCAAAGCCAGGTGCCGGCGCTGGACGAAGAAGGCATGCCCGAACGCCTGCGCATCGCCCTGAATGCCGACAGCCTGGCCACTTGGTGGGCCGAGGCGGTGAGCGACTTCTGTGCCGAGCAGCATTTGCTGCTGGATCTGGTGGTAGAAGACCAGACGGTGGGGCTCAAGCGCATGCGCGCCGGCGAGGTGGCCGCCTGTATCTGCGCCAGCGAGCGCCCGGTGGCCGGAGCCCGCAGCCTGTTGCTCGGCGCCATGCGTTATCGGGCGTTGGCCAGCCCGGCATTTGTTGCACGGCATTTCCCCGAAGGTGTGCGTGCCGAGCAACTGGCGCGCACACCGGCGCTGGTGTTTGGCCCGGATGATTTCCTGCAGCATCGCTATTTGGCGTCTCTGGGCGTGGACGGTGGTTTCGAACACCATTTATGCCCATCGTCCGAAGGCTTTATCCGCCTGGCGGAAGCCGGGCTCGGCTGGGGGCTGGTGCCTGAACTGCAGGTGCGCGACCAGCTGGAAAAAGGCGTGCTGGTCGAGTTGATGCCAGATAAGCCCATCGATGTGCCGTTGTACTGGCATCATTGGCGCAGCGGCGGGCAGCTGTTGGGCCTGTTGACCGACCACCTGGCCCAAGCCTGTGGACAATGGTTGGTGCCGTTGGACTGATGGCGGTCGTCAAGGCAACAGCGATGAAAAATGAAAGAACACGGGGTAATACATGAAGATTCTGGTCACCGGCGCAAGCGGCTTCATCGGCGGGCGCTTTGCGCGTTTCGCCCTGGAGCAGGGCCTGGACGTGCGGGTCAACGGGCGGCGCGCCGAGGGGGTGGAGCACCTGGTTCGACGCGGTGCCGAGTTTATCCAGGGTGACTTGAGTGATGCCGACCTGGTGCGCGACCTGTGCCGCGATGTCGAAGCCGTGGTGCATTGTGCAGGCGCCGTGGGCTTGTGGGGGAAGTACCAGGACTTCCATCAAGGCAACGTGCTGGTGACTGAAAACGTCGTGGAAGCCTGCCTCAAGCAGCGCGTGGGCCGTCTGGTGCACCTGTCGTCGCCGTCGATCTACTTCGACGGGCGCGATCACCTCGGGTTGACCGAAGAGCAAGTCCCCAAGCGCTTCAAGCATCCCTATGCGGCCACGAAGTACCTGGCCGAACAGAAAGTGTTCGGCGCCCAGGAGTTCGGCCTCGAGGTGCTGGCCCTGCGCCCGCGGTTCGTCACCGGGGCCGGTGACATGAGTATTTTTCCGCGCCTGCTGAAAATGCAGAGCAAGAACCGCCTGGCTATCGTCGGCGACGGTCTCAACAAGGTCGACTTCACCAGTGTGCACAACCTCAACGAAGCGCTGCTCAGCAGTTTGCTGGCCACCGGTTCGGCCCTGGGCAAGGCCTACAACATCAGCAACGGCACGCCGGTGCCGGTGTGGGATGTGGTCAATTACGTGATGCGCCAAATGGAGTTGCCCCAGGTGACCCGTTATCGCTCCTACGGCTTGTCCTACAGCGTGGCGGCACTTAACGAAGCCTTTTGCGCAATGTGGCCCGGTCGTCCGGAACCGGCGTTATCGCGCCTGGGCATGCAGGTAATGAACAAAGATTTCACCCTCGACATCAGCCGGGCCAGGCATTATCTGGATTACGAGCCCAAGGTCAGCCTGTGGACCGCCCTCGACGAGTTCTGCAGTTGGTGGAAGGCCCAGGATCCCGGGTTCAAATAAGGTCACAACAGGCAACACATCGGGAACCGAATTCCAGGTTCCGGGTCGATCAACGCGATGGGGTTGGGGTTTATACTCCCGTCGCTCGGCTTTCCAGCCGGCTAACTCACTGATTCAGGGTTGATTCATGCGTAACGATGCCAAAGACGATTTCGACAACATTCCCAGCCTGCGGGCCGATCTTGGGGATGACGATGATTTCGAGCCTTCCCCGGCCACCTCGGTGCGTTCGCGCAACACGCCCGTGGTCAAGGTCAAGGGCGCCAGCACCGGCCCGCTGTGGGCATTGATCGGCGCGCTGCTGATCGCCTTCGCCGGCCTGGCCTGGTGGAGCTTCCAGCAGATTTCCCTGATGGGCCAGCAGTTGGTCGCCACCCAGGAAAGTTTTGCGCGCATCAGCGAAGAAGCGGCGGGGCGCCTGCAGGACATTTCCGGCAAGGTCGTAGCCAGTGAAGCCAACGTGAACAACGGCAGCGAAGCACTGAAACTGCAGATCAAACAGCTGGAAACCCAGCTGCTGGAGCAGGGCAAGCAGCAACTCGGCGTTGCCGGCCAGGCCACCGAGCTGGACAAGCGCCTGGCGCAAATGACTGCCAGCACCACTGAGCTGTCGGGCGCCAATGCCAAGCTGCAGGGCCAGGTGCAAGCCTTGACCGATGCAGTGGCCACCCTGAAGGCAGCGCAGGGCGATGCCGGCAAGCGCGATACCGAGATAAAGGAATTGGCTGCTGATGTGGCCGCCTTGAAAAAGCAAGGTAACCCGAGCGCAGCCATCGCCCGTCTTGAGCAGGACCTCGTGGTACTCAAAAGCGCCCAGGACAGCCAGCCGGCCAACAGCGATGCGCCGACCAACAAGGAGTTCGACGTGTTTCGCATCCAGACCACCCGCAATATCACCACCTTGCAGAGCCAGGTGCAGAACCTGAATCAGCGCCTCAACGCGCCAGCGGCTGTCACGCCGCTCGGCCAGTAATATCGGGCCTGTGGCAAGCCCGCTCGCCACAGGCCGACTAAGCGGCTTGAATGTCACCATCTGGTGACATTTCCCATCCCCTTCGTTACTTGCCCCCACCTCGCCCTTGTTTAGACTCCGCGTCATCCCACAAACAATAATAAGGGCCACCCATGACCACGCAACCACTGCCTGCCAGCAGTTGGCTGAATGCACCTGCCCATCACGCCTGGCTCGCCGCCGAAGGCCAACGCCTGCTGGCATTCGCCAAGGCCTCCCGTCTGCCTGAGGGGTTTGGCAACCTCGACGACAAAGGCCAGTTGCCGGCCGATGCCCACGCCGAAACCATGAATACCGCGCGCATGACCCACAGCTTCGCCATGGCCCATGCCATGGGCTTGCCGGGTTATGCCGAATTGGTGGCGCACGGTGTTGCGGCCTTGGGCGGACCTTTGCGTGACAGCGAACACGGTGGCTGGTTCGCCGCACCCCAGGCCCTGGACGGCAACACCGGCAAGGCGGCCTACCTGCATGCCTTTGTCGCCCTGGCCGCCAGCTCTGCCGTGGTGGCGGGCGCGCCTGGCGCGCAAAATCTGCTGAGCGACGCCATTCATATCATCGACCAGTTCTTCTGGAGCGAAGAGGAGGGCGTGATGCTCGAATCCTTCGCCCGGGACTGGAACGGCGTCGAAGCCTATCGCGGCGCCAACAGCAACATGCACGCCACCGAAGCCTTCCTGGCCCTGGCCGATGTCACCGCCGACACTCGTTGGCTGGACCGCGCCCTGCGCATCGTCGAACGAGTGATTCATACCCACGCCGCCGCCAACCAGTTCATGGTGATCGAGCATTTCGACGCGCAATGGCAACCCCTGCTCGATTACAACGAAGACAACCCCGCCGATGGCTTCCGCCCGTATGGCATCACCCCTGGCCATGGCTTTGAGTGGGCGCGGCTGGTGCTGCACCTGGAAGCCGCGCGCCTGCAGGCCGGGCTGGCCACGCCGGACTGGCTGCTGAGCGCCGCCAAGGGCCTGTTCGCCAGCGCCTGCGACTATGCCTGGGCCGTGGATGGCGCCCCCGGTATCGTCTACACCCTCGACTGGAACCACCGCCCGGTCGTGCGCGAGCGTCTGCACTGGACCCACGCCGAAGCCAGCGCCGCTGCCCAGGCCTTGCTCAAACGCACGGGTGAGCTGCATTACGAAACCTGGTACCGGCGTTTCTGGGAGTTTTGCGACACCCATTTCATCGACCGCCTCCACGGCAGCTGGCACCACGAACTCAGCCCGCACAACCAGCCCAGCAGCACCATCTGGGGCGGTAAACCGGACCTGTACCATGCCTGGCAAGCGGTCGTGCTGCCTGCACTGCCCCTGGCCCCGAGCATGGCCAGCGCTTTAGGCGCTGGGTGTTATGTCACCAAGTGGTGACATTTGTGCATCCCTTTGTTACCTGTGCTCGAAAAAACCATGTTTAAACTCCGTGCAGCGCAAGCTCCAGACTTGCATGCATAACAACAAGAAAAGGTATTCAGATGAACGCGATTAATCGCCTCGCCGTAGCTATTTCCGTTGCCTCGTTGTTTCCCCTCAGTGCATTTGCCGCCGACTCCAAAGGGACGGTTGAAGTTGTGCATTGGTGGACCTCGGGTGGCGAAAAAGCGGCTGTAGATGTCCTGAAGGCCCAAGTCGAGAAAGACGGCTTCACCTGGAAAGACGGTGCCGTTGCAGGTGGTGGCGGTGCCACGGCCATGACCGTGCTGAAAAGCCGCGCGGTCGCCGGCAACCCGCCAGGCGTTGCCCAGATCAAGGGCCCCGACATCCAGGAATGGGCGTCTACCGGCCTGCTCGACACCGACGTCCTGAAGTCCGTCGCCAAAGACGAAAAATGGGATTCCCTGCTCGACAAGAAAGTCTCCGACACCGTGAAGTACGACGGCGACTACGTTGCCGTACCGGTCAACATCCACCGCGTGAACTGGCTGTGGATCAACCCGGAAGTCTTCAAGAAAGCCGGTATCACCAAGAACCCCACCACCCTCGAAGAATTCTACGCCGCCGGCGACAAGCTCAAGGCCGCGGGCTTCATCCCGCTTGCCCACGGTGGCCAGCCTTGGCAGGACAGCACCGTGTTCGAAGCGGTGGTCCTGTCGGTAATGGGCGCCGATGGCTACAAGAAAGCCCTGGTCGACCTCGATAACGCTGCGCTGACCGGCCCGGAAATGGTCAAGTCCCTGACCGAGCTGAAGAAAGTCGCGACCTATATGGACGTCGACGGCAAAGGCCAGGACTGGAACCTCGAAGCAGGCAAGGTCATCAACGGCAAGGCCGGTATGCAGATCATGGGTGACTGGGCCAAGTCCGAATGGACCGCCGCGAAGAAAGTCGCCGGCAAAGACTACGAGTGCGTAGCCTTCCCGGGCACCGACAAAGCCTTCACCTACAACATCGACTCCCTGGCGGTGTTCAAGCAGAAAGACAAAGGCACTGCCGCTGGCCAGCAGGACATCGCCAAAGTCGTGCTGGGTGAAAACTTCCAGAAGGTGTTCAGCATCAACAAGGGCTCGATCCCTGTTCGCAACGACATGCTGAACAAAATGGACTCCTACGGTTTCGACTCCTGCGCCCAGACCGCCGCCAAGGACTTCCTGGCTGACGCCAAGACCGGCGGCCTGCAGCCAAGCATGGCGCACAACATGGCCACCACCCTGGCGGTGCAAGGTGCGTTCTTCGATGTCGTGACCAACTACATCAACGACCCGAAAGCCGACCCGGCCGACACCGCCAAGAAACTCGGCGCTGCGATCAAGTCTGCCAAGTAACGGTTGACCTTGTGAGGGGGATCCCTGACCCCTCACAAGGCGTGCTTCTGTAGTCCTTTTTCCCTGTATTGGATTTCCCCATGAGTTCTGTTGCTGTGTTCAGCAAAGCCTCGCCGTTCGATGCACTGCAGCGCTGGCTACCCAAACTGGTGCTGGCGCCCAGCATGTTCATCGTGTTGGTGGGCTTCTACGGCTACATCCTGTGGACGTTTGTGCTCTCGTTCACCACCTCTACGTTCCTGCCAAGCTACAAATGGGCGGGGCTTGCGCAATACGAGCGGTTGTTCGACAACGACCGCTGGTGGGTGGCGAGCAAGAACCTGGCGCTGTTCGGCGGGATGTTCATCGGCATCACCCTGGTGATCGGCGTGACGCTGGCGATTTTCCTCGACCAGAAAATCCGCCGCGAAGGTTTTATCCGCACCATTTACCTGTACCCGATGGCGCTCTCGATGATCGTCACCGGTACCGCCTGGAAATGGCTGCTCAATCCGGGCATGGGCCTGGACAAACTCCTGCGTGACTGGGGCTGGGAAGGCTTCCGTCTCGACTGGCTGATCGACCCGGACCGGGTGGTCTACTGCCTGGTGATTGCCGCCGTGTGGCAAGCCTCCGGTTTCATCATGGCGATGTTCCTCGCCGGCCTGCGTGGGGTTGATCAGTCGATCATCCGTGCCGCCCAGATCGACGGCGCGAGCCTGCCGCGCATCTACTGGAGCGTGGTGCTGCCCAGTCTGCGTCCGGTGTTCTTCAGTGCGGTGATGATCCTGGCGCACATTGCGATCAAGAGCTTCGACCTGGTGGCGGCCATGACGGCCGGTGGCCCGGGCTATTCGTCCGACCTGCCCGCCATGTTCATGTACTCGTTCACCTTCAGCCGTGGCCAGATGGGCATGGGCTCGGCCAGTGCAATCCTGATGCTCGGTGCGATCCTCGCGATCATCGTGCCTTACCTCTACTCCGAGCTGAGGACCAAGCGTAATGACTAGTCTCGCTGCCAAACCTGCCATCAGCCTGAGCCGCATCGCGATCTACGCGGTGTTGATCCTCGCTGTATTGCTGTACCTGGTACCGCTGGTGGTGATGTTGCTCACCAGCTTCAAGACCCCGGAAGACATCAGCACCGGCAACCTGTTGAGCTGGCCGACCGTGGTCAGCGGCATCGGCTGGGTCAAGGCCTGGGCCACCGTGGATGGCTACTTCTGGAACTCGCTCAAGATCACCGTGCCGGCCGTGCTGATTTCCACCGCCATCGGTGCATTGAACGGTTATGTGCTGTCGTTCTGGCGCTTCCGTGGTTCGCAGCTGTTCTTCGGCTTGCTGTTGTTCGGCTGCTTCCTGCCGTTCCAGACCGTGCTGCTGCCCGCGTCGTTCACCCTCGGCAAGATGGGCCTGGCCAGCACCACCACCGGCCTGGTGTTTGTGCACGTGGTGTACGGCCTGGCGTTCACCACGCTGTTCTTCCGTAACTACTACGTGAGCATCCCGGATGCGCTGATCAAGGCGGCACGCCTGGACGGGGCCGGTTTCTTCACCATCTTCCGTCAGATCATTCTGCCGATGTCCACGCCGATCATCATGGTCTGCCTGATCTGGCAGTTCACCCAGATCTGGAACGACTTCCTGTTCGGTGTGGTGTTCTCCAGTGGCGACTCCCAGCCCATCACGGTGGCGCTGAACAACCTGGTCAACACCAGCACCGGGGCCAAGGAATATAACGTGGATATGGCGGCGGCGATGATCGCCGGGCTGCCGACCCTGCTGGTCTATGTGATCGCAGGCAAGTATTTCGTGCGCGGCCTGACGGCCGGCGCGGTCAAGGGGTAATCATGGCTACGCTTGAACTTCGCAATGTAAACAAGACCTATGGCGCCGGCCTGCCCGACACCTTGAAGAACATCGAACTGTCGATCAAGGAAGGGGAGTTCCTGATCCTGGTCGGTCCTTCGGGTTGCGGTAAGTCCACGCTGATGAACTGCATCGCCGGCCTGGAGACCATCACCGGCGGCGCGATCATGATCGGCGACCAGGACGTCAGCGGCATGAGCCCCAAGGACCGTGACATCGCCATGGTGTTCCAGTCCTACGCGCTGTACCCGACCATGAGCGTGCGCGAGAACATCGAGTTCGGCCTCAAGATCCGCAAGATGCCCCAGGCCGACATCGACGCCGAAGTGGCGCGGGTGGCCAAGCTGCTGCAGATCGAACACCTGCTCAACCGCAAGCCGGGCCAGCTCTCCGGCGGCCAGCAACAGCGCGTGGCCATGGGCCGGGCCCTGGCACGTCGGCCGAAGATCTACCTGTTCGACGAACCGCTGTCGAACCTCGACGCCAAGCTGCGCGTCGAGATGCGTACCGAAATGAAGCTGATGCACCAGCGCCTCAAGACCACCACGGTCTACGTGACCCACGACCAGATCGAAGCGATGACCCTGGGCGATAAAGTGGCGGTGATGAAGGACGGCATCATCCAACAATTCGGCACGCCGAAAGAAATTTACAACGACCCTGCTAACCTATTTGTGGCAAGCTTTATCGGTTCACCACCGATGAACTTCGTTCCTATGCGCCTAAAACGCAAGGACGGGAAGTTGGTGGCGCTGCTCGACAGCGGCCAGGCGCGATGCGAATTGCCGCTGGGTATGAACGACGCCGGCCTGGAAGACCGTGATGTGATTCTGGGCCTGCGCCCGGAGCAGATCGTGCTGGCGTCGGGTGAGGGTAATGGTTCGTCGAGCATTCGTGCCGAGGTCCAGGTCACCGAGCCGACCGGCCCGGACACACTGGTGTTTGTGCAGCTCAATGACACCAAGGTCTGCTGCCGTTTGGCGCCTGATGTGGCGCCGCAGGTGGGCGAGACCCTGACACTGCAATTCGATCCATCCAAGGTATTGCTGTTCGACGCCAACACGGGCGAGCGCCTCGGCACTGCTTCTTCATTGCCCGCACAGGGGCATGCGGACAACGTGGCCCAATTCAAAGGTCGCTGAAGTAGATAAGTTGTTGTTTTAGATGAAAAAAGTAACCCGCGTTAGATAAAAACAGTTTAATAACAATAAAGACGAGGATGTAGGGATGAAAAAGCAACACAACAACACTCGGCTGATCTGCCAACTGTCAGCAGCAGCAGCCCTTGTACTGTCCGCCAATGCGATGGCGGCCGATGCATTCAGTGCCGACTCCAAGTGGATGACCGGTGATTGGGGCGGCGAGCGTACCAAGCTGATCGAGCAAGGTATCGACATCAAGGCTGACTACGTAGGGGAAATGGGCGCCAACCTGCGCGGCGGCTACAACGACGACAAGACCGGCCGTTACTCCGACCAGTTTGGGTTGGGCGTGGCGCTGGACCTGCAAAAGCTGTGGGGCTGGGATAACACCCAGGCCAAGATCCAGCTGACTAACCGTAATGGCCAGAACATCTCCAACGACCGCATTGGCGACCCGCGTGCCGGCACGCTGAGCTCGTCCATGGAAGTCTACGGTCGTGGCCACATGGTGCGTCTGACCCAGTTCTGGATTCAGCACCAGATGTTCGACAACAAGCTGGACGTGAAGCTCGGCTACTTCGGTGAAGGCGAAGACTTCAATACCTTCCCGTGCGACTTCCAGAACCTGTCGTTCTGTGGCTCCCAGGTCGGCAACTATGTAAACACCTGGTACAACTGGCCGGTCAGCCAGGCCGCGATCCGCGTGAAGTACAACATCACGCCTGAGCTGTATGCGCAAATCGGTGCGTACAACCAGAACCCGTCGCAGCTGGAGCACGGCAACGGCTTCAAGCTCAGCGGCAGCGGCACCAAGGGCACCGTGATTCCGGTGGAATTGGTCTGGTCGCCGAAGGTGAATAACCTGCCGGGCGAATACCGTGTGGGTTACTACAAGAGCGCCGCCGATGCTGCTGACGTTCGTGAAGACGTCAATGGCAACGATGCTGCTACCACCGGTGCGGCCTACCGTACCCGCAGCAGCAAAAAAGGCTACTGGTTCGTTGCCCAGCAGCAACTCACCACCCATAACGGCGACGCTTCCCGTGGCTTGAACATCGCCGCCAACGCGACCTTCCACGACAAGGAAACCAACCTGGTTGACAACTACCAGTCGTTGATGCTGGTGTACAAAGGCCCATTCGACGCGCGTCCGAAAGATGACGTCGGTATTGGTGCCGCGCGTCTGCACGTCAACGATGACGTGAAGAAAAACGCCGAACTGCTGAATGCCGCCAACGGCGTGGCCGATTACGACAACCCGCTGTTCTCGCCGATCCGCGAAACCGAGTACAACTTCGAAATCAACTACGGTTTCCACGTCACCAACTGGCTGACCGTGCGTCCCAACCTGCAATACGTTGTCCAACCGGGCGGCGTGGATAAAGTCGACAACGCGCTGGTGGCGGGCCTGAAAATTCAGTCTACGTTCTAACGCTGTTGCGATAAGCTCCTTCTCTCTGTGCGCATTTTGCGGGTAGCCATGGCTATCCGCTTTTTTTTGGGTGGCACTGTGATATTTGGGACCGTGGCACATGCATGAGCAACCGCTGCAACGCTTTTTCAAATCCCTGCGCGAGCGTCCGGTGTTCGCCTGGGAGCGCTTTCAGATGCGCGACGTGTTGGTAATCGACCATCCGCTGTGCCAGGCGGTGTTCAGTCGCCAGGGCGCGCAACTGTTGCACTTTCAGCCCCGTGGCCAGAAACCCTGGCTGTGGTGCGCAGCCAAGTGGCCGCAAGTCGGCGCCATCCGTGGCGGCGTGCCGGTGTGCTGGCCGTGGTATGGCCGCCATCCGAGCGAAAACGCATGGCCGTCCCATGGTTGGGCGCGTTTGATCGACTGGAAACTGCTCGACAGCAGCAGCGACGACGACGGCGTGCGCCTGCACTGGCAATTGCAGCTGTGCGACTGGCAGGTCGACCTGCACGCGCACCTGGGCGACACCCTGGAACTGCGCCTGAGCACCGAGCATCAGGACGAGTTGCCGTGCCAGTTGAGCCATGCTTTGCACGCTTACTGGCGTATTGGTCACGTTGATGAGATAGCGCTGTCTGGGCTCGACGGCGCGCACGGTTACGACCAGCTCAATCGCCAGGCGTGCCAGCAGGAAGGCGAACTGAGGGTGGATGGCGGCTGCCAGCGGGTGTTCCAGCATGACGGCGAACTGCACCTCAAGGATCACGCCTGGCAGCGTGAACTGTGCATCGATACCGGCGACAGCGCCGACACCGTCGTATGGCATCCGGGCAGCCGGCCACTATTGGGCGTTAGTTTTAACGAGGCGTCGGGGTTTGTGTGCGTGGAGTCGGCGATGGCCGGGGCGAGCCTGGCGCCGGGGGAGCGGGCGCATCTCAGTCTGCAGGCACGGGCGGGAGTCTAGCGTCGTGGCTTATGGCCTCATCGGGGGCAAGTTGAATCGTCCCCGATGAGGCCAGTGAAGCCAGCACACAGGCTGGCTTAGTTGAACTCATCCCCCACCGGATACCGGCTGTCATTCAAGCTCTCTTTGATCTTGCGCAAATGCGGCTGGAAATCCACCCCGCGGCGCAAGGTCATGCCGGTGGCCAGCACATCCAGCACCGTCAACTGAATGATCCGCGAGGTCATCGGCATATAGATGTCGGTGTCTTCGGGCAGTGGAATGTTCAGGCTTACGGTGCTGGCCTTGGCCAGCGGCGAGTTCTCGGCGGTTACGCCCAGCACCGACGCACCGTTTTCCCGGGCGATACGCGCCACTTCCACCAGCTCACGGGTGCGCCCGGTGTAGGAAATGATCACGAACAGCTCGCCCGTGTGGGCCACCGAGGCGATCATGCGTTGCATCAGCACGTCGGCGTGGGCGGTGACCGCCAGGTTGAAGCGGAAAAACTTGTGCAGCGCGTCCATGGCCACCGGCGCCGAAGCGCCCAGGCCGAAGAAGTGGATCTGCCGCGCCTGGATCAACAGGTCCACGGCCTTGCTGATCAGGGCCGGGTCCAGGGCCTGGCAGGCGGCGTCCAGCGAGGCGATGGCGCTGCCAAAGATCTTCTGGGTGTAGGCCTCGGGGTTATCATCGGCCTCCACGGCGCGGCTGACATACGCTGCGCCACTGGCCAGGCTTTGCGCCAACTGCAATTTAAGTTCAGGGTAACCGCTGACGCCGAACGAACGGCAGAAACGGTTGACCGTCGGTTCACTGACCGAGGCGGCCTGGGCGAGGGCTGCGATGGAGAAGCGGGTCGCCTGCTGCGGGTTGAGCAGGATGACCTCGGCCACTTTTTTCTCAGCCTTGTTCAATTCTTCGAGGCGGTTCCGGATCTGTTCCAGAAGATTTCGCACGCGGTCCATTCAGTCTTTCCTTCGGGCGACGATGCAAATAAAAGGGTGGCAACCAATCGACGAGTGGCCTTTTGCGGTGGCCTATCCTACTGAGGGTAGCTGAACACCACCACTCGGAATGCGTATTTCCGGAAAATGTTGTGGTTATTACTACATTTTTCCTTGAGTGATGCCTTGAAAAAAGGTATTTGTAGCTTAACTTGATAAAAGAACAAACATCATGCCTTCGATAACCGTAGAACCCTGCACCTTTGCCCTGTTTGGCGCCTTGGGTGATCTGGCGCTGCGCAAGTTATTTCCTGCCCTCTATCAGCTGGATGGCGCGGGGCTGCTGCACGACGATACCCGTATCCTGGCCCTGGCCCGGGAAGCCGGTTCCGAGCAGCAACACCTGGCCCATATCGAAAAAGAATTGCGTAAATACGTCGGCAAGGAACTGGACGAGAGCATCGCCCAGCGCTTCCTGGCGCGCCTGACCTATGTCCACGTCGACTTCATGAAAGCCGATGACTACGTGGCCCTGGCGGAAAAGGCCGGCACCGAGCAACGCCTGATTGCCTACTTCGCCACGCCTGCGGCGGTGTACGGTGCGATCTGCGAGAACCTGTCCAAGGTCGGCCTGGCGGAAAACACCCGCGTCGTGCTGGAGAAACCCATCGGTTCGGACCTGGAATCCTCGCGCAAGGTCAACGATGCCGTGGCGCAGTTCTTCCCGGAAAACCGCACCTACCGTATCGACCACTACCTGGGCAAAGAGACCGTCCAGAACCTGATCGCCCTGCGTTTCGCCAACAGTCTGTTCGAAACCCAGTGGAACCAGAACTACATTTCCCACGTGGAAATCACCGTGGCCGAGCAGGTCGGCATCGAAGGCCGTTGGGGCTATTTCGACAAGGCCGGCCAGCTGCGCGACATGATCCAGAACCACTTGCTGCAACTGCTTTGCCTGATCGCCATGGACCCGCCGGCCGACTTGTCCGCCGACAGCATCCGTGACGAGAAGGTCAAGGTGCTCAAGGCCCTGGCGCCGATCAGCCCGGATGGCCTTACCACTCAAGTGGTGCGTGGCCAGTACATCGCCGGCTACAGCGCCGGCAAGCCGGTGCCGGGTTACCTGGAAGAAGATAATTCCAACACCCAGAGCGACACCGAAACCTTCGTCGCGCTGCGGGCCGATATCCGTAACTGGCGTTGGGCCGGGGTGCCGTTCTACCTGCGTACCGGCAAGCGTATGCCGCAGAAGCTGTCGCAGATCGTCATTCACTTCAAGGAACCGTCTCATTACATCTTCGCCCCCGAGCAGCGCTTGCAGATCAGCAACAAGTTGATCATCCGCCTGCAGCCGGACGAAGGCATTTCCTTGCGCGTGATGACCAAGGAGCAGGGCCTGGACAAGGGCATGCAACTGCGCAGCGGGCCTCTGCAACTGAATTTTTCCGACACCTACCGCAGCGCACGCATCCCCGATGCCTACGAGCGGTTGTTGCTGGAAGTGATGCGCGGCAATCAGAACCTGTTTGTTCGCAAAGATGAAATCGAAGCCGCGTGGAAGTGGTGTGACCAGTTGATCGCCGGGTGGAAAAAATCCGGTGATGCGCCCAAGCCGTATGCGGCGGGGTCCTGGGGGCCGATGAGCTCGATTGCACTGATCACGCGGGATGGGAGGTCTTGGTATGGCGATATCTGAATTGAAACTGCCTCGGGGCGTGACTGCCCACGAGTACCGCACGCCTGTGCTGCTGGCGGACGGCCTGGCCAACGACGTGGCCGAGCAACTGCGCGCGGCCATCAGTGCCCGTGGCGAGGCGACCCTGGTGGTGTCCGGTGGCCGCAGCCCCGTGGCGTTTTTCCAGAACCTGGCCAAGCAAGGCCTGGACTGGTCCAAGGTCACCATCACCCTGGCCGATGAGCGCTGGGTGCCGGTGGAACACGCCGACAGCAATGCCGGCCTGTTGAAGCAGCACCTGTTGCAAGGCCCGGCGGCCAAGGCCAGGTTCCTCAGCCTGTACAGCGCCGCCGCCAACCTTGAAGACGCTGCCGAGCAGGCCGATCGCCTGCTGGCCGAGCTGCCGGCCATTGATGTGCTGGTGCTGGGCATGGGCGATGACGGCCACACCGCATCGCTGTTTCCCAACAGCCCGAACCTCGCCGCTGCACTGCAGGCCGACGGTACCCGCCGTTGCTGGCCGATGCTGGCGCCGACCGTGCCGCACCAGCGCCTGACCATGAGTCGCGCATTGCTGGCCACGGCCCACTACACCGCGCTGTCGATTTCCGGCAGTTCGAAATTGACCACCTTGAGCGCCGCGCTGGCCAGTGACGACGTTGCTGCCATGCCGATTCGCGCGTTTTTGCAACCTACTTTAGAGATTTACTGGTGCCCATGAGCCAAGGATCAGCCGCTATGAAAAGCCCTCAACCGACCGTGTCCATGGCGGATAAAGTTGCCCTGATCGACAGCCTCTGCGCCAAGGCGCGGATCCTGCCGGTGATCACCATCGCTCGCGAGCAGGACATCCTGCCGCTGGCCGATGCCCTGGCAGCCGGTGGTTTGACCGCATTGGAAGTGACCTTGCGTTCCGAGTTCGGCCTCAAGGCCATTCAGGTGCTGCGTGAGCAGCGGCCTGAACTGTGCACCGGCGCCGGCACCGTACTCGACCGCCACATGCTTGAAGCGGCTGAAGTCGCCGGTTCGCAATTTATCGTCACCCCCGGCATCACCCGCGACCTGCTGGAAGCCTCGGTGCACAGCCCGATCCCGCTGCTGCCAGGCATCAGCAACGCCTCCGGCATCATGGAAGGCTACGGCCTGGGCTACCGTCGCTTCAAACTGTTCCCGGCCGAAGTCAGCGGCGGTGTTGCCGCGATCAAGGCCCTGGGCGGCCCGTTCGGCGAAGTGAAGTTCTGCCCGACCGGCGGCGTCGGCCCGGCCAATATCAAGAGCTACATGGCGTTGAAAAACGTGATGTGCGTGGGCGGTAGCTGGATGCTTGACCCGGAGTGGGTCAAGAACGGCGACTGGGCCCGTATCCAGGAAGTCACCGCGCAGGCGCTGGCGCTGCTGGATTGATCTGATTCATCGAATCGTTGTTGCTGTGCTTAACGGCATTTTTGCGGTGCACTTGGTCGGTGTACCGCTTTTTTTTGCCGGTAAAAACCTGAGGCCCGCCTTTAGTCTCTGCTTAGCTCGGTAATGGCATTGACCAGGACATTGATGTCCTCCGCCGACGTCACCAACCCCGGTGTCACGCGGATACAGGTACCAAACGCCGCACCGGTGCGCGTGGTGGTAAACAGCCCATAGTCCTTGAGCATGCGATCCACCATCACCTGCTGATCCCGCCCGCTGAACTTGAATGCCGTGATCCCGCAATACAGCCGTGGATCGTCCGGCGTCAGCACCTCGATCCCCGGCAACGGTCGCACCTGGCTCACCCATACATCCCGCAGGTAACTGACACGCGCACCCTTGGCCGCCGCGCCGCCCATGGCGCGATGTTCTTCAAGCACCAACGGCAACGTCATTAACGCGGGGAAATTCGGCGTGCTGTACGAAGTACGCGCACGCACGTCGGTGGCGGGGTAGTGGAACTCGCCCATGTCCGGATCAATATCAGCCAGGCGTTCGGGGGCGACATAGAGGAACCCCAGGGTCAGCGGCGCGCCGATCCATTTGTGCAGGTTGAAGCCGGCGAACGCAATGCCCAGTTCGGCGAGGTGGAACTCGATCTGGCCCAGTGCATGGGCGCCGTCGAGGATCACGTCAATGGCATGCTCACGTGCAGCCTTGGCGATGGTTTCAACAGGCATCACCAGGCCGGTGCGGTGGGTCACATGGGTCAGTGCCATGAGCTTCAGGCGCGGGTATTGGGCGAACGCATCGCGATAGGTCTGCACCAGGCTGTCGAAACTGGCCGGGTGGGTATGGGACAGTTCTATCACTTCTACACCGCGAACCCCGGCCAACCAGCGCATCGCGCCTTTGACCGTGTCGTACTCCAGGTCGCTGATCAGCACCTGATCGCCGGGTTGCAGGCGGTTGTAGTTGCGGATCAGCGACTGCAAGGCTTCGGTGGCGTTGCGGGTAAAGGCGACTGCCTCGGGGTCGACGTCGATCAGGCCCGCCAGTTGGCGACGGATCTCGACGTTTTCACCTTGCTCGAAGCGCTGGCGCACATACAGCGAGTTGCTGCGGTTGATAAAAGCCACGTGCTCCAGGTACTGCGCCTGCACCTCGCGGCTCATACGCCCGAAGTAGCCGTTCTCCAGGTTGATCGGGCCGGGCTCCAGCGCATAGCGCTGGGCGATGGCCTGCCAGTGAGGTTCGTTGTCGGCATTCCTTGGCATGGTGAGTCTCTTAATGGCGGGGGGCGGGTTTGCCGTGTTTAACGCGCAGCGGTTCCAACAATTCGGACAAGCCGTTGTGGTCGATTTCCTGCATCAATGCCAGCAACCCGCCCAGTTCGCCGTGGGGAAAGCCTTCGCGGGCGAACCAGTTCAGGTAGGGACCCGGCAGGTCGGCGATGATCCGGCCCTTGTATTTGCCGAAGGGCATTTCGCGGGTGATCAGCAGTTCGAGTTTTTCGGGATTCATGGGCTTCATGTGAAGTGAGGCGAGGTCTTCGAAAATACAGGCATTCTGCATGAAGGCCAAATGACAGATCATGCAAATAACGTACATACAGATGGTTCAAATATTTTTAAGTTATTGAAAATAAACATAAAAGTAATTTTTCAAAACCTGGCACGAGCGCTGCAATCATTAAGACAACCCTTCTTCACCTGCCTAAGGAATTGAAAAATGACTGACATCAACAAAGAATCGATCTCCGTACTGAACGACCTGATCGAGACCAGCATCGACGGCCAGAAAGGCTTCAAGGAATGCGCAGAAGACATCAAGCATCCGGAACTCAAGGCACTGTTTGCCAAGCGCTCCGCTGACTGCGCTACCGCCGCCGCCGAATTGAAGACCGCCGTGCGTGCCCTGGGCGGTGATCCGGAAGACTCCGGCAGCGTAGCCGGCGCCCTGCACCGTGGCTGGGTCGACGTGAAGTCGATGCTGACCGGTAAGGACGAAGAGGCTGTGCTGAACGAAGCCGAGCGCGGCGAAGACCACGCACTGAAGGCTTACAAAGAAGCCATCGAGAAGATCAACAAGCACAATCTGCTGGGCATTCGTGACCTGGTTGAGCGTCAGTACCACGGCGTGCAACGCAATCACGACCAAGTAAAAGCCCTGCGTAACCAGGCTCGCGCTCAGTCCTAAGCGCTGCTGTGTAACACATGTGGGAGGGGGCTTGCGCCCGATAGCGGTGGATCAGTCGATATTTCAATGACTGACACACCGCCATCGGGGGCAAGCCCCCTCCCACATTTGTATTGTGTTGGCCTTGAAACCCTACTCAGCCGATGCTGATCGGCGGCAGCTCGGTCAAGGTCACGACCTGCTGCTTGCGTGGTGCAAGAATTTCCGCCTCGCCATCCACGACCAACTCATCGCGCTGGTTGAACACACGGGTGGCAATGCGTACGCGAAACTTCGGCAGCTTCTCGAGGATTTCCAGGCGCACGGTCAGGGTATCGCCGATTTTCACCGGCTTCTGGAAGGTCATCTGCTGGCCGATATAGATAGTGCCCGGCCCGGGCAGCTCACACGCAACGGCTGCGCTGATCAGGGCGCCGCTGAACATTCCGTGGGCGATACGCTCCTTGAACATGGTCGCCTTGGCGTATTCAGCATCCAGGTGCACCGGGTTGTGGTCGCCGGACATGGCGGCAAACAGCTGGATATCACGCTCTTCGACGGTCTTGCTGTAGCTGGCGGTCTGGCCGACTTCAAGGGCTTCGTACGGGGTGTTGGTTACCTGGGTCATCTAAAGGTGCATCCTGTGGCTAATCGGTAATTTAACTATCTGATTTTAAACGTAAATTTATTCGCAGTGGGCCGGCCTGCGCAAGGTCAGGGCCTGGTCGAGCCACCTCAGCACATCGGCGGTGACTTCGTCGCGATTGGTTTCGTTGAACACTTCGTGACGCGCCTGCGGGTAGATATTCAGTTGCAGGTGCTGGCTGCCGGCCTCTCGCAGGGCATGGGCCAGGCTTTTGAGACGCTTGCCCTCACTGACCGGATCACATTCGCCGCCCATCACCAGGATCGGCAGGCCCGGATCGATCTGGGCGAGATTGGACGCTTTGCTGATTTGCTGCAAGCCGCCGAGCAGATCGATCCATAGTTGGTTGGTACAGCGGAAACCGCAGAGTGGATCGTTGATGTATTTGTCGACTTCGTTCGGGTCACGGCTGAGCCAGTCGAACGCGGTGCGGTTGGGCCTGAATGCCTTGTTGAACGAGCCGAAGGACAGGAACTCGATCAACGCACTGCGCCCACGGACACCCTGGCGCAGGCGTTCGGCGCGAGCGATCAGCCGTGCGGCGCGGTACAGCGCCACGGGCTGGAGATTCGAACCGCTGAGAATCGCTCCATGCAGGCTGGCGCTGTGGTGCAGCAGGTAGGCCTGGGCGATATAGCTGCCCATGCTGTGGCCGAGCAAAATGATCGGCAGCCCCGGCTGCTGCTGGCCGATGTGCTGGTTGAGGCTGGCCAGGTCGCCCACCACTTTGTTCCAGCCGTCCTTTTCGGCATACAGGCCCAGCGTACCTTCGTCGGCGGTGCGGCCGTGGCCACGCTGGTCCGGCGCATACACGCCATAGCCTGCACTGCACAAGGCTTCGGCCAGCCGCGCATAGCGCCCGCTGTGCTCCGCCATGCCGTGGGACAGCATGACCACCGCCTTGGCCGGGCCGTCGGGCATCCAATGATTGACGTACAGGCGGCTGCGGTCATTCGCGGTCAGCCAGAAGGTGCTGTGGTTCATGGGGTTCCCTTTCTCAAGGTCTGCTCAAGGTCTGCTCGACGTTGTTGCAGTGTATAGCTCATCTGTCAGGCGACGGGGTATCTGCCTGCGCATCAGGGACAAGATTCATACAATCAATGACGCAATTTGCTGTATTTGCCTGTTTGGCCATAGCTGCTAACGTCCCCCAAGCTCCGCTTTCTATAAAAGCGGCCGGACACCTTCAGGTAAGGGGACAAGAATAATGCAACCTGATTTCTGGAATGACAAACGCGCGGCGGGCGTTCCCAATGACATCGACCTGTCGGCCTACAAGTCGGTAATCGAAGTCTTCGAGCGCTCGTGCAAGGCCTTTGCCGACCGTCCGGCATTCAGCAACATGGGCGTCACCCTGACCTACGCCGAGCTTGAGCGCCAGAGTGCGGCGTTCGCCGGCTACCTGCAGCAGCACACCGACCTCAAGCCCGGCGAGCGCATCGCCGTACAGATGCCCAACGTGCTGCACTACCCGATTGCCGTGTTCGGCGCACTGCGCGCCGGGCTGATCGTGGTCAACACCAACCCGCTCTACACCCCGCGCGAGATGCGCCACCAGTTCAAGGACGCCGGCGTGCGTGCCCTGGTCTACCTCAACCTGTTCGGTTCGCGGGTGCAGGACGTGTGCACCGACACCGAGATCGACTACCTGATCGAAGCCAGGATGGGCGACTTCATGCCCGCCGCCAGAGGCTGGCTGGTCAACACCGTGGTCGACAAGGTCAAGAAGATGGTCCCGGCCTACCACCTGCCGCGTGCGGTGTCGTTCAAGCGCGCCCTGCGCATGGGCGCGGGCCTCGGCGTGACGCGCCATCCGGTGAACCTGGACGATATTGCCGTGCTGCAATACACCGGCGGCACCACCGGCCTGGCCAAGGGGGCGATGCTCACCCATGGCAACCTGGTGGCGAACATGCAACAGGTGCGCGCCTGCATGTCCCAGACCGGCGATGACGGCCACCCGCTGATCAAGGAAGGGCAGGAGGTGATGATCGCGCCGCTGCCGCTGTACCATATCTATGCCTTCACCGCGAACTGCATGTGCATGATGGTCTCGGGTAACCACAACGTACTGATCACCAACCCCAGGGACATCGGCGGGTTTATCAAGGAGCTGAAAAAGTGGCGCTTTACCGGGCTGCTGGGGCTCAACACGCTGTTTGTGGCGTTGATGGACCACCCGGAGTTCAAGAACCTGGATTTCTCCCACCTCAAGCTCACCAACTCCGGTGGTACGGCCCTGATCAAGGCCACGGCCGAACGCTGGGAGCAGATCACCGGTTGCTCGATCGGCGAGGGCTATGGCCTGACGGAAACCTCACCGGTGGCCAGCACCAACCCCTACGGCAACAAATCACGCCTGGGTACCGTGGGCATCCCGGTGCCCGCCACGGCGATGAAGGTCATTGATGACGAAGGCGCCGAGCTGCCCCTGGGCGAGCGCGGTGAGTTGTGTATCAAGGGCCCGCAGGTGATGAAGGGCTATTGGCAGCAACCGGCGGCCACTGCTGAGGCCCTGGACGCCGAAGGCTGGCTTAAGACCGGTGACATCGCGGTGATCGACGAAGATGGTTTTGTGCGCATTGTCGACCGCAAGAAGGATTTGATCATCGTCTCGGGTTTCAATGTGTACCCCAACGAAATCGAGGACGTGGTGATGGCCCATCCGGCCGTGGCCAACTGCGCAGTGATCGGCGTGCCGGACGAGCGCACGGGGGAGGCGGTGAAACTGTTCGTGGTGGCGCGTGCAGAAGGGGTGAGCCTTGAGGAATTGAAGGCGTACTGCAAGACCAACTTCACGGGTTACAAGGTACCCAAGCACATTGTCTTGCGCGACTCGTTACCGATGACGCCGGTAGGGAAGATCCTGCGCAGGGAACTACGCGACATCGCCTGATGTGGATTCGGTAAAAATGTGGGAGTCGCGGTGCGACGATTCGGCTTGCCCCCTCCCACATTTATCGTGTGTCGTCCTGAAGGCCTTATTCCAGAGCCTTTCATCAACGTATTTCACTTCTGTTTAAAGTGTGACCAAATATTGTAGGACAGTCGTGATTATGACTGCGGGGCCCTCTTTAGGCTCTAGTCGGCCCTTGGCAAAGCTGCTACTCTCGGCGCGCTTTGTGACGTCTAGGCCTGCTTGAAAGCGCCAGATTCACCAAAAAAAAACATACACCAATAATAATCGCATCAAATGCGATGATGAATTCGCGTCGCTGAGGAGTGGGCTTCCATGCACGAAGACTTTTGGAAGGATAAGTACCCCGCCGGGATTGCTGCAGAAATCAATCCAGACGAGTATCCGAATATTCAGGCGGTATTGAAGCAGTCCTGCCAGCGCTTCGCCAACAAACCGGCCTTCAGCAACCTGGGCAAGACGATCACCTACGGTGAATTGTACGAACTGTCCGGCGCCTTCGCCGCGTACCTGCAACAGCATACTGACTTGAAGCCCGGCGATCGCATTGCCGTGCAGTTGCCCAACGTCCTGCAATACCCGGTCGCCGTGTTCGGCGCCATCCGTGCCGGCCTGATCGTGGTCAACACCAACCCGCTGTACACCGCGCGGGAAATGGAACACCAATTCAATGATTCCGGCGTCAAGGCGCTGGTCTGCCTGGCCAACATGGCCCACCTGGCGGAAAAGGTCGTGCCCAAGACCGCCGTCAAGCATGTGATCGTCACCGAAGTCGCCGACCTCCTGCCGCCGCTCAAGCGCCTGCTGATCAACAGCGTCATCAAGTACGTGAAGAAAATGGTCCCGGCCTATCACTTGCCCAAGGCGATCAAGTTCAACGACGTACTCGCCAAGGGCCAGGGGCAAGCGGTCAACGAAGTCTGCCCGGCCAGCGGCGATGTGGCCGTATTGCAATACACCGGTGGCACCACCGGCGTGGCCAAGGGCGCGATGCTCACCCACCGCAACCTGGTCGCCAACATGTTGCAATGCAAGGCGCTGATGGGCTCCAACCTCAATGAAGGTTGCGAGATCCTGATCACGCCGCTGCCGCTGTACCACATCTATGCGTTCACCTTTCATTGCATGGCGATGATGCTGATCGGCAACCACAACATCCTGATCAGCAACCCGCGCGACCTGCCGGCGATGGTCAAGGAACTGTCGAAGTGGAAGTTCAGCGGCTTTGTCGGCCTGAACACTCTGTTCGTGGCGCTGTGCAACAACGAAGCCTTCCGCAAGCTGGACTTCTCCGCGCTGAAGGTCACCCTGTCGGGCGGCATGGCCCTGCAACTGGCGGCGGCCGAGCGTTGGAAAGCGGTGACCGGTTGCGGCATCTGCGAAGGCTACGGCATGACCGAAACCAGCCCGGTGGCCACGGTGAACCCGATCCAGCATATCCAGATCGGTACCATCGGCATTCCGGTGCCGTCGACCCTGTGCAAGGTCATCACCGACGACGGTGTCGAGCTGGCCCTGGGTGAAGTCGGCGAACTGTGCGTCAAGGGCCCGCAGGTGATGAAGGGCTACTGGCAGCGTGAAGACGCCACCGCCGAGATGCTCGACAGCGAAGGCTGGCTGAAGACCGGCGACATCGCGATCATCCAGCCGGATGGCTACATGCGCATCGTCGATCGCAAGAAGGACATGATCCTGGTCTCCGGTTTCAACGTGTACCCCAACGAGCTGGAGGACGTGCTGGCGGGCCTGCCGGGCGTACTGCAGTGCGCGGCCATCGGTGTGCCGGATGAAAAATCCGGGGAACACATCAAGCTCTTCATCGTGGTCAAGCCGGGCGCCACCCTGACCAAGGAGCAGGTCATGGAGCACATGCGCGCCAACGTCACCGGCTACAAGGTGCCCAAGGCCGTGGAGTTCCGCGATGCGTTGCCGACCACCAACGTGGGCAAGATCCTGCGCCGCGAGTTGCGCGATGAAGAACTGAAGAAACTCGGTCTTAAAAAGTAATCCAATCCAAATATGGGAGGGGCTTACCCCCTCCCACATTTTTTTGACCGCGTTCTTACACGGCGAACTGCGCGAAGCTCACACCCGCACCCGCCGGCCGCACATCCTTCAAGAACGAATCCTTATCCGCGCTCAGCTCCAGGGTAATCTCCGGCTTGCGCTTGCCCGCGTTGCGCACCACCAGCCCCTCGAGCTTTTCACGCAGGAACACGGTCGGCACCTTCAGGTGCAGCAGCTGGTCGGTCTCGGCGTTGTGCATCAACAGGTGAATCCACTCGTACTGGCCGACGGCAATACGCCCCACCGGCAGATCGAACCACCAGATGTTGCGTTTGCGGTCCAGGTCGGTGAAGTGGCAGTTGTTGACGCCGAGTACGGCACCGCCCAGTTCCTGGTTTCTGCGGGCGATGGCCTGTGCTTTATTGAGTTTCATAACCTTCCTACGGGATCTGTTATTCAGCGTTGGAGCCTGAATGTGCCGGGCATTCTCGTGGGTTGGCTGCAAAACATAAAGCCAAACCTGTCGTTGGCGATGAAATGTTCACCGAAAAATAATTGAAACTCTGCCGAACGGCCTCGGGTCAATCTCTACGTAATGACCAAAACCCTTTGATTGTTCTTTCGGAGAAATACCATGGGCAGCACAGCGGATAAGGCAAAAGGTTTGAAAGACGAAGCCGTCGGTAACATCAAGCAAGGCGTCGGCAAAGTCACCGGCAACGACAAACTGCGCGCTGAAGGCGTCGTGCAGGAAAAGAAAGGCCAGGTTGAAAAAGCCGTGGGCGACACCAAGGACGCGGTGAAAAAAGCGACCAAGTAAGACTGCCATCGTGCAGCCGGACGGCCATCCACGGATGGCCGTTTTTATGTCACATGCAGTGATTAAAGTTTCGAAATTGTTTCAAGGTCGCCAAATAGGCTACCTTGATGTAGAAAACGGCCCCTGAGTCGCCCATGAACCCCCTTTTTGCGGCGAAAGGAGACGCTATGATTTTTCCGGTTCTCGATGGTCTCAAGCTCCACACAGTGCTGGTGCGCACCGTCAAGGAATTCGTCGATGACGAGATGTCCACCTACGCCTCGGCACTGGCCTACCAGATGCTGTTCTCGTTGTTTCCCTTCCTGCTGTTCCTTATCGCCCTGATCGGTTTCCTGCACCTGCCGGACTTTTTCACCTGGCTGCGCCTGCAATCGGAGCTGGTGCTGCCGCCCCAGGCCCTGGAGCAGGTCAACCCGGTGATCGACCAGCTGCAGCAATCCAAGGGCGGCCTGCTCTCGGTGGGTATCGTGATTGCCCTGTGGACCGCCTCCGCTGGCGTGCGCCTGATGATGAGCGCCATGAACGCCGCGTACGACGTCGTGGAAGGCCGGCCGATCTGGAAGCGTTTTCCGCTGTCGGTTTTCTACACCATCGGCATCGCCGGCATGCTGCTGGCCGCCGCCGCGCTGATGGTGCTCGGCCCGCAGGTGATGGAATGGCTGGCCGGCCAGATCGGCATGCAGGAATTCGTGGTGACCTTGTGGACCATCGTGCGATGGCCGCTGATCGTGATCCTGCTGATGTTTGCCGTGGCCCTCATGTATTACGTGATGCCGGACGTGGAGCAGAAATTTCGCTTTATTACCCCGGGTTCGGTGCTTGCGGTGGTGGTGTGGATCGTCGCCTCCCTCGGTTTTGGCTACTACGTCAAAACCTTCGCCGACTACAACGCCATGTATGGCAGCATCGGTGCGATCATCGTGTTGCTCCTGTACTTCTACATCTCCGCCGCCGTGCTGTTGCTGGGGGCGGAGATGAATGCCGTGATCGAGCACATGTCGGCCGAAGGCAAGGAGCCAGGCGCAAAGGATTTCGATGAGCCCGCGCCCGCGCACGAAAAACAACATGTCTCCGGCCTCGGCCGCGACCACTCCAAACCCACTACCGATGAAGTCTGATCGATGATCCGTGAAATCCTGAAAATGGGCGATGAACGCCTGCTGCGTATCGCCCCACCGGTACCGCCGGAAATGTTCGACAGCCCCGAGCTGTGGCAATTGATCGACGACATGTTCCAGACCATGGAGCACGTGGGCGGCGTCGGCCTGGCCGCGCCGCAGATTGGCGTCGACCTGCAACTGGTGATCTTTGGGTTCGAAGCCAGCGAGCGCTACCCGGATGCGCCGCCGGTGCCGCAGACCATCCTGATCAACCCGTTGATCACGCCGCTCAGCCCGGTGCTGGAAGAAGGCTATGAAGGCTGCCTGTCGGTGCCCGGACTGCGTGGTGCGGTGGACCGTTACCAGCAGATTCGCTACGAGGGTTTTGATCCGAAGGGCGAGCCGATCGTACGTTTTGCCGATGGCTTCCACGCGCGGGTGGTGCAGCATGAATGCGATCACCTGATCGGCCGGCTGTACCCCTCGCGCATTACCGACTTCAGCAAGTTCGGCTTTATTGAAGTGATGTTTCCCGACATGGACCCAACCGCTGACGAGTAATCGCCGGCCCGTTGAGAACAAAATGTGGGCGGGACCAGGTTATTTGGCCGGTTTGACGAACCGCAACGTCATCCGGTCCGACTCGCCAATCGCCACATACTTCGCCTTATCCTGCTCCCCCAATTTCAACGTCGGCGGCAACGTCCAAACGCCGGCGGGATAATCCTTGGTGTCCTTCGGGTTGGCGTTGACCTCACTCTGGCCTGCCAGCTTGAACCCCGCATCGGTGGCCAGTTTCACCACCTGGGCGGTGGTCAGGTAACCGCTGTCCTTGATCGCCTCCAGCTCGGCCCCGTCCTTGGCCCGGTGATCTTCCACACCCAGCACGCCACCCGGTTTCAACACCGTGTAGAACGCGCGGAACGTGGCCTCGGCGGTATCGGCCAGCACCCAGTTATGCACATTGCGGAACGTCAGCACGGCGTCCGCAGAAGCAGGTTTGCCGAACACCGGTGCCTTGGGGTCGAACTCGACCACGACTGCCTTGGCATAGCGCGTCGGGTCGGCGGCGAATTTGTTTTTCAGGTTCTCTTCGGACGTGCGCGCATAGGCGCTGCTGCTTGGCGCTTGCACGGCGGCGATGTAATGCCCGTGATCCTTGAGCAACGGCGCCAGCAGTTCGCTGTACCAACCGCCCCCTGGGGTAATTTCGATCACCGTCTGCCTGGCGCCCAGGCCAAAGAATTCCAAGGTCTGCTGCGGGTGGCGATAGCCGTCGCGGGCGCTGTTGGCCGGGTCGCGCCAATTGCCGGCCAACACGCTGGCGTATTGCTGGGCGCTGATCGGTGCGTCGGCGGCCTGGCTGAACGTGGGAACGAGGAGTGCGGTAAGGGACAGAGCTGCAAAGGTCGCTTTCATGATCATCCGAAAAGTGGGCCACTGTGTCGCCGAGGCTAGCATGGGGCCCATACGGGGCGATCACACATTATCCGAGGACGACCTCACTAAACGATCTAAGCCCATGGCGATCATCGGTTTGTTGCGCTTGTAGCGCACCAGCCGCTCGCTGAGGGATTGCGGCAATAGCGTGTCCTGGGTGAAACCCATGCGCTGATACAAACCTTCCAGGTCCGGATGGCACAACAACCACAGCGTGCCTTGCACCTCGGCCGCCGCCGCGGCTATCAATCGCCCCGCCAACCCCTGGCCGCGATACGCCGGGTCGACAAACACGCCGGTCAACCACTGTCCGCCGACCACGGGTGTCAGGCACAGGCCGGCGACAATCTCGCTGTCGCGCGCTACCCACAAACGCCCGCCCTTGAGCGCCTTCATCGGGGAGTCATGACGGCGATAAAACTTGTTCAGCAGCGGCCACAGCGGCTCAGCCAGGGGGGCGATGTGCAGTTCGGGCATGGTGTTTGGGCAACATAATCAAGGGCCGGGGATTATAAGCGCCTTCTGTGCGGCAATAGGTGGTATACCCAGTGTTACATCCCCTGTAAGTGGAGCATGCATCATGGCCAAAGGTATGGATTCAAAGAAAGCCGCGAAGAAGAAACCGGCAAAGACCGCCGACGAAAAACGCGCCGACAAGAAAGCCAAGAAAACCGAGACGGGCCTGTTCGGTCACTGAGTTAATGATCATTCCCACGCACCCGCGTGGGAATGCCGCCAGGGACGCTCGGCGCCCCACCTGTGACTTAGATCGCCGCCAGGGTTTCTTTCACTGCCTGCGCCTGCGGGTCAGTGGTCTTCGCCGCTACCTGCTGCTCTTGCTGCTGCTTCAAACGTTCGGCCACTTGCTTGGAAATGGCGTCCTGCTTTTCCTGCGACATGTTCTGCACATCCGCCTCGGTCAACCCTTGTTCCTTGAGCAATTGCTCACGGATACGCTCGGCCGGGGTTTTGCTCATGTAATCGGTGAAGTCTGCGCGGGCGGAGCTGGTGGCGGGGACATCCGTCGTCACCGTGGTGGCCGCTGTGCTGGCCTGCAACTGCACGCGGGTCTTGGCGAAAGCTTCGTCGATGCGATCGCCGGCCTTGTCCAGATCCTTCTGCGCGGCCGGCAGGGTCACGCTTTGCTGCGCCGCTTGCAGGGCACCGCTGTACAGCGTGCTGGCGGCGGCGTTGGCCGGGTCCATGTCGGGACGCGTGATCTTTTGAAGGGTCGACACGGCTTGGGGATTGTTGTTAACCAGCATGATCGGTCACCTGGGAAAATGTTCGGTGCCATAGCGGGAGCAAATAACATGCCGGGTCCGATAACCCCGGTTTGACTGGATTTGGCCTGGCCGCCGCGGCAAACATTGTCCCGCAGGCGGCCAACCGTTGCCGTCAATGGGCGATATGTTCCAAGGCCAGGTTGCGCGTACGCGGGCCGAACCAACTGATGGTGATCATCACGATCAGCATGCTGCTGGCAATAAACGCCAACACACCGGGTGTGCCCAGGTGTTCGAGGATAAAACCGATCAACAGGCTGCTGAACACCGTCGACAAGCGGCTGAACGAATAGCAGAACCCCACCGCCCGCGCGCGGATATTGGTCGGGAACAGCTCGCTCTGGTAGGAGTGGTAACTGAAGCTCAGCCAGGCGTTGCAGAAGGTGATCATCACCCCGCAGATCACCAGCCCCACCGCCGTGGTCTGCAACGCGAACAGGCTGCCGAAGATCACCGCACCCATGGCGGAGCCGACGATCTGCCATTTGTTTTCAAAGCGGTTGGCCACCTTCACAAACAGCAACGGCCCCAGCGGGTAGGCGAGGGTGATGATAAAGGCGTACAGCAAGCTGTGGGTCACGCTGACACCCTGGCCCGAAAGCAGTGCCGGCAACCAGTTGCCGAAACCAAAGAAGCCGATGGCCTGGAACACATGGAACACAATCAGCATCAACGCGCGGCGGCGGTACGGCGGTTGCCAGATGTCGGCAAAACGGCCACTGCCTTGCACGCTGACGGCTTCGGGTTCGGGTTCATCCAGCGGTTTGCCATGGTCTTTCCGGCAGCGCGCCTCCAGGGTGTCCATGATCCTGCCGGCTTCTTCGAAGCGACCTTTCTGCGCCAGCCAGCGCGGTGATTCCGGCAGGCGCTTGCGCAGTTGCCAGATAAACAGCGCGAACACCGCACTGCTCAGCACCACCCAGCGCCAGCCAGACACCCCGAACGGCGCCTGGGGCACCAGCCACCATGACATCAATGCCACGGCCGGCACCGACAGGAACTGGATGAAAAACGCAAAGGCGAACGCAGAACTGCGCATGCGCTTGGGCACCAGTTCAGACAGATACGCGTCGATGGTCACCAGCTCGATGCCCAGGCCGATACCCACCAGGAAACGCATGCCGATAATGCCCAGCGCGGATGTCTGAATGCCCATCAATACCGTGGCGACGGTGTACCAGATCAGCGCGAAGGTGAAGATCGCCCGGCGCCCGAAGCGGTCGGCGATGGGGCTGAGCAGGCTGGCGCCGAGGAACAGGCCGAGGAAGGTCGCCGAGGCGAACGCCGCCTGGTCGGAGAAACCAAACACGCCCTCGCTGCCGGTGTGGAAAATCCCGTCACTGATCAGGCCGGGGCTGATGTAGGCGGTCTGGAACAAGTCATACAGCTCGAAAAAGCCGCCGATCGACAGCAGCGCTACAAGGCGCCAGACCGTGGCGACGGCGGGCAGGCGGTCGATACGCGCGCTGATATGGGCGGCGCGGATCGGGTCGATGCCGTCTGTAGCAGGGAGTGCAGGCATGGCGGGGGAAACTCAGTCAGTGATGGGGATATCGAAGGTCTGAAATGCATCGTCCAGCGGATGGTAACCCAACACCCGCGTGGTTTCGCTCAGGTCCAGGCGCTTGAAACGGTTATTGGAAATGCCATGGGCGATCAGGTGTTTCACGCCCTCGGCCTCCACTGCACGCTGCAGCAGCTGCACGGCATCCCGCGGGCTGAGCCAGGCGCTGAGGTCGCGGGCGTTGTTCAGGTCGTGGGTTTCAACGAATTCGAACGCGCCGATGCGCAGGGCAATCGTCGACAGCGGGGTTTTCGCCGCGTAGTAGCCACACAGCGCTTCGCCGTAGCATTTGCTCACGCCATACAGGTTGGCCGGCATCACCTGCATGCCTGGGGTGATCTGCCGGTCTACCGGGTAGCCTTCGATGGTTTGTGCGCTGCTGGCGAACACCAGGCGCTGTACACCCGCCGCCACGGCGGCTTCGAACAGGTAGGTGGTGGCGAGGATATTGTTCGGCAGCAATTCGTCGAACGTGGCGCTGGCGTGGGGGATGCCCGACAGGTGCACGATCACATCGATGCCTTCGAGCAGGCTGGCGAGGTTGGCTTTGTCGCTGAGGTCGGCGTGCACGAAGCGGTGTTCGCCCAGGTCGAAATCAGGCGCGATGCGGTCGGTGAGGGTGAAACGGTAGCGGTCTTTCGAGGCTTCGAAAAACGTCTTGCCGATTCTGCCGCAGGCGCCGGTGAGCAGTACGTTGAGTCCTTTCACGGGCATGTCCTTAGTTATGCCCGTCGAGGGCGAAGAGCTGGAAGCCGTGGTGCTGGCCGAGGCGCTGGTAGTAGGCCGCAATGGCGGGGTAGGCCGGGCGCGCCATGGGCGTCATCTGCCAGCGGTGCACCGAGAGGCCGATGAGGATGTCGGCGAGGGTGAATTCATCGCCGGCAACAAAGGCCCCGGTTTTGCTCAGTTGTTGCTCGAGGATGCCCATCTTGTCGTTCCATCGTTGCACGGCGGCTTCAATCTGCGCCGCGTCCAGGCCGTCCGGGTTATTGCGTACCAGGGCGGTGAAAGCATCGCCCCAGGCACGGTTGAGCTCGACGGCCTGCCAGTCGATCCACTGCTCGACCCGGGCCCGTGGTGCGGGCTCGATGGGCAGCAGGTCGTGGCGCTGGTAAAGCCCCACGAGGTAGCGGCAGATGGTATTGGACTCCCACAGCACTCCGTGGTCGTCGATCAGCACGGGTATCTGCGCGTTGGGGTTCAGGGCGAGGAATTCGGCGGACTGGGTGGGCTGGAAGCCGATGCCCCAGTCTTCGCGCACGTAGTCGATGCCCAGTTCCTGGCAGGTCCAGAGCACTTTGCGCACGTTGATGGAGGACGTGCGACCCAGGATTTTCAGTGAATGTGCCATGGTGCTTTCCTTGCGATGGAGAACAGCCAATCTAGCAGGCGGGAGAAGCTACGGCGATGCCTCCGAGCGGGCGGGGTCAAAATGTGGGAGGGACTACGTGCTCTCGCGAACCTGCAACTCAAATCCCATGTCCACCACCGGCTTGGCGATCCTGTTGCCCGCCATGATCGTCAACAAATGCTCCGCCGCCCGCCGCCCGATCGCTTCCCTGGGGGTACTGATGCTGCTCAGGCGCGGCACCATGAAGGACGACGCCGGCAAGTCGTTGAAGCCCAGCACCGCGACACGTTCTGGCACTTTGATGCCGTGGCGCATGGCTTCCAGCAGCGCGCCCTGGGCCAGGTCGTCGTTGCCGAAGAAGATCGCATCCACATCCGGATGGGTGGCCAGCAGTTGCAGGAACAGCTCGCCGCCCAGGCCCACCGAGGAAGGGCGTGGTGTCAGCAGTTCCAGCGCCGGGTCGTACAGGCCCGCCTGTTGCAGCGCGCGGCGGAAGCCTTCACCACGCAGCAGGGTGCGTTGGTCCAGTTGCGCGCCGATATACGCCAGGCGCTTGCGCCCACGGGAGATCAAATGTGCGGCCGCGGTTTCACCCGCCGCCAACTGCGAGAAGCCCACGCAGTTCACGCCGGCGTTGGGGTCCAGGTCCATCATGTACACACATGGCACATTGCTGGCCTCGACCATCCGTCGGGCGCTTTCGGTGCGATCGAAGCCGGTCAGCAGCAACCCCCGTGGCTGATAGGCCATGTAGTTGCGCAGCAGGTTTTCCTCTTCGTCGCGCGAATAGTGGGAGTTGCCGATCAGCACTTCAAAGCCTTTGGGCCGCAGCACCTGGTGGATGGCTTCGAGGGTTTCGATAAACAGCAGGTTGGACAGCGACGGCACCAGGACTACCACCGAATGGCTCTGGGCCGAAGCCAGGGCGCGGGCTGCGGGGTTGACCACGTAGTTGAGTTCGGCAGCGGCGTGCTGGACTTTTTCCACCAACTCGGTGGCCACGGTGCTGATGCCGCGCAGCGCGCGGGAGGCGGTAATCGGGCTGACGCCGGCCAGGCGGGCAACTTCGTTAAGGGTAGGGCGACCGGTGGTGCGGGTATTTTTATCGTTCTTGGAGGTCATCAGGCGGCTTGCCAAACAAAAATCGAGGCACTAAGGTAGCGCTGTCTCCAAAAGGCTGCAAATTATTGAACTATGGGTTGCCTGATCCGGTTCAAATGATTGGAGCGGATGCACGCGTCACTCCATAAAAATGACAAGACGGCGCGGGAAAAGCCTGTTTTTGCACTTGCCTCACCGCGTGCAAAGGTAGCGCTATCTGCGTCTTGAGGTGTTTCATGAGTCAACCTGTTACCGCCCTGGTCATCATGGGTGTTGCCGGCTGTGGCAAAACCAGCGTCAGTGAGGCCCTGTGCCGCCTGAACGGTGCCACCGCCATTGAAGGCGACAGCTTTCACCCCGCCGCGAACATCGAAAAGATGAGCGCCGGCCACCCCCTCAACGACGACGACCGCGCCGGTTGGCTCGACATCCTGTGCGATGAACTGCGCCGTTCGCTCAAGGCCGGTGAACATCCGGTACTCACCTGCTCCGCGCTGAAAAAGAAATACCGCGACCACCTGCGCGAAGCCGCGCCGGGCCTGGGCTTTGTATTCCTGGAGCTGACCCGCGAAGTCGCCGCCGACCGCGTGTCCCATCGCCCCGGCCATTTCATGCCGGCCAGCCTCATCGACAGCCAGTTCGCCACCCTTGAATCGCCCAAGGGCGAGCCGCTGACCCTGGCCCTCAACGCCAGCGAAGACAGCGTCGAGGAGTTGGCCAGGCAGACCAACGCCTGGTGGCTGACACACGGTTTTGAACCATCCAACTGATTTTTTGCCGGAAAAGATAGCGCTATCCCCGGCAGGAAATTCAACACCCGCTTTAATAACAACAACAAACAGGAGAGACCCCCCATGTTTGGCATGTCCCACGAGTCGTACCTGCTGTTAGATGCAGTCGTTACCATCATCGGGCTGATCGTCTTGATCACCCGCTTCAAGGTTCACCCATTTATCGCGCTGATCATCGCGGCCGGCTTCCTTGGCCTGACCTCGGGCATGCCGGTGGACAAGATCATCAAGGCGTTCCAGGACGGTTTCGGCGGGGTGCTTGGCTTTGTCGGCATCATCCTCGCGCTGGGCACCATGCTCGGCAAGATGATGGCCGAATCCGGCGGTGCCGATCAGATCGCCCAGACCCTGATCCGCGCCTTTGGCAAGGAAAAGGTCCAGTGGGCCATGATGTTCGCCGCGTTCCTGGTGGGCATTCCGCTGTTCTTCGAGATCGGCTTTGTACTGCTGATCCCGCTGGTGTTTATCGTTGCGCGCCGCACCGGCGTGTCGCTGATCAAGATCGGCATCCCGCTGCTCGCCGGCCTCTCGGCAGTCCACGGCCTGGTACCGCCGCACCCGGGCCCGCTGCTGGCCATCGGGGTGTTTGGCGCCGACATCGGCAAGACCATCCTGTACGGCCTGATCGTCGCGCTGCCGACCGCCATCATCGCGGGCCCGATCTTCGGTACGTTTATCGCCAAGTACATCCCGGGCAACCCGTCCCAGGAACTGGTCGACCAACTGGCCCGCGAGCCTGAGAACAAAAACCTGCCGAGCTTCAGTATCACCCTGGTCACCGTGCTGCTGCCGGTGTTCCTGATGCTGCTCAAAACCTTCGCCGACATCGCCTTTGCCGAAGGCAACGTGGTGCGCAACTGGATGGACATGATCGGTCACCCGATCACCGCCTTGCTGCTGGCGTTGCTGCTGTCGCTGTACACCTTTGGCAGTCGCCAGGGCATCCATTCCAAGCAGATCCTCAAGCTGCTCGACGCCAGCCTTGCGCCGACCGCCGCGATCATCCTGATCATCGGTGCCGGTGGTGGCTTCAAGCAGATGCTGGTGACCAGCGGCGTGGGTGACGTGATCGGCCACATGGCGGTGAACGCACAGATCAACCCGATCCTGCTGGCGTGGCTGGTGGCGGCGGTGATTCGTGTGGCGACCGGTTCGGCCACCGTGGCGACCATTACCGGCGCGGGCATCGTAGTGCCGGTGGTGGGGATGATTCCCGGGGTTAACCGTGAGCTGCTGGTGTTGGCGACGGGGGCGGGTTCGTTGATCCTGTCTCACGTCAACGATGCGGGGTTCTGGCTGGTGAAGCAGTACTTCAACATGACCGTGGCCGAGACCTTCAAGACCTGGACGGCAATGGAGACCATCCTGTCCGTTGTGGCACTGATCTTTATCATGTTGCTGTCGTTGGTGGTCTAACAGACACACTACAAGGCAAGGGTGAAAACCCAATCAACTGTGGGAGGGGGCAAGCCCCTCCCACAGGTTGACCACATTTGTTCAGGTGGAACGGGTCAGGCTTTAGCGACCAGCCCATCCGCCCGGAACATCCCGCGAATCCCGCGCACCGCCTGGCGAATCCGGTCCTGGTTCTCGATCAGCGCGAAGCGCACATGATCATCCCCATACTCGCCAAACCCAATCCCCGGCGACACACAGACCTTCGCTTCCAGCAGCAGCTTCTTGGCAAACTCCAGCGAACCCATGGCGGCATACGCCTCGGGAATCTTCGCCCAGACGTACATTGACGCCTTGGGATTCTCCACCATCCAGCCCAGCTCATGCAGGCCCTTGACCAGCACGTTGCGGCGCTGGCGGTACTGCTCGGCGATGTCCTTCACGCACTGTTGGTCGCCTTCCAGTGCGGCAATCGCGGCGACTTGCAGCGGGGTGAAGGTGCCATAGTCGTGGTAGCTCTTGATCCGCGCCAGGGCATTGACCAGTTCCGGGTTGCCCACCATGAAACCGATGCGCCAGCCGGCCATGTTGTAGCTCTTGGACAGGGTGAAAAACTCCACCGCAATGTCCTTGGCCCCCGGCACCTGCATGATCGACGGGGCTTTCCAGCCGTCGTAGACGATGTCGGCGTAGGCCAGGTCATGCACCACCAGCACGTCGTACTGCTTGGCCAGGGCGATCACCCGTTCGAAGAAATCCAGCTCCACGCACTGCGCGGTCGGGTTGGAGGGGAAGCCGAGGATCATCATCTTCGGCTTGGGGATCGACCCACGGATCGCCCGTTCCAGCTCGGCGAAGAAGTCCACGCCAGGCACCAGCGGCACCGAACGCACCTGGGCGCCGGCAATCACGGCACCGTAGATATGAATCGGGTAGCTCGGGTTGGGCACCAGCACCGTGTCGCCCTGGTCCAGGGTGGCCAGCATCAGATGTGCCAGGCCTTCCTTGGAACCGATGGTCACGATGGCTTCGGACTCGGGGTCGATGTCCACTGCGTAGCGATCCTTGTACCAGCGCGAAATCGCCCGGCGCAGACGCGGAATGCCTTTGGAGGTGGAGTAGCCGTGGGTGTCTTCCCGTTGGGCGACGGTGACCATCTTCTCCACGATATGGGGAGGCGTGGCGCCGTCGGGGTTACCCATGCTCAAGTCGATGATGTCTTCGCCGCGCCGACGCGCAGCCATCTTCAGCTCGGCAGTGATATTGAAAACGTAAGGGGGGAGTCGATCTATGCGCGCAAAGCGGCGCGGCGAACCAAGGTCTGCCATTGTTGCCTCGAGAGTACGTAAGCGCCCGGAACCGTCCGAGCGACGTCGGCCACTGCGGTGGCCTGCGGGGCAGACAATACGGTCGATGATGGCCAGTTGTCCAGATGTGTCGGGAAATTTTCTGCGTGGAGTACTGCAAGGATATGCCCCTATACTCGATACGGGTTTGTGCCCTCATAAGAAGGAGACTGTTCAGATGGATCAGCAGACAAAACAACCGTTAGAGCCGCGCATGGAAGACGGCAAGGCCCTGGTGATCGCCGGGGTGCAAGGGCGTTATTCGAAGGCCACCGTGGGCGATATCCCCAAGTTGTGGAGTGTGTTCGACGAAAGCGTAAAACACATCAAGAAACGCGTCGGCGGGGTGACCTACGGCGTTTGCCATAACCCCAGCCACGGTGAATTCGATTACATGGCCGGGGTGGAAGTACCGTCCAAGGGCGATGTGCCGAGCAACTTCGAGTCCGTCGAACTGCCTGCGCACCACTACGCGGTGTTCCCGCACTATGGCCCGGTGCAGGCACTGGAGCAGACCTATGAGCGCATCATGTTCGAGTGGTTGCCGCACTCGGGCTACAAGGTGGCGGGGGCGGATTTCGAGCGCTATAGCGCGGATTTTGATGGGCGCAAGGGCACGGGCACTGTGGAGATCTGGTTGCCGGTGGAGCCCAAGGCTTGATGCAACACGGCTGAGCTGCCTTGGCAGTTCAGCCGCTAGCGTCACTGGCTGAGCAGGCGCCCGATGAAGGATGCGCGCGAGGTGTGCAGGATACCGCTGCTTTGCAATGTGCTATTGACCGTCACCCACTCCACCCGGTTGATTTCGGTGTGCTCAGGTCTTCCTTGTGGGTCTCGCCACGCATCCGCGATGCCTCCTATACCGAAGGTAGCGTCCGGCTGACTGTTCGGATTGAACCGCAGCAGTCGGACGATGCTGCCATTACCGTAGCGAGCCAATACCACAATTTTCCCATCGGGCTGGACCAGTCCACTGGTGTAGTTACCGTAGCTGGCTTCGCTTTCCAGAGGTTTCCCTTCATTAAATTGTGGATCAAGTTGGCCGCTGGCAAGCAGAACGGCTACGAAGTTCATCCCTCGCGGGATCCCGAAACTGCCACCTATTACAACGATTTGGCCATTCTGGTCCTTGGCAAGCGCATCGACTTTTCTGTCTTCATTGGTCGTAAATGGCAATACGACAACGCCTTGGCTGCCAAAACTGTGGTCCAGTTCGCCGTCGTGCAGAAGCCCTAGAATATGGGCCTTCCTTGCACTGGAACCGGCAAGGACAAAACCGCGGTCGGTAATCAACACCCTATCGAGTCGGGTGTTGGGTGCTTCAATCGGACCCTGATTTCCGAAGTTGCTTTCCTGACCGTTGCTGTTGAGTTGGTAGATGAAGCTGGTTTCAGCATCATTGAATACAACGACGATATGCCCGGTGGCCTGCACTGCAATAGCGCCGGCTATCAACAAATGCGGGTTGAATGAATCGCCCAGTTCAGTTGTACCTTTATCGCCAAACGAAAAGTCCACAGTGCCCTGATCGGCATTGAATCGAGTAACACATGCAGTGTACAGGTCTCCCTGTGCGCTCAATAAGAGGGGCTTGTTATCACGCTGAATGAGCAGGTCCACGAGGACAAAGGTGTTTGGAACGGGGGTCATCCAAACCCCGTAATTCTTATCCAGTTCCCCGGCAAGCGTGTGTTTGCTGACAACGATAACTTTGGTTTTTTCAACAGCCGTCAGGCCCACCGTAATCGTCGAACCGTCGCTAAGTACACGGGACAGTCCGCCCGAAGGCTCTGCGATAACCGTGCCGTCTTTAGGCATTGAGTTGCCAAAGGATAGGTCTGGGTGCCCTGCGGTGTTTCGCCTTTTTTTCGTTGATGGGGTACTCATGGTCGTTCTCCATACCGGAAGTCGCGAGTTTCCACTCCTGCTCGTTGCTAACCATGAGCGACAACGTTGGCATTCCAGTACAGGGCAATGAACAATGTTTGTATAGCTGTGAAATCTGACAGTAGACACCGAGGGCCGGGTATCAGTCAGGCTTCAAGTGTCACTCGGCAAACACCCACCTCAACCTCCGCTCATACCCAATCCGGCCCTTATACGCCTCCCCGCTGTCCACCCATCCTGCGCCCAGATACAACCCCATCGCCGCCACATTGTTCGTGTCCACCGACAACTCCAGCGCCTTGATCTGCGGCCACACCTGCAATGCCGCCGCCGGCAAGGCTTGCAAACAGGCCTTGCCGAATCCACGCCCTTGCTGCTGCCGATCCACCTGCAATGCATGCAGCGTTGCGCTGTGTTCATCGGCCCAGTGGGGCAGGCAGGGTGGGCGTTTAAGCAGGAGGAAGGCCACCGGAGTGTCGTCGGCCAGCAGGGCAAAGCCTTTGACGCCGGGGCTGGGCTTGGCCAGGAGCGAATTGAGGGCGCAATACATGTCGCCGCAAAACGGCAGCTGTTCAGGGTGAACTTCGATGGCGCTGACGTGCTGTTGTTGCACGGCATTCAGCGTCTCGTAGGCGACAAGGCGGGTTTGCATCGGCGTGTCCGAACAGCGGCAAGGAAGGGCGCAGTCTATCGGGTTTGTGCTGGACGACATTATTTTTCAACGGGCTGTCGATTTGCCCGAGGGCCGTTCGACTAAGGGTGTCTTCCGTGATTTTCCAACCCGAAGGAGTATCACCATGAGTACCGCAATCAACACTCTGATCGAGCAATGGAAGCAAGCCGTGCTTTCCCGGAATATCCATAAAATTGTCAGCTATTACGCCGACGATATCGTCTCGTTCGACGCCGTGACCGCCCTGCAATTCAAAGGCAAGGCGGCCTACCGTGCGCACTGGGAGGCCTGCATGGAGCACTGCCCCGGCCCGGGCATTTTCGAGTTCCACGAACTGCGTATCGTCGAGTCCCAGGACAGCGCATTCGCCCACTGGCTCGCCCACTGCGGCGGCGCCGGGCCGGACGGTGAAGTAAAGGCTTGCTGGATGCGCGTGACCGCTGGTTATCAACGCTTCAACGGCGACTGGAAGGTGGTGCATGAGCACTGGTCGGCGCCGTTCGACATGGCCAGCGGCACAGCACTGTTCGACCTGAAACCTTGAGCGCCGCGAACTATAGTCAATAGTCCGAAGACGGAGACGCACATGAAATACCTCTGCCTGATCTACAGCAACGAGCAGGTGCTGCACACCTCGCCGGACAGCCCCGCAGACCCGGAATGTCTTGCCTACGCGCAGTCCATCCAAAAAAGCGGGCGGATGCTCGCCGCCGAGCCGCTGGAGTCGGTAACCACGGCCACCACGGTGCGCATGCGCAATGGCAAGCTGTCGATCACCGACGGGCCGTTTGCCGAAACCAAGGAACAGCTCGCCGGCTTCTACCTGATCGAAGCCAAGGATTTGAACGACGCGATCCAGGTGGCCGGTGGGATTCCGGCCGCCCGGGTCGGCAGTGTGGAAGTGCGCCCTGTGCGCCAATTGAATCTCTGAACACAACAACCATAACGCTTGAGGAGGTTTAGCCATGCCTACGCAACCTGCCGAATTTGAACTGTCCATCAGCCGCGTGATCGATGCGCCGCGCAGCCGGGTGTTCCGCGCCTGGACCGAACCCGCGTTGTTGCAACAATGGTGGGGCCCCCACGGCATGACCACCCCCGAGTGCGAAATGAACCTGTGGGTCGGCGGGCTGTTTCGCACCCTGATGCGCGCGCCGGATGGCAGCGAGTACCCGACCCAGGGCGTGTTCCTGGAGATTGTCGCCCCTCGGCGCCTGGTGTTTACCGACGCCTATACGCCGGGCTGGATCCCTTCGGGCAAACCGTTCATGACCGCCGAAGTGACGCTGCAGGAAGTCGAGGGTAGCAAGACCCTCTACACCGCCCGCGCGATGCACTGGAGCGCCGAAGACAAGCAGGCCCACGAAGCCATGGGCTTTCACGACGGCTGGGGCCAGAGCCTGGACCGCCTGGTGACGCTGGTGACCCAGGGTATGCGCGATTGACGCCTCCCATCGAGGCGATCTACCGCAGTGAGTCCCGGCGCGTCCTCGCCACCCTGATCCGCCTGCTGGGGGATTTCGACCTCGCCGAAGAAGCCTTGCACGAGGCGTTCTTCGTCGCGGTCGAGCGCTGGCCGCAAGAGGGGGGGCCGGACAACCCACGGGCCTGGCTGGTGTCGACCGGACGCTTCAAGGCCATCGACCGTTTACGCCGCCAGGCCCGCTTTACCCCGTTATTGCAGGCGCAGGCCGATGCACTGGAAGCCGCTGACTGGAGCGTTGAGGACGTGGAAGACGACCGCCTGCGCCTGATCTTCACCTGCTGTCACCCGGCGCTGGCGGCCGACGCCCAGGCGGCGCTGACCTTGCGTGAGATCTGCGATCTCACCACCGAAGAAATCGCCCGCGCCTTTCTGGCCACCCCGACCACCATCGCCCAACGCATCGTGCGGGCCAAGGGCAAGATTCGCGAGGCCAAAATCCCTTATCAAGTGCCGTCGCTGGCCGAGCTGCCCGAGCGCCTGGACAGCGTGCTGCGGGTGATTTACCTGGTGTTCAACGAAGGCTATTCGGCGTCCATGGGCGAGGACCTTACGCGCGAGGACCTGACCCGCGAAGCCATTCGCCTCGGCCGCCTGCTCCTGGAATTGCTGCCGGAGCCGGAAGTGATGGGCCTGCTGGCGCTGATGCTGTTGCACGAATCCCGCCGGGCGGCGCGCACCTCGGCCAGCGGCGAGTTGGTGTTGTTGGATGAACAGGATCGTTCGCGGTGGGACGCGTCGCTGATGGCCGAAGGTTGTGGGCTGGTGGAGCAGGCATTGAGCCGTCGCGGCTTTGGCCCGTACTGCCTGCAAGCGGCGATTGCAGCGGTGCATGCCGAAGCGCCCAGGGCCGGGGAAACGGATTGGCCGCAGATTATCGGGCTCTACGATGTGTTGCTCAGGGCCGTGCCGTCGCCGGTGATCGAGTTGAACCGCGCCGTGGCGGTGGCCATGGGCGAAGGGCCGTTGGCGGGGCTGCAGTTGGTGGAAGGCATTCTGGCGCGCGGGGCGTTGCTGGATTACCACTTGGCACATTCGGCGCGGGGCGAGTTTTGCCGGCAGTTGGGGCGGGTGGAAGAGGCCCGGGCAGCCTACGAAAAAGCCCTGTCGCTGACCCGGCAAATCCCGGAAAAACGCTTCCTGAAACACCGCCTGGCCGAACTCAATCTCCCCAAGCAATGAAGATCAAAAATGTGGGAGGGGGCAAGTCCCCTCCCACATTAATCTCAATTGTCTGAAAAAAATCACTCCAGCATCTTCCCCAACAACCAACTCCCCGCCGGCCCCGGCGGATGGTGCCGAGACCACAGTGCATCCACGGCCACCGAACGCGGCCAACCCCGTGCCTTGAGTTCGATCAACTGCCCGCCACCAAAGCGCTCCACCAGCCAGCGCGGAATCGGTGCCCAGCCAAACCCCAACTGGGCCATCTCCAACAGCATCAGGTAACTGGGGGCCGACCACACACGGCCATTGGCGCGGGTTTCGTTCGGGTTGATGATGCTGGCCAGACGCAATTCGCGGTGCTGTTGCAGGGTGTGCGCGGTGAGGGTACCGACGCCCGCCAGCGGATGTCTGGGTGACACGAACAGGGCAATTTCCGTGCGCTCGTCCACGGGCGCGCGGGTCAGGTCCGGCGGATACTCTTCCTGGTGTTCAATAAACGCAATCTGCGCGCGACCGCTTTGGACCAGGGCGATCAGGTCTTCGCATTCGGCGATCAGGCATTCCAGCTCCAGGTCCGGGTAGCGCTGTTCAAAGGCGCTGAGGGCGACCTCGAAACGGTCGGACTGGTAGGTATCGGACATGGCGATACTCAGCTTCGGCTCCAACCCCTGGGCCAACTGACTCGCCGCCAATTCCAGCCGGCTGCTGGCCTCCAGCACCTGCTCGGCGCGTTGCAGCAACACATGGCCCGCCGGCGTCAGCGTCGGCTTGCGGCTGCTGCGATCGAACAGCACCACATCCAGGTCAATCTCCAGGCTCGCCACGGCCGCGCTGACGGTGGACTGGCTCTTGCCGAGCTTGCGCGCCGCCGCCGAGAACGAGCCTTGGGTGGCCGCCTGCACAAACGCCTGCAGCACTTCGTTAGAGGCCATGACTATCGCCTTGATCGATGGTTATTGGTTATGAAGTATCGAGTCAAAGGCTAATGATGACAACCATCGTCACTCACGGAGCCGGGTCATGAACCCTACCAAGTCGATTACTGAACGTGTTTGCCAGGCCATTGGTTTCGAAGCCCTGGCATTGTTGATCTGCACCCCGTTGCTGGCGTGGATCATGGACAGGCCTGCCCTGGAGATGGGCATGGTCACCCTGGCGATCAGCCTGTTGGCGCTGGCCTGGAACGTGATTTTCAACGGCCTGTTCGACCGCCTCAAGGCGCGCCTGCAACTGGCCAGCAACGGTTGGACCCGCGTGCTGCACGCCTTGATGTTTGAAGGTGGGTTGATCCTGGTGTGTGTACCGCTGATTGCCGCCTGGCTGAACATCAGCCTGGTGCAGGCGTTTATCCTCGACATAGGCGTACTGCTGTTTTTCCTGCCGTACACCTATGTGTATCACTGGGGGTATGACGTACTGCGCGACAAGCTCCTACAGAAACATGCCGCCCGACGCCTCGATACGCTGGCCGGTGATCCAGGCACTACCGTCGGCGAGCAGGCTGGCAATCGCGCCGCCGATATCGTCCGGTAACCCGGCGCGGCCCAAGGCGGTATTGCTGGCGACCATGGCGTTGAGGTTGGCGTTGTCGCGCACGGCACCACCGCCGAAGTCGGTTTCAATGGCGCCGGGGGCCAGGATGTTAACGCTGATGCCACGGCCGCCCAGCTCTTTGGCCTGGTAGCGGGTCAGCACTTCCATCGCGCCTTTCATGGCGGCGTAAGCGGCGTAGCCGGGCAGGCTGAAACGCGCCAGACCGCTGGAAATATTGACGATGCGCCCGCCGTCGTGGATCAACGGCAACAGCTGTTGGGTCAGGAAAAACGGACCCTTGAATTGGATCGCCACCAATTGATCGAACTGCGCTTCGGTGGTCTCGGCGAAGCTGGCGTGAATGCCGATACCGGCGTTGTTGATCAGAAAATCGAAGCGGTCCTGTGCGAAAACGTCCTTGAGTACGCCAGCAATCTCACCGACGAAATCAGCAAATGTCGCGCTCTGGCTCACGTCCAGTTTCAGCATCGCGGCACGGCCGCCCAGCTGTTCGATCTGTGCGACCAATGCCTGCGCTTCATCGGCCTTGCTGTGGTAAGTGCCAATGATGTCGACGCCTTGTGCCGCCAGGTGCAGGGCGGTGTTTTTGCCCAGGCCACGGCTGGCCCCGGTGATCAATGCGATTTTACGGGTCATGGTGCAGTCCTCTGATGTGATCGTGGGAATAAGTGTATTTGTCCGTGGATAACGTGATAAACAGCGCTATACCGGAATCACTGGCCGAATAAGGCGAACAATCCCATGAACAAACTGGAGCTGCTGCGCACCTTTGTGCGCGTCACTGAGCTGTCGAGTTTCACCGGTGCCGGCGAGAGCCTGGGCCTGCCGCGCTCCACGGTGTCGGAACATGTGCAGGCGCTGGAAGAGCTGCTCGGCGCCCGCCTGTTGCAGCGCACCACGCGCAAGGTGCAGGCCACCCAGGATGGCCGCGTGCTGTATGAGCGCAGCAAGGATTTGCTCGCGCACATGGAGGAGTTGGAAGGGCTGTTTCGCCAGGACGAAGCGCAACTGGCGGGGCGGATTCGGGTGGACATGCCCAACATGATGGCGCGGGACTTGATCCTGCCGCGTCTGCCGCAATTCATGGACGCGCATCCGCTGATCGAACTGGAGATCAGCACCACCGACCGCCAGGTCGACCTGCTCGCCGAAGGCTTCGATTGCGTGCTGCGCGTGGGCGCGCAGCCGGACCAGAGCGTGGTGGCGCGGCTGCTGTGCAGCATGCCGATGATCAACTGCGCGAGCGCCACCTACCTGCAACGCTACGGCGTGCCCCGGACACTGGCCGACCTCGCCGACCATCACCTGGTGCATTACGTGCGGCCGTTGGGTGCACGCTCGGCGGGGTTTGAGTACGTGCAGGGCAACAAGGTGCTGCGCATTCCCATGGGCGGGCGGGTCACGGTCAACAGCACCGATGGCTACAAGTCCGCCTGCCTGGGCGGTTTCGGGATTATTCAGGTGCCGGCCCTGGGCATGGGTGACGAATTGGCCAGCGGGGAGCTGGTGGCGGTCCTGCCGGACTATCCGGCCCCGCCGCTGGATGTGTCCCTGCTCTACGCCGGGCAGCGGCATCTACCCCTGCGGGTGCGGGTGTTCATGGACTGGCTGGCGACCATTCTGCATTCGCAGCTTTAACGCCGCGCCGACAGCTGTTGCGGCGCGAGGAAGGCGTCGTGGAAGTAATCGCGAAATGCCTGCATTGCCGGGGTAAAGGCGCGTTCGCGGTGCCAGGCCAGGCCGACGCTCATGGGCGTGACGGGGTCGGTGACGGTCAGGGTTTCGATGCGCTTGCCTTCCAGCGACCAGGGCCGGTGCACCAGGTCCGACAGGATCGCCACGCCGCTGCCATTGGCAACCATGCTGCGCACCGCCTCCACCGAGCTGGTGCGCAGCCGCACCTTGGGCGTTTGCCCGGCCTGTTCCCAATAGCGCATGGCGCTGTGTTCGGCTTCATCGACGGTGAGCAGGATGTACGGCTCTTGCGCCACATCCGCCAGGCTCACCGCGCCGCGTTCGCACAACGGGTGATGGCTGGGCAGCCATAAACGACGTTCCGAGTTGAACAGGATTTCCGAGACGATCGCCGGGTGAGTGAGGTTCGCGGTGAGGACCACGGCCATGTCGAACTGGCCGTCGAGCAGACCCTGTTCGATGGCCTGGCGCTCCTGCTCGAACACCTCCAGGGTCACATCCGGGTGCCAGTGCTCCATGCGCTGCAGGTGGTGCGGCAGGAAGTAACCCAGCACCGTGTAGCTGGCCGCCAGCCGCAGCACGCCGCTGGCGCGGTAGTCGGGCAACGGGCTGTTCAGCGCATCGTCGACACTGCGCACAATCACGTAGGCGCGGTTGAGAAAGTGCCGCCCGGCATCGGTCAGGTTCATGCCCTGGGCCGAGCGCACAAACAGTTGCACGCCGAGCAGGGCTTCCAGCTCCTTGATCGCCGTGGTCACGGCAGACTGGGAGATGTTCAGATAAATCGCCGCCTGGGAAATCTGGCCGATTTCGGCGGTGGCCACGAAGTAGCGGATTTGGCGCAAGGTCAGGGACATGGCTTTATCTGATTTTCAGAAGATGAGCCATCTGATAATAGATCTTCCCAAGGGGTCAAGCCGCAGCCTACTTTCGAGCATCACCTTTTGGCGGAGCGTCCCCGATGCAGGCAGTGGATTTCAATTCAGACATGGGCGAAGGCTTCGGTCCCTGGACCATCGGCGACGGCGTCGACGCGGAGCTGATGGCCTATATCAGCTCGGCCAATATCGCCACCGGCTTCCATGCCGGCGACCCCGGCACCATGCGCCGCACCGTCGCGCGGGCCAAGCAATTGGGGGTGGCCATCGGCGCGCATCCTGGCTTTCGCGACCTGGTGGGTTTCGGTCGTCGACATATCCATGCGCCGGCCCAGGAACTGGTGGACGACATGCTCTACCAACTGGGCGCCCTGCGCGAAATCGCCCGCGCCCAGGGCATGACCCTGCAACACATCAAGCCTCATGGCGCGCTCTACATGCACCTGGCCCGCGACGAAGAAGCCGCGCGCCTGCTGGTACAGAACCTGCAAATCATCGAGCCGACGCTGTTGCTGTACTGCATGCCCAACTCGGTGATCTGGCGCGTGGCCAAGGAACTCGGGCAGCCGGTGGTGCGCGAATTCTATGCCGACCGTGAGTACGATCTAACCGGCTCCATTGTGTTTACCCGCAACGTACGTGCGCTGGATCCGGCCACGGTCGCGGCCCGTGTCCTACGGGCGTGTCAGACGGGGCTGGTGCGTACCGTAGAAGGCGAAGACCTGTTTATTGAATTCGACTCCATCTGCCTGCACAGCGATACCCCCGGCGCGCTGGAGTTGGTGGAGGCCACCCGTGAAGCGTTGGACCAGGCCGGCATCACAGTCAAAACCCCCTAATAAGATCGTACGTTTACTTTTTTGCCTGCCTTTCTATAACGATTCCAAGAGGAACAGACATGGCTGAAACGTCCCCCATCCGCTACAGCTTCGGCGGTGATGAACACCTGTTCGCCGAAGTCAGCGAGAGCATGTCCCTTGAGGCTTTTTTCAAGGGCATGGCCGTGACCCGTGCCGTGGAACGCCTGGCGCTGGAGGGCGTGCTGGATGTGTGCCTGGCCAATGCCTCGTTCCAGATTCGCTTCGACCCCGACCGCATCGCCCCCCATGTGCTGCTCGACGCCGTGCAGAGCGCCGAAGCCCAGGCCGTGGCCGAGCGCACCCTGCACACGCGCATCATCGAAATCCCGGTGCTCTATAACGACCCCTGGACCCATGAAACCCTGATGCGCTTTCGCGACCGCCATCAAGACCCCGGCGCCACCGACCTGGAATATGCCGCGCGCATCAATGGCCTGGCCGATGTCGAGGCGTTTATCGCCGCCCACAGTGGTGCGCCGTGGTTTGTCTCGATGGTGGGTTTTGTCGCGGGCTTGCCGTTCATGTTCCAGATGGTCGAGCGCGAGCGGCAGTTGCAGGTACCCAAGTACCTGCGCCCGCGCACCGACACGCCGAAGCTGACGCTCGGCCATGGCGGTTGCTTCGGTTGCATCTACTCGGTGCGCGGCGCCGGCGGCTACCAGATGTTTGGTGTGACCCCGGCACCGATCTACGACCCGGCGCAGCAGCTGGCCTACCTCAAGGCGCATATGGTGTTTTTCCGGCCGGGTGACATCGTGCAATTCAAACCCATCGACCGGGACGCCTACGACCTGGCGGTTGCCGAGGTGGAGGCAGGACGTTTCGACCTGCGCATTCGCCCGGTGGAATTTTCCCTCGATGCGTTTCTCGCCGACCCCATCGGCTATCCGAAAACCCTGCAGGAGGCGCTGGCATGATCAAGGTCCTCAAACCCGGCCTCGCCACCTCTGTGCAGGACCTGGGCCGCGAAGGTTATTACCATCTGGGCATTCCGCCATCGGGTGCTTTGGACCAATACGCCCTGAGTGCGGCCAATCATCTGGTGGGTAACCCGGTAGGCGCTGCCGGCCTGGAATGCACCTTGATCGGGCCGGAACTGGAGTTTCAGCGCGATACCCTGGTCGCGCTCAGCGGTGCGTTGATGTCACCGCGCCTGGACGGCGAAGTGGTGCATCAGGACACCGCCTTTGAGGTGCGCGCCGGGCAGGTGCTGCGTTTCGAATTTCCCAAGGCCGGTGCCCGCACTTACCTCGCCGTCGCCGGTGGCATTGACGTGCCGTTGGTGCTTGGCAGCCGTTCCACCTACACCCTCGGTGCACTCGGTGGTTTCCACGGGCGACGCTTGCAGGCAGGCGATGAGCTGCCCATCGGTGAAGCCAGCGGTCTCGGGCGGGCAGGCAACAGTTTGCCGATGGCATTGCGCCGCTCGGTGGGCGGCGATGTCACCTTGCGCGTGGTGCCGGGGCTGTATTACGAGCGCTTGACCGCGGGTGCCAAGCGCAGCTTTTTTGCCGAACCGTGGACGGTCGGCTCCGAGGCGGACCGCATCGGCTATCGCTTCAAGGGCGGCAGTGCGCTGAGCTTTCAACCGCGTGAGCAGCCGTTCGGCGCGGGGTCGGATCCGTCGAATATCGTCGACAGTTGCTACCCCATCGGTTCGATCCAGGTGCCGGCGGGGTTGGAGCCGATTGTGCTGCACCGCGATGCGGTATCCGGCGGTGGCTACGCGATGATTGGCACGGTGATCAGTGCCGACCTGGACTTGATCGGGCAGATGCAGCCGAACCAGCGGGCGGGGTTTGTGGCGGTGACGTTGGAGCAGGCACTGGAGGCGCGGCGGGTGTACAAGAAGCGGCTCAAGGCCATGGCGGGACTCTTCAACAACTGACACGACACACATCCAAATGTGGGGGGAGCAAGCCCCTCCCACATTTTCAATCTTGGGTTGGTCAGAAGAGTTGGGTGAACAGCCAGTAGAGACTACCCGACAACACAATCGCCGCCGGCAAGGTGAGCACCCACGCCATCAGCAAATTGCGGATGGTCCGCATCTGCAGCCCACCCCCATTGGCCACCATGGTCCCCGCCACACCCGACGACAACACGTGGGTGGTCGACACCGGTAGCCCGAACATATCCGCTGCGCCAATGGTCAGCATCGCCACCGTCTCGGCCGAGGCGCCCTGGGCGTAAGTCAGGTGAGTCTTGCCGATCTTCTCGCCCACGGTGACCACGATGCGTTTCCAACCGACCATGGTGCCCAGCCCCAGGGCGATGGCCACGGCGATCTTGACCCATAGCGGAATAAAGCGCGTGGCATCGTCGATCTGTTGCTTGAACAGTTGCAGCTTGCCTTGGGTGTCGGCGTCGAAATTGCCGACCTTGCCTTTGTCCATCAGGCGAATGGTTTCGCTGCTCAGGTACATGTCGTTACGCACGTTGCCCACGGCTTCGGCGGGGACTTTGGCGAGGGAGCCGTAGCCTTTGACCTGGTCACCAATCTGGCCGGCGAGGGCGGCGAGGGCCGGAATCAACTCGGGTGTGGCTTCCTTGGTACGCATGTAGGTCGACAGCACCGGCCGCGGGTCACCCGCCAACGCCAGCGGCGCTGTTTTCATCAGCGCCACCTGGGTCACTTCGGCGACTGCGGCGAACTGCAACGACTGTTCGGCCGGCATGGTGCGGTTCAGCGCATAGGCCATGGGCAGGGTGCCCACCAGGATCAGCATGATCAGGCCCATGCCTTTTTGCCCATCGTTGGAACCGTGGGCGAAGGACACGCCGGTGCAGGTGGCGATCAGCATGCCACGGATCCACCACGGCGGCGGGGTGTCGCCCTTGGGGGCCTTGTACAACGCGCGGTTTTTCACAAAGGCGCGCAGGGCCAGCAACAGCAAGGCGGCAAAGGCAAAGCCGATCAGTGGCGAGAGCAGCAGCGCATAACCGATCTTGATCGCCTGGCTCCAATCCACACCGCTGGTGCCATCACGCCCGTGCATCAAGGCATTGGCCACGCCGACGCCGATGATCGAACCGATCAGGGTATGGGACGACGAGGCCGGCAAACCCAGCCACCAGGTGCCGAGGTTCCACAGGATCGCGGCGATCAGCAACGCGAAGATCATCGCGAAGCCGGCCGATGAACCCACCTGCAGAATCAGCTCCACCGGCAGCAAGGCAATGATGCCGAACGCCACCGCACCGCTGGACAGCAGCACACCGAGGAAATTGAAGAAACCCGACCACACCACCGCAAACTGCGGCGGCAGCGAGTTGGTGTAGATCACCGTCGCCACCGCGTTGGCAGTATCGTGGAAACCGTTGACGAACTCGAAACCCAGGGCAATCAACAGCGCCACACCCAGCAGCAGGAACGGCGTCCACGTGGTGAGCTGGGCGCCCATTTCGTGCATGTCGTGCATGAGGCTGTAGGCGGTAAACAACAGGCCCATGGCAAGCACGGCGAAGAAAACGATCACCGTCACCAGGCCGGGTTTCTTGTCCAGGCGCGGTTTTGAGTCGACGGAGGATGAGTGCGTGGAGGCAGTCAGGGAAGGGGTGGCCATGCCGGGGCATCCGTGTGGGGAGGATGCCGCTCATATTCATTGCAGAATGTTACAGCGATGCTGCCGCAAATCATTGTTTAGGTAATTGGATCTGCCACTGGTCTATAAACCGCTGGAGAGCCACGTGTCTAAACAACTTTTCAGACCTTGAAAAATCTCCCTGTGGCGAGCGGGCTTGTCCCGCGTTGGGCTGCGCAGCAGCCCCAGTAAAGAAGAACGCGGTGTATCAGACACTCTGTAGAGGCTGGTTTTGGGGCTGCTTCGCAGCCCAACGCGGGACAAGCCCGCTCACCACAACAGCCCTATTTGCCGGACGTTCAGCGTTCAGCTAGCGTTGTGTGGATACCCACGGTCATCGGGACCAAGCCCCTCCGACAATTGATCGCATTTCAATTTGAAAACTTGCGAAACGCCCAGCGCCCGGCGATCAGCGTGAAGGTCGCGACCAACGCCACCAGGATCCAGAACCCCTCGGGGTCCTGTGAAAGTGGCACACCGCCCACGTTCATGCCGAAAAAACCGGCGATGATATTGATCGGCAACGCCAGCACCGTCACCACGGTAAGGGTGAACAGCGTGCGGCTGCTTTGCTCGTTGAGGTTGGCGGCGATCTCTTCCTGCAGCAGCTTGATCCGTTCGCCCAGCGCCGTCAGGTCGTTGATGATCAGCGCAAACTCCTCGGTGGATTTGCGCAACTCCTTCACGTCTTCCTTTTGCAGCCATTGCGGCGGGCGGTTGAGCAGGCGCAGCAGTGAACCCGGTTCCAACGCGAGCAGGCGTTGCAGGCGCACCAGCACCCGGCGCGCCGCCCCCAGTTCCGCGCGGTTGGTGGACAGGCGCGAGGACAGCAACTGGTCCTCGATATGGTCGACGCTGATGCTGGTCTTGCGCACGATCTGGGTCAGCACTTCCCCCTGGTCGCGCAGCAGGTGCACCAGCAACTCCAGCGGCGAACGAAAGCGTTCGCCGGCCTTCACCGACGAGCGCAGCTTGTCCACCGAGTGCAAGGGTTGCAGGCGTGCGCTGATCAACAGCCGGCTGCGGGCGCAGACCCACAGCGTGGAAATATCCGACGAAACCATGCTGCTGAAGTTGAACACCACGTCGTTGACCACCGCCAGCAAGGCTGAGTCGACGTGTTCGATACGGGTGGAGCGCGAGCCTTCGTGCAGGGCCTCGAAGAATTCTTCGGGTAAATCCAGGTTGGCCTGCATCCAGCGTTCGCAGGCGGCGTGGGCCAGGTTCAAGTGCAGCCACAGGAACTCTTCCGGGTCGGCGGGTTGCTGCAAGGCCGCGAGGGCCGCGGCCGAATCAATCTGTTCGCCCTTTTCACCGGGACGAAAACGAAAACCGTAAAGCAAGCCAAACAGGTCGGAGTCCTGGTGGCTGTGGTCGAGGCTGTGGTTCATGGAGACTCGCAGAGAAAGCGCCTGTAGGACGTTTCACAGGTTCGCGTGGGCGAATCATTGCAAGGAGGTATGACAGTTATATGACGTTTTAACGCTGCGCATAAAAAAACGCGCCACCCGGAGGTGGCGCGTTTTTTCGAGGTTCAACTCAAGTGTCTTGCTTGTTTTCCAGCACCGCGCCGGTCTTGGCGTCGAGCTTCACTTCAAAGCGCTTGCCGGCGGTGTCGGTCAGGTCGACTTCGTAGACCAGTACCCCGTTTTTGTGGTCAAGCTCGGTGTCGGTGATGCTGCTACCGGCGTGGGTGGCCACGGCGGCGGCATTGAGTTTCTCGAACGGCATCACGGCGCCGGACTTGAGCAGGCCTTCAATCTGGTCCGGGCGAACATCGGCCTGGGCCAGGCCGGCGGTCAGGGTCAGGGCGGTGGCGGCGAACAGGGCGGTCAGGGTTTTCATGGTGTGTATCCTTCTCTGGTGAGCTGTTTAAGTGGCGCCAGATTAACCGGCGCAACTTAACTCATCCTTAATGGCGCACTGACACCAATGACCGACTCACTCAGTACTTATAGTCGTTCAGCAGGTCTTGCACGCTGGACGACGGCCAGCGCTTGTAGAACTTCAGCAGTTCGGCGGCGCGGTTGGTGAAGATACCGTCGACGCCGGCTTTCATCACTTTGTCGAAATCGACCGGCTCATCCACGGTGTAGACGTGTACCAGCAGGCCCTTGTCGTGGGTCAGCTTGTTCATTTCAGGTTTCACCAGGTCGGTGTAGCTCTGGTCGCCATGGGCGGTCAGCTCAGCCGATGGGCCGGTGCCGATGGCGCCGAGGCTCTTGGCTTCGTCGACCCACTTTTCGAACTCGGCAGCGTCTTTCGGCTCTTGCTTGGCGTAATAGGCGGCCTTGGTCGGTTCGCCGGATTCGGCAAAGGTCTGCGTGGATTTCGGCTCGATGCTGCCCGGGCCAACCCACAACAGCAGGATTTTTGGGGTGTTCGGCATTTCTTTCTGCAGCTCTTTCAAGCTGTCTTTTTCAAACGTCTGCAGCACCACACGGCCCTTGCCCTGGCCGACACCGGTGTTGCTCTTGCCCAGCTTGGAGCCGGCGGAGCTCAACCAGCCTTTATCCAGCAGCTTGTTTTTCAGGTCGGCTTCGATACCCGGGAATTGCTTGGGCTCCTTGGTTTCGATGTACAGGCCGGGTTTGTGCTGCGGGTTGCCTTCGGCGATCTTGATGATGTCGTCCAGGCTCTGGATCTTCAGGCCAACGAAGCCTGGACGCGCACGGTCCGGGTAGGCGGCGTTGAACCAACTGCCGGCGTCGAGGGTTTGCAGTTCTTTCCAGGTGAACTCGTTGGCCGGGGCGTCCTTGCGCTCAGGGAACTTGGTGGCCACGTCGGTGGTGCGCTGCAGGTTGTTGTCGTGCAGGGCGAACAGCACGCCGTCCTTGCTGCGCTGCAGGTCCAGTTCCAGGTAGTCGGCACCCAGGTCGCGCGCGACTTTGTAGGCGGCGGCGGTGGATTCCGGCGCGTCGTAGGACGCGCCACGGTGAGCGATCACGGCGGGGTAGGGAATGCCTTCGTTTGTCGCCAGTTCAGCCGGGCTGATCGGTTCGGCAGCCTGTGCCTGGCCGAGGCCAAGCGCCAGTGCGAGCAGCAGGGCGCTCTTGGAAAACGTGACAGGCATATGCGAAGTCCTTTCGTGGAGGTAGCTTTGAGAAGGCCTCCTTTTTAACAATTGATTGCGAAAGGCGCTATCACCAAACCGACATTAACGTGCGCACGTGCCAATTTTCTCGGTTTTTTTGCGCGGCATTGCAGTACTCTTGCTCGCAGCCGCCCCGCCAGAGGACGGTATTTTCTGCCACGCGTGTAAACCATCTTTCCAGTCCCTGTGGGACTTTTCAGTGAGGTTTACCATGCGCATCACCTCCGAGCTTATCTGCCAGGCCGCCGACCAACTCCACGGTTTTGTTGGCCTCAACCGCAAGACCGGCCAGTACATCGTGCGTTTCAGCGAAGATTCCTTCGGCATGGACGTGGCCGACGACGGCATTATCCCCACCGCTGAATTTGTCTGGCTGCCGGCCCCCGAGCAGACCATGACCCTGTCCCGCGAGCGTATCCAGTTGCTGCTCGACCAGAATATCGACGACCGCATCAACATCAGCGAGCCGCTGCGCGTGTACATGAAACGGGTGGAGATTCCACAGATCAGTGCGCTGCGCAGCCTGGTGAGCTAGGCGGCATAGGCGGTGAGCGAGGGTTCTGTGGCAGGCCGGCTTTTTAGGGTAGCGGGCCTGTTGTGGTGAGCGGGCTTGCCCCGCGCTGGGGCGCGAAGCGGCCCCTGAACCAGACGCTGCGGTTAGTCAGGAGAACCGCGTCAACTGAATTGGGGCTGCTTCGCAGCCCAGCGCGGGGCAAGCCCGCTCACCACAACAGGCCTGCTAGCCACAGAGGGCCAGGCGATACGACGGTTACTGGCCTTGGAATGTGTAGGCCCGCTCCACCTTGCACACCCGTGTTTGAAACGCCGAGTACCAGGTGGCGCGTCCTTGTTCGCGCACCGCCCGGTGCTCGGCCTGCTGCTTCCAGGCCAGGATCGCCGCCTCGCTGCTCCAGTAGGACACGGTAATCCCCAGGCCATCCTCCCTCGCCGATTCCACCCCGAGAAACCCCGGTTGATCGCGAGCCAACTCCAGCATGCGGGCGGCGGCCTGGCCGTAGCCTTGATCGCCGTCGGTGCGCAATGAGCTGAAAATCACTGCGTAGTAGGGTGGGGCGGGGGTCTTGGCGATCATGCGTATTGCTCCTGGCACGCCTTGAGCAAGGCAATCGCCAAAGGCGGCGTGACGCCCTTGAGGGCGGTACGTTCAGGCTGGAACAGGGTGGCAACGAAAAATGGATGGTCGAGCAACTCCACCGCGCGCAGATCGCCGGCTGCGTCATGCCCGCTGGGAATCATCTCGCGCTCGAGCAGCGCATCGGCGAATTCGGGGTTGATGCCGTAGCGGCAGCGGTAACCTTCCTCGATGTCAAGACGGCCGTAGGCCTCGGCGATGCGTGTGTAGGGTGTCAGGCGCAGGCTGTCGGTGGCGTCAACCAGTGCGCAGCTCAGGGGGGTGATCACTGCGCGTTCGGCGCCCGGCGCCAGCTCGCCATGTTCGGCATCGGTCCAGCCCAGTTCGTTGCGGGCGTATTCCAGCACCGCATGTTGAAAACCACCGCAAGTGCCGAGGAAAGGTCGCCGCTGTTCGCGGGCAAAACGGATCGCCCGCAACGCGCCGTCGGTGTCGCGGTAGGGGCTGGCGGGCACGCACCAGAAACCGTCGAAGTCGTGCAGTGCTGTGGTGGGCGTGAGGGTGTCGGTGTCGAGCCATTGCAGATGAACCTGCAAACCGAGGGTTTCGGCGGCCCGTTGCAGCGCGACGGGAATGGCCTGGTGCGCGATGACATCGGGGTTGTAATCGCCGATCAGGGCGAGGTGCAGGGTGGTGGCTTTCATCGTGTGCGTCCCATGGCTTGTGGTGTCCTGATGCGCACTATAGATTGGCGTGCACGCAATCAATATTGGCGTTTGCCCACATGCTCAATGCAGCCACGCACTATCAGCTCGATTACCCCGACCTGTCGCTGATCCTCGCCCTGGTGCGTGGCGGCACCCTGGCGCGGGCGGCGGCATTGTTGCGGGTGGATGTGTCCACGGTGTTCCGCGCGGTGCGACGGCTGGAGGCCGCATTGGGCCAGACGCTGTTTGAAAAAAGCCGCGCCGGCTACCTGCCCACCAGCCTCGCCAATAGCCTGGCGCAGCAGGCCGAACGTGCCGAACAAGCGCTTGAGGCGGCGCGCATCGGCGTGGAGCAGGGCGGCGAGGTGATCAGCGGCACGGTGCGCCTGACCTGTACCGACTCAGTGCTGCAAGAGCTGCTGCTGCCGGCGCTGGCGCAGTTCATGCCGGACTACCCGGCGCTGACCCTGGAGCTGAGCACGTCGAATGATTTCGCCAACCTCAGCCGCCGCGATGCCGACATCGCCCTGCGCCTGACCAGGACTCCGCCAGCGCATCTGGTCGGCCGTTGCCTGGGGGCCGTGGCGTATCAGGTGTGTGCCAGCCCCACGTATGCGCATCAACACGCCGCACGCTCACTGGCGGACCTGGCCTGGATCGCGCCGGACGATTTCCTGCCCGACCACCCCACGGTGACCTGGCGCCGCGAACACCTGCCCGGTGTACGCCCCAGCTATCGCTGCAACAGCATGTTGTCGGTGACCGAACTGGTGCGGGCCGGGTTGGGGGTGGCGGCGCTGCCGGACTTTCTGCTGGATGATGGCCTGCAACCCCTGGGCCCCGCGTTGGCCGGGCACGACACCGCGTTATGGCTGCTGACGCGCCCCGATTGCCGCGCGTTGCGCTCGGTGGTGACGCTGTTTGATGAGTTGGGCCGGCATGTGCAGATGAAACCCTGACACACCTCCCTCCCACGTGGAGTTCGCGTTGTTATTGAGGTTTTCGCACATAGTGCTCGTGCATTTCGCACGTCAGGGTTTCGATGTGTTCGGTCAGTTGCTTGGTCATTTCCGTCAGCCGGGTGTTTTGCTCCAGCAATTCGAGCAACTGTCTGGTGGTTTGCGCGGCCTGGGCCTGGCGTTCGGTATTGGCGATGGCCAGGGCTTCACGGTGTTGCGCATCGGCGTCGGACTGGGCTTTGTCGCGGGCCGCCTGGCGCGTCTGGGCCAGCAGGATCAGCGGCGCGGCATAGGCGGATTGCAGGCTGAAGGCCAGGTTGAGGAGGATGAACGGGTACACGTCGAAGTGGGTGATGCCGGTTACGTTCAGCGCCACCCACAAGATCACGATCGCGGTTTGCGCACCGAGGAAGGTCGGTGTACCAAAGAAGCGCGCAAAAGCCTCGGCCTTGAGGGCAAAGGTATCGTTGCCGAAGGTCGGGGCCAGGTGGGCGTGGCGGCGGTGAAAACGCAGGTGATCGACGGGGGCGGTTTCGGGCTTGTCGGGGGTCATGGTCGGCTCGGGTCATCAACGTTAAGACAGTGAATCACTATAGTCCTGGCGACCTGTCTTACACATGAATAACCCGTGGCCTACTTAGTGGGCACTCCGCTCATTGGCAAACGCACTCACCGCGTGCACCGCCTCGCTGGTGCCTTCGCGAATCTGCAGGATCACCGTACCGGCCTGGTCGGCCAGTTCCACGCCCTGGGCAGCGCGGTCGCGGGTCGCGTCCATGCTGTCGATGGCTTGGCGGGTTTCAGCCTGGATCACCGCGATCATGCTGGAAATCTCCGTGGTGGACCCGCTGGTGCGCGCCGCCAACTGCCGCACCTCATCGGCCACCACGGCAAAACCACGGCCTTGTTCACCCGCACGCGCCGCTTCGATAGCGGCATTGAGTGCCAGCAGGTTGGTTTGTTCGGCAATGCCGCGAATGGTGTTGACGATGGTAGTGATCTGCTGCGAGCGCTCGCCCAGCTTGGCGATCAGTTGCGAGGAGTTGTCGATGTCCGAGGAAATTTCACGCATGCCGCTGGCTGTTTTCTGGATCACGTCGGCGCCTTTTTCTGCCATGTCCTGGGTGTGCAGCGACAGGTGATAGGCCTGGGCGGCGCTCTGCGCGTCAGCGGCATGTTGTTGCACGCGCGCGGTGATGTCCGAGGCGAACTTCACCACTTTGCGCAGGCGCCCGCTGGCGTCGTACACCGGGTTGTAGCTGGCTTCGAGCCAAACGGGCCGGCCGTTTTTATCCACGCGCTCGAACTGGCCGCTGAACAATTCACCTTGGTTCAGGCGTCGCCAGAACTCGCTGTAGGCTGAGCTCGCGGCGGTCTCTGGGGTGCAGAACAGACGATGATGCTGACCCTGGATCTGCGCCAGGCTGTAGCCCATGCGCTGCAGGAAGTTGGCGTTGGCGGTGATGATCGTGCCGTCGAGGTTGAACTCGATGACGGCCATGGCCCGGCCGATGGCTTCCAACTTGGCGTTGGCCTCGCTTTCGGCCTGCAGGCGCGGGGTAACGTCCAGGGCGTACTTCACCACTTTGATCACGCGGCCCGCGTTATCATGTACCGGGGTATAGCTGGCTTCCAGCCACACCGACTGACCATTGCCGCCCACCCGTTCAAAGGTACCTGACTGGAACTGACCCTTTTGCAGGTTGGCCCAGAGTTGCTGGTACTCGGCGCTGCGGGCGAAGGCGGGCGTGCAGAACATCCGGTGGGATTGGCCTTCGATCTGCTCGGCGCGGTAGCCCAGGGTATTGAGGAAGTTGTCATTGGCCCGCAGCACGAGGCCTTGCGGATCGAATTCGATCACCGCCATGGAGCGTTCGATGGCGTCCAGCAGGCTGGCCTGATGAGCCACGGTGTGTTGCAGGGTATCGATGGTTTTCTTGTGGGCGTTGAATAGCATGTTCGGGGGCTCGGGCAAGCACGCGTCTGGGAGGATCCATGTATAGGCGCCTGCCTCCGTAAGGCATTTGCCCTACGGTTGACCTGCTCATTGTCAGCTCCCTTGTGCTGACAGCGGGGGGTGGAACAACGGGTTAAGAGTCATCAGCCTGACAAAAAGTTCGCCCCATGGGCAGGACCATTTTTGGGTAGGCGACCAATGGAGGCATTGTGCTATCTCGTGCGGGGCTGCACGGAGGATCCAGACCGGTGTCGTAGGACAACGTCAGGCGGAACAGGCTATCCGGTCGTCGTTGACACTGACTCGATTACGCCCGGTGTCCTTGGCGGCATAAAGTGCCCGGTCCGCCGCGTTCAGCCACATGGCTGCGTCGGTGAAGCGCGGCTGGAAGTCCGCCAGGCCGATGCTCAGGCTGACGCGCAATTCCGGTAGGTGCGGGGTGCGGTAGTTGCCGAATGTTTCGCGCATCTGCTCCATGATCTGCGCCGCTTGCTCCAGAGGCATTTGCGGAAGAATCACACAGAACTCATCGCCACCGTAACGTCCGGCCAGGTCGTTTTCCCGCAGGTTGCGCCGCAGTTCCAGGCTCAGTTGCCGCAGCACCGTGTCGCCGACGATATGGCCGTGGGTATCGTTGATCTGCTTGAAGTGGTCAATATCGATCAATGCGATGGTGGCGTGGCTTTGCTGCTGCTGGCACTTGTGGAACTTGAGGTGCAGCAGGTCTTTCCACGAGCCGTGGTTGAGCAGGCCGGTGAGGCTGTCGGTGCGGCTCAGGGCACTAAGGGCGCGTTTATGTTCCGAGAGCTTGATCGCCAGTTGATAACAGACCATGCCGATGGCCATGGGGTAGAGGGTCAGCATGGGCAGGCAGGAGTAGACCTGCAGCAGGCTGACGTCGGGGTTGAACTGGATGCCGAACAGCGCCCACGCCACGCCGATCCCCAGCCCCTGGGCGAGCAGTCCACGCAGGAACAGGCGCCGGCCGCCGGCGGCGACGTTGTTCATGGTCATCATCGACAGGATGGTCACGGCTGTCAGCGGCGTGAACTGCGTGGCCGCCGCCCAGAACCCGCCGAGTACCGAGTCATACAGGAAGTTGCGCTGTTCAGCCTGGTAAGGGAACGGCGAGCGGGTCGACAACTGGTACGCCAGGTGCGCCCAGGCAAACCCATTGAACAGCAGTAATGCCCAGACCCAGCCCGCCATGGCGAGCGGGTACAGGGCGCCGGTGACGCTGATGCTGCCGACACCCAGGCCGATGATCCTTGGCTGGTAGATACGCCGGGCAAATGAGAGCCCTTTGCCTCGTCTGTTTTCCATAAATTCCTGGTTCAGCTGTTTTTCACATTTACGCCGGCGCGGCCACTGGATCGACCGTTGATCGGATAAGGCCTGTGAATATTGTCAGTTATTCCCATGGGAATAATCAGTGGCCTTCCAGGCCATTTGCGCAAAACAGAGGGCGAATGCGTCAAAAGCGACCAGGAATGTCGCTCCTGCAACGGTTTTTACTCGGGGCGGGGGGCGCTGACTTCATAGCCGGCCAGGAACAGGTCAATGGCCGAGTCAATGACGCGCGCCTGGTGGGCGGCATCCAGGGTCGGCTGGCCCAACGTGATCTGCGGCCAGAACGCGAAGGCCTTGAGCAGGCTTTGGATCTGGTGGGCGGCAAACGCCGGGTCGGTGCAGGAGAGGCGGCCGTCTTCCTGGGCGGCGCGTACCCACTGGGTAAAGCCTTCTTCGCGCTGGCTCAGGCGGGTGACCATGTCTTGCGCGCGTTCCGGTGAGTGGATGGTGGCGGCGATGGCTACCCGGGCCAGATCGAGGAAATTGGTGTCCGACATCATCTTCATCTTGGCTTCCAGCAAACCACGCAATTGTTCGCGCAGGGGGCGCTCGCTGGTGTAGCTGACGTCGAGTTGGGCGACGCTGCTGGCCCAGAGTTGGTGAAGGATTTCGGCGAACAGTTCTTCCTTGCTGGGAAAATGGTTATACACCGTGCGCTTGGACACCCCAGCGGTGGCGGCGACCTTGTCCATGCTGGTGACCTCGAAGCCGTTATCGCGAAACTCAGCGATGGCCGCTGCCACGATGGCTTGGCGTTTGCGGTCGGTGAGGCGTTGAGGGGCAGTCATGGGTGGCGTTCGGCTCTTGAGGGTAAATTACACTGGGTAGTTTACTTGCTGCGGATTTTGTTGCAATCTTGAAACTACACTGTTCAGTGTAACTTATGCGCGGACCGTAGGAGTCACTCTGTAATGGCCACCATCTCAACCCGCCTCAAGTCTTCACCTGCGGCGCCCAAGCCTGCCGATCTGGACCTGGGGCGCTTCAGCAACGAGGCCCCCGTGCAGCACGGTGGCTTTGGCAAGACCTTGCGTATCTTCTGGAACATGCTGTTTAACAAGCCACGCAGTACGCGGCCGGTGGGGCAGATCCCGGTGCAACCGCTGACCCGCGAGCAATTGTTGGCGGCGCCTGATCACAGCGTGTTCCGCCTGGGGCATTCCACCGTGTTGCTGAAAATGCGCGGCAAGTTCTGGCTGACCGACCCGGTGTTCGCCGAGCGTGCCTCGCCATTCAGTTGGGCTGGCCCCAAGCGTTTCCACCAGCCGCCTATCCGTCTTGAAGAGCTGCCGCCCCTGGAGGCGGTGATTCTTTCCCACAACCACTACGATCATCTTGACCATAAGGCTGTGGTCCAACTGGCCGACAAGACCCGTTACTTTCTCGCGCCGCTGGGCGTGGGCGACATCCTGGTCAAGTGGGGTGTCGACGCCAGCAAAGTGCGGCAGCTGGATTGGTGGCAAGGCACCGAGGTGGATGGCATTCGCTTTGTCGCCACGCCGGCGCAGCACTTTTCCGGGCGCGGCCTGTTTGATGCCAACCAGACCCTCTGGTGTTCCTGGGTGATGATCGACGGCACGCGTCGTATCTTTTTCAGCGGCGACACCGGCTACTTCGACGGCTTTAAACGCATCGGCGAACAGTACGGCCCGTTCGATCTGACGTTGATGGAAACCGGTGCTTACAACGTCGACTGGCCCCATGTGCACATGCAGCCGGAGCAAACCCTGCAAGCGCATATCGACCTCAGGGGCCGCTGGCTGCTGCCGATCCACAACGGCACTTTCGACCTGGCGTTCCATGCCTGGCACGAACCTTTCGACCGCATCATGGCGCTGGCGTGGGAGCGCAATGTGTCGATTACCACACCGCCGATGGGCCAGGCGTTCAGCTTGAACCAGCCGGAGCGTGGGTATGCATGGTGGCTGGAAGTGGAAACCCAGGGTGCACAAGAGCACCTTGTGGGCTGAGGGCGCAGAGGTAATGGAAAAGGAGTTTTCAAGCTGTTTCGGGTCTGCGACAGGCGCCGGCGAAGGATGCGATGATCCCTGGAAAGTGTTTTCAGGGGAGGCGTACCGATGGACAGCATATGCAGATGGTTTTTGCGAGCAGATGCGGTTTGCCAGGTTGGCCAGCCGTTGTCTGCGCTCTTGGGCATGACCGATTCGGCATCTCCATGTCGCCGTCCTTCCCCCGATCAAGTGCCCCCCCGCAGTATCGAGTTTGATGTCGATCCCCCCCCTCAAACCCACCCCAAGGGTGGCGTCCTGATCCCCGGGTATAACGTACCGGCAATTCCCATCAGACCCATGCCTGATCCCTCGTTGACGCTGATTGCCCTGAGCGGTATCGACCCAGAGGGCCCGGTGATGGTGGAGGTGCCCCTGGTGCAGAACAACAGCCGCTTTGCCGCCACGCAAGCGTTGGCCGGCAGGCGCGTGGGGTATGCCGACCGATATGGACGTGGCGATGGGCATGAACCGATTCAACACCGTGCGCCCTTCATGCGTGCGCTGGACGTACTGCGCCGGGCCGGGGCGCAACTGATACCCGTGCCGGCGCAACGTGTCGACGGCACCCTCACGTTCAACCTGCACACCCATAATGAAATCGATGAAATCGTGAATGAATACCGGCTGGATGCCCTGGTGTCGGACAGTGAAAGTGCTGCGTTCCATGCTGCCTGCTGGAGTGGTTACCCGAAGTTCGCCGAGGCTCTCGATGACGGCGGGACGTTGTGGTTCTACGGTGCGCGATGGTCGAAGGAATCGTTGGCCGTGCTGGCGCAGGGTTATCGCAATGCCAGGGAGGGAAGCCATGGCCTATAGAATTCATATCCTCGGTGCTGCGGGGGCGGGCACTACCACCCTGGGCAGGGCCTTGGCGGAGAGTCTGAACGTCGCTTACTTCGACACCGACTATTTCTACTGGCAGCAAACCGACGCCCCCTTCACCATTGCCCGGCCCAAGGATGAACGCATCCGCCTGCTGCAGGAGCAGACTGTCGGCCTGGCAGGCTGGGTGCTGTCCGGTTCACTGTGTGGCTGGGGCGACCCGATGATCGCGCAGTTCACCCACGTGGTGTTCCTGCGCCTCGACCCGCACGTGCGCCTGCACCGTCTGCGCATGAGGGAGGTGCAACGCTACGGTGATGAAATCCTGGAAGGTAGCAGTCGCCACGAGAACAGCGTCGCCTTCCTGGCCTGGGCCGCTCGTTACGACAACGGCAACCACAGCCTACGCAGCCTGCGTCGGCATGAAACCTGGTTGGCGACACTGACCTGTCCGGTGATCCGCTTGGACTCTACGCACCATTCGGCTGGGGCGTTGGTGAATCAATTGATGCTGCTGTGGAGCCCATCAGCCGCGACATAATGTTTTGTGCTGCGGGTTCGGCAGGGGCGGTGTCAAAACGCCGTACACTCATGCCCCACCCCGGCGCAAACCCCGGGAAAAACACCAGCCCTTGCGCCTCCAACCGAAACGCCAATGCCAGGCGGGTTTCATCACCTACATCGCCCTGGCTTTCGAACTGTTGGATGGCATCCACCGTCACACCCGCCTGGCGGGCCAGCTCGTCGCGGCTCCAGCCCAGCATCGCGCGGGCCTGTACGCTGTGTTTGGCGGTGAATTGGTGCAGGACGATCTGCTGTTCTACGAAAGAGCTCATTGCCAGGGAGGACATGGGGTTTCTCCAGGGTTCGACGGGGGAGGGCAAACTATACTGTGTTTTTGTACAGTTGTTTTGACCGCTCATCAACTGGATGCTTATCGACCCACTATTCCAACCCTGGCGCCTCACGAATGATCAGGTGATCGAGGTTCTCGATATTCGCGCTGAATACCCCGAAGGTCTGCTCGGGGTTCTTCTTGCTGGGCACTTGTTTCAGCTCCGGTGTCACCCCGTAGAAGAAACAATACAACGCCCGCTCACTGTCCGCCGCCGCCCTGATCTGCTCGAGGAACGCCTTGCGCTTGCGGTAGTTCTCGATGAGCTTTTTGCTCAGGTAGACGTTGACCGAGTAGGGCTTTTTGTCGAGCCACACCTTCTTTTCGAAGTCGATGCGGAAGCTGCTCGTGTAGTCCTTGATCGCCTTGACCTTGCCCCAGTAGATCAGGCCTTTGTTGTCTTGCAGGTATTCGATCTTCTTGAAAAACGCCGCGTAAGTCGCGGTGTGCTCGCCGATTTTCAGCGGCATGCGTTTGAGTTTTTCCTTGTCGTCGATGTTCGACACAAAACATTCCACCGGGTGGGCGAACACGCTGGTCTTGTCCGGGGTGGTGTCGCTCGAACTGACAGATTCGCCGCTGCGGGGTGAAGGTGTTTTCGCTGAATCTTGTGGGACCAGCCCCTCGGTGCCGGCCACTGCGGTTTTACGCTCGTACGTACGGCGGGTGAGGACAAATTCCGATGGGAAATTGTCCTCACGCTCATCGTCGTTTTCGCCTGCTGCACCCTTGTGGAGGCTGGCATAGCGGCAGCCGTCGATATGCCGGGTGCTCGGCGTGTTTTTGAAATGCGGGGTGCGTTGGTAGTTGACGTTCTTGGCGTTAAACGTGCTCAGCACATTGCCTGCTTCAAAGGCAGCGCGACAGGCATCGTTGGGACAGAGGAAACTGTCCTTGTCGGAGTCAAAGGTGGTGGTTTCGTCGAAATTCAGGTCTCGTACGTCGTAGATCGACAGCTTGTCATCGAGACTCAGGCTGTAGGCCGTGTCGAATTTCATGGGGCTCGGGTCCGTGAGAGGTTTCGCTATTAATAGCGGGAACCCGCGCAAATATCAGCAAGAACCTGCAACCCGTCGTCCGCTGAGGAAGCACAAGGTCCCACCTATCGCTGTGAGTGTACCCAAGGCATAGAACATGCTGGCCGGCGCCGCGTTGATCAGCAGATACCCGCATATCACCGGGCTCATCGCCCCACCGAACGCCGCCAGGTTCTGCGCCCCCCGCATCACCGCTGCAACCGAGCCCGCTTTTTCTTCTTCGCATGAAAATGCCGAAAATGCGCATCCTGTGCCGCCGCCAACAACTCCCGATCCCCACGCGTATCGCCCCAGGCCCGCAGCCGATACTCGCCCAAATCGCCATACACCGCTTCCAGCCTTAGCACCTTATTCTCACACCGGCAGTTATTCCCGGTGAGCTTGCCGGTCAACACCCCGTCGACCACCTCAAGCTCAGTGCCAATCAACTTGATCCCAAGCCGATCGGCAAACGGCTGCAGCACCAACGCCGGCGACGCCGAACACAGCGTCACCACCGCCCCCGAGCCCAACTCCTGCTCCACCGACAGCACCCCCGCCGGGCGCATCAACCGCGCCCAATTACGCTGACAATACTCCTCGGCCTTCTGCTGCACCCACGTCTTCTCCACCCCAGTCATAAAGGTGCGGATCAACTGCGCCTTCAACTCATCCCGGCTGATCTGCCGCACCAAAAAGCGCAGCCCGGGCACGGCCAGCTTGACCATCCGGCCATAAAACTCGCCGGTGCCAAAGGCAAACTTGAGGAAGGGCACGAAACTGTCGTGGTGGGTCAGGGTGCCGTCGAAGTCAAAGACGGAAAGTACTTTGGCATCCACAGGGCCGGCTTCGAGCATGTCTGGGTTCACGGGTGGTCCTTGATCAGGTGGAGCGGGTTCTCATAACGTGTTATCGGCACCCGCTAGGATGCGCGATATTTTTGTCAACGCGAACAGAGTTTAACCGCTCAGCGACTGAATGTAAGGTCAAAGTATGGTTTTAGCGGTAGTGAGACCGCGCCATAAAGGAAAACAGCAGCCTTATATGGGGACCTTTAATGGTGAATCTAAGGATGTGAATAGACACTGTTCAGGTCAATATCGCGAAGATTTTTAGTAGTGTTTTTGTTTGCAGTTGTCGTAGAGTCGTTAGCCAGGATGAATGAATAATAGATTTTTAGTTATGAGGTTGTGCCTTCAAAAATCATCTCTGAAAATTAGATAAATAGAAGTGTTGAATGAGAAGCTTTAGTTAAATTGATTGGTTTTCTAAAAGGGTGAGAAATGCATAATGTATTCAGTTCTGAAGTTTATAGTATTGCGAGTAAGCTTAGGAAGGATAGGTTGAAAGAACCTTTTTCTTTTCTTGGTGATGAAAATGGAGTGAACGCTTTTTTCGTTTCTGGACGTATTTTTTCGATTTCTGAGGATGTGCGATCGAAAATATTGTCTGATGTTATAAGTGGCGGGTTTGATATTGCGTTAGTGGAAAAGGCATGTTTTTTTAAGTGGGCTATGGAGAGGGCGGAGAAAACTTTTAGAGAAGCTGAACTTAAAATTAAAGATGTGAACTGTAAGGAGATTATATCTCATCTGGAAACTTTGATCTTGCGAATGGAAGTTTATGGCGTAAGTATTGACGGAAGAACATATGCAGAAGATGTTTTGAATTCGCAGGCAAGTCATTTGGTCTCCACCTTGACATCCGTTCTATATCTCATCTCCAAAAGAAAATCATTGGGCGAAAATACTTCCGATCATCAGCGGCAGCTTTCAGAGTTTTGGGCTGAAATGGCTCACTACGAGTCTTTGAAGGAGTTTATTCAGGAAGCATCACACGGAAACTGTATTCCGGTAGATGTTTCCGTGCAAAGCCCAGTTGTTACTGCTAAAAATCTTGATAGATTTGTTGGACGAGCAAGTTATTTTATGGACTGGTATGATCATGCGTGGCGCAATCTGGAAATATACAGGGATCTAAATTATAAGTTTTATAGTATGTATGAAGGGAATGCTGATGAACTGTATGGTTTGATGTCGCGAAGTGGCATGGGGAAGCTCAGTCGAGATGTGATGAGAATTGATCTATCTCGAGGCGATTGCTTTGAAGACGAATTGCTGAGATATAAAATAATAAAGCGTTTAGAGTTGATGTATTCGAGTGATGGAGTTTATAGTTATAAAGGTGAGATGTTTACTATAAAAAATCTACTTGAGAGTTTTAGTTCGTTGTTGAATTATGCTCGTATAATAGATGAAGAAAATAGGAGTCGGATCAAAAAAGGGGGGCGGGCTACGGTGCGTTCAATGGGGTTGCACCGAATATGTAGGTTGCTAAAGATTCCTGTTAAGAAAAAGGCGTTGCTTGATGTTTTTATTTGTGATTTGAATATTTCTGGGCCCAGCGCTGATATAGGTATATATATGCTAGGGCAAGAGTATTATGTAATTCCTTCTCACGTTCTATCTCTATGTTTTGAGAAGGTAATAGATCGGATTTTAGTCCGAGGTGATGTGTCGCTCCTAGATAGTGCTGCTATTGATAAAGGTTATTTTTTTGAGTCTGAAGTTAAGCGGGTAGTTGAGAAATCAGGGCGAGCCTTTTATAAACTAAATAGAGATGTTAGGAAGGGCGCCCCTGAAATTGATGGTGTTTTCAATGTTGTCGGCCCAGTTTGGGCTATATGTGAGGTGAAGTGTAGTATTAAACCTGAATGCAGACGCGACGCCTATCAGTTCACTGAAAATCATCTTGTGGGAGCTTTGACTCAGTTGGATGAGCGCTACGACTATCTCAAAAAAACAAAAAACGTAATTCAAGGGTTTGCTTTTGGTGAGTCAGAGGTGTTGTTGTTGATTATAACCAATCATAATTATTTTACCGGTCTTAATCTGAAGACCTCGATGGGGAGAAATGTCCATGTAGTGGATTATCTATACCTGCATGATTTACTTGTTGGTGGCTTTGTTCCAGCTTGGAGCTACAATGGGAAAAGTCAAAAGTATTTGCGTTCAGAGAATTTGGTGGTTGGTTTAGGCCTCGTTGAGGCTATAAAAAATCCCATAGGGAATTTGATATGTAAGGAGTCAGATTCATTTCAAATTCAGAAGTCAGGTATTGCTATACGAATCCATAAAGAATCAGTCGTAGATGAGATGTCTTTTTATGATGAGTCTGTTCGAGAAACGCTCAGTGAGCTATGAGATATGGTGTTTTTTGAAAGTATTAGAACCGCTAATGAGCGGTTTTAATATGATTTCTATCGATGTATAAAAGTCAAAGCTAAATTTTCCGTTTGTTGAATAGCCAAGAAAAAATCGCTTAGCTTCCGTAGGGACGCTTTTCTTGGCGGCAAGCGCCGGCGAGTTCTGTTGAGCAGAATATATGGCATGTCTCTCAGCCGTATCCAACCTTCATCCTGCCAATGCAAAAGTCTCAAAGACATCTCCGGCCAATCCAGCAAACTCAACATTGGACGGTCTGTGGATCGTGATTGATGCCTATCACGTAAAGTAGGCACCACTTGGTGTGTCAACCATTTCCGCAATAGACGATGCCCGGGCGCGTAGTGATAAATGAGCAAGCCATATACGCCGGACTCGCTGATCATCAGCATATCGTCAGGCTGGCCGTGATAGCAGATTTCCATCGTTTGCCTCTGATCCTCATCGAACTTGCTGACTTTGCGCTCATCTAGATACAGTCCCGTCAGGCGACCAAGGTCACGGGCACAGAACCATGGCTGATTCTCTACAAGTAGGGCATGCAAATGCAGGTTGTGGCGGGTGAGGATGGTAGGTTCATGCATGACACACCTCCGGGCCGGAGCGTGTTTGAGAAATGGTGCAGGTGCTGCGAATGTCCTTCGCAGAGGATGCAAAGTGTCCAGGCATTTCCGTTACCTCTGGTTGCTTTCTTAGGGCATGCGTTATGGGTGTCGGGAGCTAAGAAACCCACCAGAGACGGGCCGGACATATTCCCCTTTCGGGTCTTGTATTCGCCCACTCCCGACATAACGGGGATTTTTCACAGGCGTAGTGAAACCGCTGGCGAAAAAAAGCCGCATGGCTGTCGGGTGCGGAGGACCGCTCTGGTTGAGGCGTTTCTTAGGCGCCGAGGTGAGAGGTAGGTGGACGATTGGAGGTGGTCAAGCTTCCAAGATTATTCATTCTATTTCAGTGGTGATGGGCTTACTGTCGTGTTCAGGATCGATCATTTTTTGGATTTCAGTTCGCAGAGCATCACGGCTTTTTGTCTGGCATTCCCAGATGATCGATACGCGCCAACCTGCGGCTTCAAGCGCTTGTTGAGCCTTTGTATCTCTCTCAACATTTTTTGCGAGCTTAGGTAACCAAAAATCTGATCTGCTTTTGGGCGTATATGCGTATTTACATCCGGGGTGCCTATGCCAGAAGCAGCCGTGAACGAATAAACATAATCGGTGCTTCGAGAATACCAAGTCTGGCGTTCCCGGTAGGTCCTTTCGGTGTAGACGATAGCGAAGCCCCAGCTCATAGCACGCCGACCGGACAATCATTTCGGGCTTCGTGTTTTTGCCCTTGATTTTGGACATGTTTTTAGACCGCTGCTCCGGGGTGACTACGTCTGCACTCATTTAGGTTCCACTCAATGGAAAACTTGCTTTCAACCAAGTCAGTACCGTAGCGCTGTCCTGTAGGCCAGTTTCTCTCAGTAGCTCCACAAGGTCCTTGCCGGCAAGAATCATTACAGGGTGACCGTCCTCCACGATTTCCTTATAGGCTTGATCATGTAGCCATGATGTCGTGACGATTACGCCAAATTGACGGTGCCGAAGGCGAGAGATCAGCCTTGAAACATCCCTGACACCTACAGAGCTATTTGTACCGTAACACTTGGCTTCAATCGCAAAGTCTACAAGCACTGAAGTCTCAGGTCTCCCGATCCGAAGTCTGCCAATACCGTCCCGCCCACCGTCTCGATATCGCCGTGTCAGGTCCAGCTCTACAGTGTCGGGCAAGCACACCCTAACCAAGTGGGCTGCACATTCCTCGAATGCGTAAGGGGCTGACTCGAAGTGTTTATGTAGGATCGCCAACGTCTTGACATCATCTTTCAAGGTTGGGAGCTGGTCTTTCTTTGACCTGATAGGTTGTGAGCGTTTGGCGATCAGAGGGGTGTATTGGCCCGTTTTCACCCATTTAAGCCATCCAGCCGGAGCATTCTCGCTGTCGTTCGCTCTTACGCCTGAAATAATATCCGTAAGCCATGCCCTGGGGATTTCTGGCAGGTCGAGAATGGTGAAGGTGGCTCTGTAATTCTGAAATCGCTGACCGTTGCTCGCGTGCCAGACTGCTACCAAATCATCATTGTGAGTGCTTCCAATTCTGCCGGGCACTGCCAGTCCCCTGAAAATCATGTCGCGATAGATACCAGCCTTGGTAAAAACGAAAATTGGTGGGATATCCGCCCGTAAACCGGAGTGTTGCCGTTCAAAAATTAGCTCTAAAAGATTGTTGCCATACCGGTTGGTTTCGTCCAATTTACGACCCGGCTTCTTGTTATCGCCATAGTAGGTGAACACGCCTGTGGAGAGGTCCAGTTCATCGGGCCAGTCAAGATCCTCCATGCTCGACAACAGCGCGATGAGACGCGGGTCGTTGCGCTTTCCTCTAATTCGAAAGCCGCCTTGATTGCTGAGGCTAAGAAGCTTCGTTAGAGGGTCGTCACTCGAATTTCCGTTTCGGCTACCTGAATAACGAGCATCGATCACCAAATTTGAGCTTGAGAGCTCGTCAACTGTGTAAACCAGATTGTCGTTCATGGTGGTGTCCTTGTGCCATTAAGGTTGAATGGTGCCGGGAACCTGGTAACCTGGCTAGAAGATAAAATTAAGGCTGTGAAATGGATCAGATTCGTACGTTTGACATGTTCTGCGGGGCAGGAGGCAGCAGTCTGGGGGCTCGTGAAGGTGGTGCGAAAATCATGGGTGGAGTCGATTTGTGGGGGCCAGCGGTCGAGTCCTTCAAGCTGAATTTCCCTGATGCGCATGTATTTCAAGAGGATCTCCGAATTCTGACACCCGAAGACGTTTTAGCTAAAACTGGTCCTATAGACTTACTAATCTCGTCTCCTGAATGCACGCATCACACCTGCGCGCGAGGCGCTAAACCTCGCTCCGAAGAAAGTAAGGACACTGCTTTCCAAGTAATCAGATATGCAGAGGTGATGAAGCCTCGCTGGATCACGCTTGAAAATGTTGTGCATATGAAACCTTGGGGTAGGTACAAAGAGTTGATGGAGGAGCTTGTTCGTTTGAAGTACAGCGTACGTGAACAGGTTATAGATGCTTCTGGCTTTGGCGTTGCTCAGCGCCGACGCAGACTTTTCATGATTGCAGATCTCATAGATATGCCCAGTCCTGTATTGCCATTAAATACGGCTTATAAGAATGTTTGGGATATTTTAGATAAAACTGAAAAGTATAAAATGACTCCGCTCCGCCGCCCCAATCGGGCGAAAGAAACTCTTGCTCGCGCAGACCGTGCGATTTCTGAGTTGGGAGAAAATACGTCATTTTTGATTGTATATTACGGTACTGATGGTGGCGGGGGGTGGCAGCGTATGGACTCCCCCTTGAGGACTATCACAACAGTTGATCGCTTTGCTTATGTGAGGCCTAGTTCTGAAGGTCATATGATGCGTATGCTTCAACCCGAGGAACTCCGGAAAGCTATGGGGTTCCCGGAGCACTATAATTTTCCGAACGTAACTAGGCGTGAAAAGGTAAAATTAATGGGGAATGCCGTTTGTTCTCCTGTTATGGAGGCCATTGTTTCGTCACTAAGTGCAAAATTGGAATGTAAAAAAAATAAAGATGCTGCGTAGATTTGAGCCTTGCTGTAAAGGTACGGCAAGGCTGTGATCTTTCTGGATGCTATTAGTAAAATCGCATAACGCCAGGTCTTCTTGCATGTGTTGTGTAGTGGTGCATTATTTCCTCTAGAGTGTTTCTTCTCAATCGCGCTATAGGCGTGATAGGCATTGAAAAACTAACAGAATGCTCACTAGTAAATCTACGGCAGGAGACCAAAATGCACTTTGCTACGCCCCCAACTTTGATTTTTCCTATGTTTTGTAGTGCGGCCCTTGCCGGCTGTCCATTTCTAAGGAAAGATTTCAAATCTGTTGCGTCGAAAATTACACCAAGAAGATACCTGTGACTCGGAATCTTTCCCTGGACCTCATCGCACTCTGCCGACAATGATATTAAACAAGGTGCAGTTCTGCTAACCAACGTTTCATCGGTGGCTATTGTTTCTCCATTAACTATAAACTCTTTATATAGTACTTCTGCCCATTCAGCACCGAAGTGAGCTGAAATGAAATTTTCCGGATTGTCATTGAGCTTTGAAATTACTCCTCTGAAGTTATATGGTTGATTTCCTCCTGTATTGAAATCCTCGACTAGATAAAAAGAGTTGAGAGATGCTGTGTCTATAGAGGCTGATAGTTTGAGTTTTGCACCGTCCAGTGCGGACAGCTTTTCACATATAGCATTGTCAACATCTTGTGCGCGCGAAGGTTGAGCTCTGAGTTGGTCTTCTAGTACGGGAAGCAACGCGTTATCTAGCGCGCCGGAAGCATTCGAGATAGCTGCAGCTTTTCCTACTGCCTCCTGGCTCAGGAATGCTAGTAATTTCAACCACTCTTCTGATATAAATTCACTTTCAATGCCAGGAGCGTTCTTGATTACTTGAAAGAGACTATTGCTTGCTTGTGTTGCAGCTAAAAGAATACGTTCTTCCCAATTCATTACGATTGAAAGAGATTGCGACTTTGCGACTTCTCCGTAGATTAGTTTCGCAAATAATTCATAATCAATATCCGCTTCTGCGGCGCCGATTCCTACCTTGTTTTTATCCATGAACCCAAAAAAAACTGGTAGGTTAAAGCCTATGTCCGGTGCTCTTGACATAAGCTCGCTTACGATTTTATGTTCGTCAGCCTCATGTTTTGACCAAAAAATCACACCGTATGGACCAGTTGGCACGATTTGTTTTAGGAAGTTTCCGATGGTCGCAGCATGGTCGACCCCATTTATACTACTTGTCGGTGTTAGATGTATATCTGAGAAAATAAGCCTCAATCCAGAGCAAGGTTGAGTAATTGGTGGTACAAATTCACCTACATCAAAAAGATATGGTATGGCGCTATAGCCTGCCCTGCCTAACGCCCGGACGATGGAATCTAAATCCTCTTGGTTATTATCTAATGCAACAACTCTGGAAAAAGGTTTCATTTTCTAATCCTTGAAGGTAAATACTACGGCTGCGCCATCATAAGAGGGGGAGAAATTAAAATCATCTCGTAGTTCTTCGGCACGGCAAACCATAAAACGCCCACCCATTGACTCAAGTACTAACCTAGCAAAATAGAGTCCTAAGCCAGACCCTCCTGCCTTCAAAGTCATAAAGGGCTTGGCAATTGAGTCAGGGTTAAGTTGGAAACCCATGCCATTGTCAATTATTGCGAGCGTGCCTTCCTTAAGCTCTTGATCCCAAGATGAAAGAATTAAAATCGCGGCTGGATCGGAGCGATTTTCAAGTTCTTTTCTATAGCGTGACCAATAAATGGCGTTGTCAATTACGTTGCTGATTGCACCTATAACGAGGTTTAGCGGACCTTTGATCTTAAAGTTTATTGCCTTGTCTGTATCGTTAGTCCAGTCGGAGAGCGCCACTTCATGTCGTGGGAATCTATGCTGGTGCATTTTAAGTACGCGTGTCGTTAGCTCGTTAACAGGAAGAGATCGGTTTTTTTCTCTCTGTAAAAGCGGTTTGAATGTATCGAGCAAGCTTCTAAGATGACGGACTGTGCTTAAGATTATTTCTTTGTTTGAGTTGCGTTCAAGCTGACCTACTATGTTGTCTACGCCGTGAACCATTTCGTGGAATGCGAGGCCGATGTTCATATTTGCCATGCCTGATCCCACCATCACTTCTTTGAAACTATCTAGCTCGTTTTTTATTGCCGCAACTGCTGGAAGTATTTCTTGTTCGAGTTTGTGTTTCTTAGCAACTTTGATGATTTCATCAAATGCATTTTCAATAGGTGGAAGTTTTTCTGTGTTTTTAATTGCTTTGTCTACAGCGTCACGATCCGGTGCCAACTCGCGCTCGAATTTATCAAATATACTCAACGCAATAGCGCGTAAACTGTCGAAGGACTTGTTTTCATCAAAGCCTTCACGGTTTGTCTTTTCTCGGAGGCCTGTGCTTTTGTCTAAGTCTAGATCTATATATGATACAATACTATTTGAACCAAGTTTTTTGCCTGGTGTGTTTATTCGTCTCGCATTCAGACGTAGCCAGTCGTCGCCTGGTTCGCCGTAGTTAAAAACCCGAACTCTGTCCCTGTAAACGCGAACGCCTGACTGGCCAGCTAGCCATGCTTTCATCTGTTGGCTATCGCCAAAAAGCCGCAATATCTCAGGGCTTTGATGAAAAGCATATATTCGACCTTTTATTGGGCCTATGTCTTTCAATATATCTGCACCTACAAATATTTTTTGCTCTTTTTTCTGTTTTCCTGTTTTTGTATCATCACCTTTTTCTGGAAGAATATCTAAGCGTCCTGTATAACGTCTGTATCTACGTTGCAGTCCTTTATATTTAGGAGGCTGAAAAAAGTAAGCCCATCTGAAAACTCCTTTCTCATCAAGGCGATACGTTAATTTCCACATCGCTCTATCGAGCATATCCTCAACATCGGGCAGGCCACTTATCTCATCTTGTCGGCCTGGAACGTCTAGGCTTACGTTGAATGAATCTACACGGTTAAATGGATTGCTGAGTGATTTTACTAGTCGGTACAGTTCTCTTATATCCCCGCGCTTCCACTCCGCCAGATAGAGGTCTGAAATTTTTATGAATGTGCCACTTCCAGTTTTAAAATGTGAAGGTTTAGTTTTTTCTATGACTTCAACCGATAAGCTGTCATTCAGATATTTTGAACTGCCAATTAGTACATCCCAGTCTATATTGAACTCATATTCTGTTGAGTTTTCTTCTCTGGTGATAACCTGTAACTTTTTTCCTAGTTTTTGAACTGCAAGTCTACCCACCCCCTTTTCACCCAAGGGGAGTCTATTGAATAATTTTGATCTTTTTCTATTCTGAGCTGTGCGTTTCGAATCTGTTCCAACTTCTAACCACGCACCGGTGATTACCGAAAGGCTCATCCCGGAGCCATTGTCTTCAACTTTTACACAAGGATCGACCTCATTGAGGTCGATCGTAATGGCGACTGTACTGGCATCTGCGTCGTAGGAGTTTTTTACAAGCTCAAATACGGCTAATCGATCATGTCCAATTAACTGGTCGCCCAGAAGCCGTAAGATATGAGATTGAACTCGAAGTGGATGTTTGTTTGGCATGCTATTCCCTTAGGTTTCAATTTGACGTTTTTAGGAATTGCTTAGGTGGCTAATAATGTGGGTGCTCGGTATGGTTTCTGTACATCTTATATTTGCAGAATATCGAATTGCATTTTGCATATACACTGCCTCCTTGCATGGGATAAGATTGCTGGATCGTATTATGATGGCTTTTTGAATCTCGGCAAGTGTTGCTTGGTGATGTCAGTGTTTTGTTATGTTTTGGTTGGTAGAGCTTGGTCTTCTGCCTGAAATTCTTTTTTCGCAGGCTTGTTTTTAATGTTTTTGACATGTAACTAGAAATAGAGCGTTGAGCATAGAAAAAAGGCTGCCCAAGGGCAGCCTTTTTATCAGTAATTAACGTTAATCCCAGCTCAACGCCCCACCCGTCTGATACTCAATAACCCGAGTTTCAAAGAAATTCTTCTCTTTCTTCAAGTCCATAATCTCGCTCATCCAAGGGAACGGGTTAGTCGTCCCCGGATACTCTTCCTTCAAGCCGATCTGCGACAGGCGACGGTTAGCGATGAACTTGAGGTAATCCTCCATCATCGCCGCGTTCATGCCCAGCACACCGCGCGGCATGGTATCCCGCGCGTATTCGATCTCCAGCTGCGTCCCCTGCAAAATCATCTGGGTCGCTTCTTCCTTCATCTCGGCATCCCACAAGTGCGGGTTTTCGATCTTGATCTGGTTGATCACATCGATACCGAAGTTCAGGTG
>NZ_QCWA01000014.1:0-161945 GCF_003058245.1 Pseudomonas sp. GV047 | reverse complement strand
TGGGTGAGCAAGGCGTTGATCATACGGATCACCGGCGCGCCGTCCTGGGTGTCGAGCAGGTCGGTGATCTCGGGCATGTCCTGCATCAGGCGGTCGAGGTCGACCTCGTTCTCTGCCGCGCCCACCACAGCGGCGGCGCTGCCCGTATCGGCGTAGGCACTGGCGAGGAGGCCGTCGAGTTCATCGTCGCGTACCTGCTCGAGATGGGCCTGGCCGAACTGGCGCCGTACTTCGCTGATGGACCAGCCGGGGGTGGAGGGGCAGACGGTCAGCAGCATGCCGTCGTCGCCGGGACGCAGGAGGATGCGTTGGGATTTGGCCCAGGCGTAAGGGAGAAGGCTCACAAGACATCTTCCTGACCGAGCGCGGTCCAAATGTGGGAGGGGGCTTGCCCCCGATAGCGGTGGGTCAGTTTGTACATCTGTGGCTGACACACCCTCATCGGGGGCAAGTCGAATCGTCGCACCGCCCCTCCCACATTTGGTCCTGCGTACAACAGGCTCACGGTCGTGCACCTACAGGCACCGCCCGAATCACCGCCCTCGGCCCCTGCTGCTGCCCGCCCGGAATCCCCTTCTCCACCACCGGCAACTGCGGCGCCTGCACATCCGGCATCGCCCAGCTGTGTTCCGGCTGGGAATGGCCCTGGGCACGGCGCATGTAGTCATAGCGGTTCAGGGTGATCGCGCGTCCGGCACCACTGTCGCGGATGATATACGGGCGCAGGAACACCATCAGGTTGGTCTTGGTGACCGCCCGGCGCTCATTGCGAAACAGCACACCCAGCCCCGGAATGCTCGACAGCCACGGCACGGCTTCATTGCTCTGGCTGTAACCGTCCTGGAGCAGGCCACCGAGGACCATGATCTGCCCGTCGTCGAGCAAAATACTGGTGTCGATCGCGCGCTTGTTGGTGACGATGCCGGCCGACACGGCGCTGCTGGACGCGCGCTCATCGATGCTGCTGACTTCCTGGTAAATATCGAGTTTGACCGTGCCACCCTCGGAGATTTGTGGGCGCACATTCAGCTTCAAGCCGACCTCTTCACGGGTGACCGTCTGGAACGGATTATTGCTGGTACCGCCGCCACCGGTCACGTAGCTGCCACTGACAAACGGAATAGTCTGGCCCACAAAAATACTGGCCGCCTCGTTATCCAGGGTCAGCAGGTTCGGCGTCGACAGGACGTTGCTGCCGCCTTTGCTTTTAAGCGCGCGGGCCAACACCTTGAGGTCCATGACCTTGCCAATGCCGGGCACATCCACAGTACCGTTGATGAAGCCGAGGCTGAGCCCGCCAGGCAGCACATCAACGCTGGTCTTGCCATTCAGGTTGAACCCCGCACCACCCAGGTTAGTCCCGCCGATCACGCCTTTGCCGGCCAGGTCGCCGCTCTGCCACTGCACGCCGAACTCATTGGCATCGTCCTCGCCGACTTCAACGATAAGGCTTTCAATCACCACTTGGGCGCGGCGCTGGTCGAGCATGTCGATGACTTCACGCAGGTTGCGGTACAGCGGCTCCGGGGCAGAAATCAGCAAGGTGTTGGTGGTCGAGTCGGCCTGGAGGGTCACGCCACCGGCGGTGAAGGCGACGTTTTGCTCACTCGTTTGCCCGCCGGGCTGGCTGCTCGAGCTGCCGGTCGTCTGCGCCGACTCATTGGCGCTGGTGGTACTGCCTTGGCCACTGCCCTGCCCGGTCTGGCTGCCGGAGATATTGGCACCCATTGTGCTGAGGGCCGACCGCGCATTGTCACCGCCACCGCTGTCGCTTTCACCGGTCAGCAAACCGCGTAACGACTGCGCCAGTTTCGCGGCCTGGGCGTTGCGCAGGTACACCACGTGCAAATTGCTTGGGTTGGCTTGGGCGTTATCCAGCTTGTAGATCAGGTTACGCGCCAACTCGGTCCGCTCCGGGCTGCCGGCACGAATCACGATCGCGTTGGAGCGCGGGTCGCCCACCACCGTGATTTTCTGCGTCGGATCGCTGCCCGGCTGCTCCAGCAGTTGCGAGACCATCTCGGCGATATCCACGGCGATCCCGTTTTGAACCTGCACCACGTCGGTGTCGATGGCGCTCGGGGTATCGATACCGTCGATAAGCTGCGCCACCCGCGCCAGGTTCTCGGCGTAGTCGGTGACAACGATGGTGTTGTTGCCCGGATAGGCGTTGATCGGGTTGTTCGGCGAAACGATCGGGCGCAGCACCGGGATCAGATTCACCGCGTTTTCGTATTGCAGGCGGAAGGTGCGCGTGAGCATGCCGCTGCCGCCCGGCTTGTCAGCACTGTAGATCGGCCCGCCGAGCAGCTTGGCATCGGCCTCGGGCACCACGTGCGCGATACCTCCTACATCCACCACGCTGAAGCCCTGCATGCGCAGTGCCGCCAGCAGCATGTCGTAGGCCTGATGCGCCGGCACCTGCCCTTCGGAAACCAGCGTGAGGGAGCCCTTGACGCGCGGGTCGACCAGGAACTGCTGCCCCGTCGCACGGGACAACGCCCGCACCACGGCTTGAATGTCGGCTTCGACGAAATTCAGCGTGACCGGTTGATCGCCCAAGGGTTTGTTCGGCGCCACGCCGCTGTGACCGGCACCGCCGCCACGTCCGGGATTGGTAACCTTGTGCAAGGGCCGCGACTGCCGTTCGATTTGCACTTGCGCACGCTGCCGGTCTACCAGTGCGTCGCCGCTGCGCTGGGTGGTGGCCAGGGGCAGGCCGAGCTCACTGTCCTGGGGTAAATCCGCCGTAGGCTGCGCGCTGCACGCACTCAGTGCGAGCAACAGAAACGGCGCAGCCGTGCGTACATAATGGGAACCTGACCACTTCATGATGCTTCCTTAGCGCCGTGCATCCGATCCATACGGACGGTTCCTGTGAGAGTGCCTGCCGTGTTGTCGGCCGAGGCTTCGCCGGCGCGTTGCAAACGGGCCTCCACCACGTCCAGCGAAAATTGCCTCGGGTCACTCAATAACCAGCCGAGCACCGCATCGGCGGGGGCCGCGTCCAGTGTCAGTTGCCAGGACAGATCCTGGGCCTGCAACCGGTAGTGTCCCGCCAGGCCGGCGGCGTCGAGGGATTGCCGCAATGAGTGCTCAAGGTCCAGCCCGACAGGCGTGGTGACCTCGCGAAGCAACAGCGCCAGTGCCTGGCTCTGGGCGCGCAGCTTCGGGGTTTCGACTTGCCAATAGTCAATGTTCTTGAGCGCTGGCTGGATCAGCGACAGCCAGACCAACAGGCTGGCAAGAAACACCGCCGCGCCGCTGAGCATGGTTTTTTCCCGCGGGGCCAGCGCTTTCCAGCGCCCTTTGAAGGCCATCAGCCGCGGATTATTCATCGTCGTTTTCCACGCTGGAATCACCCTCTCCCGACGCGGGTTCGGCCAGCGCGCTCAGCGTCCAGATACGCTCGTTGCGGTGGGCGGAAAGGCCCGCCTGGCTCAGCGCAGCCTGTACAGCGCCGTCGGCAGCGGGAGTGGCTTCGGCGGTCATCTGCAGCTGCAACTGGCGCTCGCTGAAGGTCAGCTGCTGGACGCTGCCAGCCATGAACGGCAGCGCCATGGCGGCTTGCTGCACCAGGTAAGCAAAGTCGTGATTGAGCTGCGCGGGCCCGCCCCCTTGCCGGATCGCCAACTGCTGGCGGGCCTGTTGCAGAGGGTTGAGAATCACCGGCAGCTCGGGAAATGCGTGCTTCACGCGCTGGCTCATCTGCTGCTTGAGCTGCTGCCCTTGCGCAACCTCGCGGGCGGCGTAAAGGTTGAGCCCGGCCACCCAGACACCCACGGCCAACGCACAACAGCCCAACGCCCGCCCCCAACCGGCCGCCGGTACAGTGCGCCGGCCGACCCCGGCGTGCAATCCCCAGCCAGGGGCAGCGCCGTTCCAGCGCTGGTGGTCCACGGGCCACAGCACACTTTCGCCGCTGGCGGCGAGCGCTTCCAGACGGTCCTCAACCAACGGTTCCACCGCCCCATGGGCGAGGCTGAAACGCAGCAGCAACTGGCCCTCTACCACACACCCATTGACCTGCCCGGCCGCTGGCACGGCTAAGCGGTAAGGCGCCGGATACAGGCCGCCCAGCTTCAATCCGTGCAGGCCAAGCAACTGACCGAGGCGATCCAGTACAGCCTTGGGCAGCCAGCTCAGGTGCACCTGTCCATCGGTATCGCGAGCGCTGTGCGCCACATGCATCTGCTCGCTGGGCCCCAGGATCAACGCCTGCGCAGCGCAGGTAACGGCCGCATCGATACGGGACGCTGACAGCGGCGGTAGCTCGATGCGAGTAAGTACCGTGTCCATGGGGTGAAGGAAACACTCGACAGCCTGAGACTTGGCCTGTTGTCCCAGCTGGCCAAGGGTGCTGATGCCGGTATGGCTGACGCGGCCCTTGCGGTCCAGTTGCGCGAACTCAAGCTCGGTGTCCGACGTCAAGGACTCCAGCGGCGGCAAGGCAAGGCGCAGGCGCGTCATACGCCCAGCCTCGACCAGATCACCCTGGGCATTGCGTCTTCCGGACGATGCAGCAGCGCAGCCAGGTGCACACGGCGCTGATTGCGGCGGGCCTGCCCCTGGAGCAGGAACCACTCACTGGTGATCCCGACGTTGAGGTGATCCACGTTCAAGTTGGGCAATCGCGCACGGTTAACGAAGTCGCCGCGGTTGATAAACCACTGGCCGCGATCGCGCTCGGCGACCAACGCCTTGGCCTGCGCCCAGGACAAACCCGGCACCACCGCGGCCAGCACCTCAGCGCTGGCCGTATTGCCGTTGACCCAGGTGTTGACCGGAAGAATGCTGACGTAACGCTCGAGCCGCGCCAGGACCCGCTCATTGAGGCCTTCGATACCGCGTAATTGATCAAGACTGCGCAGCATCGGCTGGGTGGCGGGTAATGGCGGGGGTGGCTGCCCCACTGTTGAGGCAACCGGCCTATGTGGGTAGGCTGCAATCACGCGTTGGCTGATGCGCTGCGCCAGGCGGGCCTCGACACCGATCATCTCGCACAACCGCTCAAAGCTGCGCATCTGCCCGAGATCAACAGACTCTTGGGCGATTAAATTGCGCAGGTTGAACTTGCCTTGCAGGTCCTCAAGGCGGCCTTCGAATTCGCCGTCCTGAGCGGTGTTGATCGGCCGGGCCCATGGCTGGTCAAGCCGCGTCAGCACATCCTGCTCACGGGCGTCCCGGAGCAATCGCCGGCTGACTTCCAGGCCGCCCAGCAGTGAGGCACTGCCCTGCACTCGCGCCTGCTCGGCCTCAAGCGAACGGGTAAAAACGCTCTGGCGGGTGAGCATGCCGGCGGCGAACACAGCGACCACCGCCGCGATCAGCATCGCGCTGATAATCGCCATGCCGCGCTGTTTCGCCCCGGTGGGCGAGTGTGATTTCATGGCCGCGCTTAGAGCTGCCAGGATCCGATATCGGCATTCACACCGTCGCCATCAGGCTGTGCGTCGGCACCGAGGGAGAAGATGTCGACTTCGCCGTTCGCGCCGGGATTCAAGTAATGGTAAGGACGGCCCCAGGGGTCGTTGGGCAGGCGCTCCAGGTAAGAACGCCAGTTGGTATTTTTTGCATCTGCCGGGCGCTCGACCAGTACCTTGAGGCCCTGGTTCATGTTGGGATAGGTGCCGTGGTCGAGGCGATAAAGCTTGAGCGCCTGCATCAGGCCGGCGACGTCCTGCTTGGCCGCAATCGCCCTGGCCTGGTCCGGACGGTCCAGCACTTTAGGCACGACAATCGCCGCCAGAATGCCGAGGATGACCACCACCACCATGATCTCGATCAGCGTGAACCCTTGCTGAGCGTGGCGGGCGCGAGGCCCATATTTGATGCGCGCGAAATCCATATCCACCATCCTTGGCTCGATCCTAATTCGGCGCGCAGTGTAACAAAACTAACTATCTGGATAGCAAAAATAATTGGCCGCTGCCCGCGGCTCCCTGAGTGCTACTCTACGGCGTGTTTTTACGCCAAGAGTGACCCATGGAGCTGTCGCGCAAGGAGCAGGGTTTTACATTGATCGAGGTGCTCGTGGCCTTGGCGATCATTGCCGTGGCGATGGCGGCGGCGGTCCGCGTTGCAGGCTTGATGACCCAGAGCAATGGGTTGCTGCGCGACCGCTCGATGGCGCTGCTGTCGGCCCAGGGCAGGCTCGCCGAACTGCGCCTGGAGGGACGCCTGCCCAGGGGGCACAAAGCGTTTGACTGTGATCAGGGCCGCTTGCTGTTGCGTTGCGAACAGAGCATCGCACCGAGCGCCGATGGACGCCTGATGCGCGTCACCCTGCTGGTGTCGGAGCGCAAGCGCGAGGCGCCGCCGCTGGCGCGGGTGGAAACGCTGCTCAACCCGCCGAAGGCAACGCCCCAATGAGCGTTCAGGGTCGGGTCAATCGCGGTAGCACCACCGAGTCCGGCAGCGTGCTGACCTTGATGCGGGTGTGCTGCGTGCCCCGCTCAATCACTACTGCATCGCCCTCGATCGCCGCCAGGCGCACCCCTTGGGCCAATGACTCGCCCACCCGAAAACTGCGCGGCGGCCCCTCGTTCAGGCTCAGGATCGCCACCGCCCCGCGCGCGCCCGCCATCAGGCCGGAGACCTTGATGTCCACCACCGCCGGCTGGTTGGAAAACCACTGCAACGCCGGTGTATCCGGGCGAGCGGCCAAAACCGGCGGCTCGACCGGCGGCACCTGGGACTCGGCCGATGTCAGCAACACGGAGGACCAGACCAGCACCCCCGCGAGCGCCGTGGCCAATGCCACTGCCTGCACCACTCGCGGCGCGGTCAAACGAAAAATAGCGACCAAGACAAAACCTCCTTGTTGTCCTGCCGGGCAGTCTACAGGAGAGACCCACGACGAAGGAGCGTTGTGTCATGACCAAGGCCAATCAACAAGGCTTCACCCTGATCGAATTAATGGTGGTGCTGGTGATCATCGGCATCGCCTCGGCGGCGATCAGCCTGAGCATCAAACCCGACCCGTTGCAATTGCTGCGCAAGGACGCCAACCGCGTGGTCCAGATGCTGCAGATCGCCCAGGCCGAAGCCCGGGCCGACGGCCGCCCCATCACGTGGCGGGCCGACACTAAAGGGTTTCGCTTCAGTCGGCGCCACGAGTCTGGCCAGGGCTGGGATCACTTCATGAGCGACCCGCAACTGCGTCCCCGTGCCTGGGAAACCCCCTCGATGAGCGTGCGGGTAACCCCCAGGCAATCGGTGGTGCTGAATGCCGAATGGTTTGCCTCGCCCTTGCAACTGCAGCTTTCGGATGGCCAGCACCGCCTCGACATTCAACGCACGGCGACCGGCCAGATACGCGTGGCAAATGCACCATGAAAACTCACCAGCGCGGCTTTACCCTCATCGAAGTCATGGTGGCGATCATGCTGATGGCCATTGTCAGCCTGATTGCCTGGCGCGGCCTCGACAGCGTGAGCCGTGCCGACAGCCATCTGCAGGCCAGCACTGAACAAACCGAAGCGTTGTTGCGCACACTCAACCAGCTGGACCGCGACCTGGCCCTGCGCGCCAGCGTTGAACTGAGAACGCCAGCCTTGAACGATGACGAACAGCCCGACGGTCTCGCCGCAATCAGCGTTCGCAGCTCCGACCAGCATGATTTTCAACTGAACGTGATTCGTAACGCAGCCCTTCCCGAAAACGGTCTGCAACGGGTGCGCTGGTGGCTGGAGGGTGACACGCTGTACCGCGCCACATCCGCAGCCAGTGATCGATACCCGTTACCTGCGCCCAAAAAAGCAGTGGCCGTCTTATCCGGTGTCAGCGACCTGCAAGTGCGCATCTGGGAACCGGGCCAAGGCTGGCGTCAGCTGGCCGGCAACCGTAAAGCCGATCCCATCGGCCTGGAAATCAGCCTGACCCGCCAGACACCACAGGGGGAAGAACGTTATCGGCAAGTGGTGGGGCCGCTGCAATAAGCGAGTCAGCGACGACCAAGGTATCCCCACGCCCTGGAGCGGGCAAAGCACTGAGCTCTCCGACTAAAGCGAGTGAAAGATGTATTCAGTCTGTGCACGAAGATCCAGTTCAACACCTGCCCCCTGCAGACGAGTGTGAAGGTCTGCATCATCGACGCGGACTTTCCAGGACACATTGGCCGGTACGTCGCCTCCCGCGCGAACGAGACTGATGGCCTGCTGCAACTGCGCACGGTCGGCTAAGTAAACAGCCAGCGCGTTGCCTTTCCAAGCGGCAACACTTATCCCCAGCGCCGCGCAGACTGAAACTTTTGCCTTGGCATCGTCGCGGTCAGCCTGCCGGGAGCGTTGAATCTGATCCTCCAGGACAGGATCAACTACACGGTCAGACCATAGTACCTCTCCCGACTCCCAGACTTCCGGCGGGCAGACCTTTTCTTCGGGGCGTAGGGTCAGAAATGGATTGATTTCCATCGGGTAGATTCGACAGACCAGCGGTCGATCTTCGTAGATCGTGCAGTGGTTATCCTCGCCTAAACTTGGACACTGGGTCAGTGCGTTACCCGCAAAAATGGCAATGACCTGAATACGTGCCTCTCCACTGGCCACATCGACCGCGCGTTGCACGCTGTGGTTGTAGTGCCCTGGCAACGGGAAGACTGATGTGTCGAAAGCTTCGAGTATGACTGCGACGTTACCACCGCGATTTAACCATTCCTCGGCCTCTTGAAGCGTCAGAGGGATAAGACGTTCTTTACAGCAAGTTCCACACCCATTGCAGGTAAACCGCGTGACGTTGTTTTTCATGGGCGTCACTGATTGGCTTATAGGTGTCATGATCAATCCTGTTTCTCGCTTCCAAACTTCCAGTAGAGGCGATGGTTAAAGAAACCAATGATATAGGCTGTATACCTGGCTTCAATCAGGCACTGAATCCCTACCTGGTATACTTGAACACCCCTTCCCATGACAGGTCGCCACCGCTTGCCAGAACGCTCGGCATCATCCGTGGCGACGCCGTATCACCCGGATTCCGGGCCTCTACGACTCGCACGTAGATGCCCTGAATCCGGTCCAAGGCTTAAACCAATTCGGCTAAAGAGGCCGGATTGAAGCCCTTCAGATCTGCGTAATCGCCTTTTTCCACTTTGGCGACCCAATCCTTGTCACTCAGCAGAACACGCCCTACTGCGATCAGATCAAACTCTTCGCGCTCCATTCGCTCGACGAGCCGATCCAGGCTCGCAGGGGTCGATCCCTTGCCGGCGAATGCGTGAGTAACATCATTATCCAGCCCGACCGAACCGACGCTGATGGTCGTGGCGCCAGTGACTTTCTTCGCCCAGCCCGCGCAGTTCAGCCCGTTCTCACCATCAATTTCGGGGAACTCAGGGTCCCAGAAGCGTCGCTGCGAGCAATGCAGAACATCCACACCCGCTTCAACCAGCGGCAGCAGCCAGTCTTCCATCAGTGCAGGCGTCTCGGCGAGGCGCACCCCGAAGTCCTGCTGCTTCCATTGACTGACGCGCATGATGATGGGGAATTCGGGCCCGACCGCATGACGCACAGCAGACACGATCTCAGCGGCAAAACGGGAGCGCTCTTTGATCGTCGCTCCGCCATAACGATCGGTGCGCAGATTGGTGCCGGCCCAGAAGAACTGATCGATCAAATAACCATGCGCCCCATGGATCTCAACGGTGTCGAAACCCAGGCGCCTGGCATCCGCCGCCGCCTGGGCGAACGCAGCAACTGCGTCTGCAATATCCTCCTCGCTCATCGCCACACCGCGAGGGACGTTTGGCGAATCGAGGCCAGACGGGCTTTCAACCGGCGCATCAGGCTCCCAGCCGCTGACGTCACGCACTGCGCCGGTGTGCCAGAGTTGCGGCCCCATACGGCCCCCGGCAGCGTGAACAGAATCGATCACGTTCTTCCATCCGGCCAGCGCTGCTTCACCGTGAAAAAAAGGAATACCGGGACCGTTACGTGAAGCGGGACGATTAATGACGGTGCCTTCTGACAAAATCAATCCGACTCGACCCTCAGCCCGCCGCCGGTAGTAGGCAGCGCTACCTTCACCAGGGATGCCCTCTGGGGAAAATTGCCTGGTCATCGGCGACATGACAATCCGGTTTTTCAGTTCAAGCGAGCGGATGGAAAGAGGACGAAATAAAACGCTGGTATCTGGGTTTGACATTGGATGGACTCCATTTGCTTTTGGAAACCATATAAGTATATTTTGTAAACTAAATGTCAATTAGGCACCTAGAATCGCCTAGGTATACATGAGGAAACTTCGATGCTGGAATTAAAGCCGCAATGTTTTTCGTCGGAGTGCCCAAGCCGGGCGCTGTTCGACCAAATCGCAGACAAGTGGTCGATGATGGTTCTGGCGGTACTTGATGACGGGCCGCATCGCTTTAACGCCATCAAGCGTCGCCTCGAGGGCGTCACTCAGAAGGCCCTGACACAGTGCCTGCGGCGACTGGAACGAAATGGTCTTGTCTCGCGCCAGGTCATCTCGTTTTCGCCCGTGGCAGTCCAGTATGAGATCACCCAACTGGGTCGAACACTGCAGCAGCCATTTCGCGAATTGCATAAATGGACGCTCGACAAATTGCCTGAGGTTGAAACGGCCCGGTTGAAGTTTGACGAGGCCGCGCAGGTAAGCCTGGCGGAGTGAATGCCTTCGCAGGTTTGCCCGCGGTATCCCTGAACCTACCAACGCTACTTTAAGTGCCTAATTGACTCCAGGTTTATCGCGTATACCTTGTAAGGGTCGCCCAAGATGGCCGCATTTCGATGCCTTATTGCGACCTTTGATCAACGCCTCTCTGCGACTCTCGACGATTGGCCAAGCGCCTTCGATATCGACGCGGCAGCGCTGATCCCAACGGCCTGACCTGTTTTGGAAAGCCCAATATGACGAGGACTAAAATGCGCGAAAATCTTCAGTTTTACATCGATGGCTCGTGGGTGGAGCCCGCTGGCAATATCGTAATGGATGTCATTAATCCGGCTGACGAAACGGTTGCCGGCCAGGTTGCGCTCGGCGGCCCCCTCGATGTCGATAAAGCGGTCGCGGCGGCAAGAGCCGCCTTCCAGACGTTCTCGCAAATATCGGTTGAGGAGCGTCTTGCACTCTTTGATCGAATCATCGCGGCCTACCAGTTGCGCGCACAGGATCTTGCGACAGCAGTGTCCGACGAAATGGGCGCACCGCTATGGCTTGCCGAGCAATTGCAAGTCACGGCCGGCCTGGCCCACATTCAAATCGCTCGCGCCGCGTTAGCCAAATACAGCTTCGAACACGAGATGGGCACCACTGAGATCGTACGCGAGCCGATTGGCGTTTGTGCGTTGATCACGCCATGGAATTGGCCGCTCAACCAGTTGACCTGCAAGGTGGCCGCAGCGTTGGCGACAGGCTGCACGATGGTGGTGAAGCCTTCTGAAGTGTCGCCCTTCTCGGCGACGATCTTTACCGAAATCATGCATGATGCCGGTGTACCAGCCGGTGTTTTTAATCTGGTACATGGAGACGGCAAAGGTGTTGGCGACGCACTGACGGGCCATCCTGAAGTCGATCTCGTCTCGTTTACTGGATCCACCCCCGCCGGCATCCAGGTAGCGCGCAATGCTGCACTGACGGTGAAACGCGTACACCAGGAACTGGGCGGAAAGTCGCCGAACATCCTTTTGCCGAGTGCCGATTTTCCGTCAGCCGTGGCGGCAGGCGTGGCTCAAATGATGCTCAACAGCGGTCAATCATGTAATGCGCCGTCACGGATGCTTGTTCCATTTACACGAATGGATGAGGTAGCCAATCTCGCGCGCACGGTGGCAGCGCAGTGGGTTGTCGGACACCCGGCAAGTAACGCGAAAATGGGTCCGGTCGCCTCCGAGGCACAGTGGCGCAAGATCCAGAACCTGATCCAGGTCGGCATCGAAGAAGGTGCAACGCTGATAACAGGTGGTCTCGGCCGACCCGAAGGGCTCGACACCGGTTTCTATGTGCAGCCGACCGTCTTCTCCAACGTGACGAATGACATGACTATCGCCCGCGAGGAGATCTTCGGCCCGGTGCTTGTCATCATCGGTTATGCCGATGAAGCCGACGCCGTGGCGATCGCCAATGACACCGTATTCGGCCTTGCCGCTTATGTTCAAGGCGAACATGCAGCCGCCGAGGCAGTGGCGCGTAAACTTCGGGCCGGACAAGTCACGCTCAATTATGCCGACATGGATTTGGCGGCCCCGTTCGGGGGATACAAGCAGTCGGGTAACGGTCGTGAATGGGGAGAAGTTGCGTTCGGCGATTTTCTCGAAACCAAAGCGATCGTCGGCTTTCGCCGGGCGGTGTGACATGCCTGCTGCTGGCCATGCGGCCATGGGCAGAGTAACCGTCAAACACCAACCAACCATGCCAGGACATTCGGTTACGCTTTATAAATCGGCACCTATGGCTTAGATGACGTAGCGGTATGATCACGTACCGCTACTCACCGTTATTGAGCACGGGGCAGACTTATCAGATGCCCAGGCGCGACTGCGGAAAAGATACCCCTACCATCGGGGTTACTCACTCATATCGTCTCAATACCCGAACTATCTTGGCTCTCAGGCCATGCTGACATCGCGACATCAATGAGGCCGCCAAGTACCTGGTTAGTCGCCCCGACTGAAGGCAGATTTACCACAGCCTGCAGTATTCCGAAGTAATACCAAGCCAGTAGATCCAAATCGACATGCTGCCCTATCTCACCCTCCAACCGGCCATGAGTCAAAATATCCACAAAAATCTGTCGCTGCTGACAAGCCGCAAAATTCGCGGTTTTCTTTCCTGTGGCAGTGAGGTCTTCTTGCTCAGCGTTACTGCGAGATATCAGGCAACCAGGCGGACGCTCCACGCCAAATTCCTTCGGAAGAAACTCTCGTAGCAGCGCGTCTATGCTCGCCCTGGAGGTCTGTGCCCGGGTCGATCTCATTCGCGTTAATACACGGTCGGTATATAGCTGAAGCGTCTCGTTGAAGAGCCCATCCTTATCATGGAACCGCTGGTACAGGCTTGATCGAGACAACCCCGTTGCCTCAGTCAGATCGCTGACCGATGCGTTTGCGTACCCATGCCGCCAGAAAACAGCCGTCGCCGCCTTCAGGACTGCACGTTCGTCATATTGCGGTTTACCGCTCATAAATCCTCCGTTGACAACATGGAACGATCAGACCAGGATACTTGGACTGATCGTTCCACCATATAGGAAGATTTCATCATGCTCAATCAATCGACCAAACGGACGCAATCACTGAGCATCGCCGTTGCTGGCGCGACAGGCCGCGTAGGCAGGCGATTGATCAGTCAGTTAGCGCAAGACCCAGTCACCCTGCTGGCGCTCACACGGCAAAAATCATCCACCGCTTTTGCCCCAGGGGTGGTCGCTGCCGAGTTGGATTTTGATCAGCCGGCAACGCTCAGAAAAGCGCTTGCCGGTGTCGAGAAACTGTTCATTGCTCACGGCACTTCACCCCAACAAGTCGCCAACGAGATTGCCCTTATTGACGCTGCCGTAGAAATGGGCGTGCAGCACATCGTAAAGCTTTCGGTCATGGGACCATCGACCCCTATCAATCCATTTGCCTGGCATTCATTGATAGAAGCCCACCTGGGTCAACAACCTATCGCCTCTACCGTATTGAGACCTACCACGTTCATGGACGTGCTCAAGCGTGCTGGCAACGCTGTTGCAACGGGCACTTGGGCCGGCGCCGCAGGCCATGGAAGTGTGAACCTGATAGACACTCGAGATGTAGCGGACTCGGCGCGCATAGCATTACTGGAGGAGGTAGCAGAAGGCTCACAACGTGCGTATCACCTGACAGGGCCGCGAAACTGGACAATGCCGCAAGTTGCCGAGGAATTATCCAGTCTGTTAGGCCACACAGTCGCCTATACCCATCGGTCTCCAGCCGCACAGCATTCAGCGCTAGTTGCCGATGGACTCTCCCCGTTTGTAGCCGAGATTCTCGTGGGGCTTGATCGCATCTTCCATGATTCCATACTGACAGAACGAACCTTTACGGTTGAAGACCTCACGGGTACCCCACCCCGTTCGCTGTCCGCCTGGCTCCGTGAAAACCTTGAGGCCTTCAAGAAATAGGAACTACCGAGCATTAGAACTCGATAGCAGACGCACACCTTTTAAATCTCAAACTAGAGGTTGCTGTTCATGAGGGCATTCAAACATCCGGAAGCCAGGGAGTTCATCCTTGAGCGTGTTCTCTATGCGTTAAGCATCAGTCAGCACAGAAAAACTCGCTGATCTTCCAAGGCGGAAGATGGGAGTAACCTCATCTTTTCAAAGCCGCTTCGCCTTCGCCAGCTCAGCGATCAGAAAATCCCTGAACGCCGAAACCGCCGCCGGTAGATTGCGCCCAGCCATGCTTTGCAGTTCGATGCGCCGCGCCTGCATGCCTTCATCAAGGATCGGCAAGCATTGCAACTGCTTGTCCGCCACCTGTTGGTGCAAGGTCATTTCGCTGGCCAGGCTGATGCCTCCCTCTTCACGGACGAAACTGTAGAGCGCGGCAACGTAATTGGTGGTCAATACCGGGTCGAACAACAACCCCTGGACGCCGCAACAGATGTCGAAGAGTTGCCGTATCGTAGTGTCGGCCTTGGGTAACGCAATGGGCCAGGGTTGCAACTCGGCGAGGTTGACAGACTCCCGCCCGGCCAAGGGATGGGCATTGGAGACCACGGCAAAAATCGCCCCGCTCAGGACATGCTCGACCTTGATTTCCTTTTGCGGCGTCAGGCTGAACGTCATCGCCAGGTCGGCTTCACCGGAGCGAACCTTCTCGGTCGCTTCAGCGGGCGCACAGACCTCCAACGTAAAATGAATGCCCTGATACTCACGCCTGAACGCGCTGATGCTCCTGGGCATGTATTCCAAGGCAAATCCTTCCGAACAGGCAACATGCACATGACCGCGCTGCAAGCCATGCAACTCGGTAATTTCCAGCACCACCTGCTCGGCCTCAAGCTGCGACTTGCGCGCATAAGCCGCCAGTCGCGCCCCCGCCTCGCTGAGCACCATGCCGCGGGCACGACGCTCAAACAGGCTGGCATCCAGGGCCAACTCAAGCTTGGAAATTTGTCGACTCACCGCTGATGCCGCCACATTCAGCCGCATTGAGGCCTCGCTGATCGATCCGCATCGCGCGACCTCAAGAAAATAGCGCAGTGCCGTGGACTGCACGCCATACAGCTGCATCGGAGCCTCCAAGGATTGCCTTTTCGGCAAAGGAAGTATCGAAATATTGTGCTTGTGGCATTGATAGCCCTTCCCTACATTCGTGTCCAGACCAAAAAAAACAGCGCCCGACCTTTTCCTCCTCCTTCTACGCATTTGCGATTCGCTGCCCTTTGATTCAACCACTCTCGCCAACGGAGACGACGGCATGGGCATCAAAGGTTTCGCCTGCAGTATCGCGCTGATGGGCCTTATCAGCAGCTTTCCGGCACATGCCGGCAAAGCCAACGACACCCTGGTTTACGCTTCCGACAGCGAGCCTGAAAACATCAGCCCCTATCACAACGATTTACGCGAAGGCGTGATTCTCGGCCGGCTGATCTGGGACAACCTGATCTACCGCGATCCCAAAAGCGGCGAATACAAACCCATGCTGGCCACCAGCTGGAAGCAGGTCGACGACACCACCCTCGACTTTGAGCTGCGCAAGGGCGTCAAATTTCACAACGGCGACGCCTTCACCGCCGACGACGTGGTGTTCACCCTCAACTACGTGGTGTCGCCCGAAGCGAAAGTCGTTACCGTGCAAAACGTAGACTGGATCAAGGGCGCCGAAAAAACCGGTGACTACAGCGTCCGCTTGTATTTGAAGAAGCCTTTCCCGCCGGCACTGGAATACCTGTCCAACGCCGTTCCGATGTTTCCCAAGCAGTACTTCGAGAAGGTCGGCCTGGCCGAATTCAGTCGCAAGCCCATTGGCACCGGGCCGTATAAAGCCGTGTCGGTGGTGGCCGGCGAAGGCGTGACCATGGAGATCAACAAGGACTACTTCCCGGACAGCCCACAAGGCAAGCCCCATATCAGCCACCTCAAGTTCCGCGTGATCCCGGATGCAGAAACCCGTCTGGCCGAGTTGATGACCGACGGTGTCGACTGGACCTGGCGTGTGACCTCGGATCAGGCGGTCGACCTCAAGGGTATGCCGAACCTGACCGTGACCAGTGGCGAAACCATGCGCATCGGTTTCCTGATTCTTGATGCACGGGGCACCTCCACTGAAAACTCACCGATGAAGAACCTCAAGGTGCGCCAGGCCATCAACCATGCGATCAACCGCAATGCGCTGGCCACGCAATTGGTGGGGGGCGAAGCCAAGCCCTTGCAGGTTGCCTGTTATCCCGGTCAGTTCGGTTGCGATACCACTGCGGCCACGGTCTACGACTATGACCCCGCCAAGGCCAAGGCGCTGCTCGCCGAAGCCGGTTACCCAAATGGCTTCGAGACAGAAATCTTCGCTTATCGCGACCGTGATTACGTCGAAGCCATCATCGGCAACCTGCGCGCAGTGGGCATCAACGCCAAGCTGCGCTACTTGAAGTACGCCGCCCTGCGCGATCAGCAACGTGGCGGCAAGGTGCCCATGTCGTTTCAGGCCTGGGGCTCGTTCTCGATCCTCGACACCTCGGCGTCGGCCGGTACCTGGTTCAAGGGCAATCCGGACGACAATATCAAGGACCCACAAGTCCAGGGCTGGTTGCAGACCGCCGACAATGCCCTCGACCCGCAAGTGCGCAAGGACAACTACCGCAAGGCCTTGCAGCGCATCAGCGAGCAGGCCTACTGGGCGCCGCTGTTCAACTACTCGATGAACTACGCCTACACCTCGGAACTCGCGTTCACACCGTACCCGGATGAGCTGCCGCGTTTCGTCGAGTCCACGTGGAAGTAATACGTAACCGGGCGCACGGAATCTCGTGCGCCACGGACACGTCCTCACACTTGTCATTCATTGGATATGAGGAAACTTGCCATGCTTGGATTCCTTCTGCGCCGCCTGGGCATCGCCATTTGCGTTGCCATTACCGTGTCGGTGATCAGCTTTTCTCTTTTGCACCTGTCCGGCGACCTCGCTACTGCCATTGGCGGACCGGAAGCCACCAGCGAACAGATCGAACAGATTCGCGTGCAGTACGGCTTGAACAAACCGCTGCCGACCCAGTACTTCAACTGGCTGGGCGATTTGCTGCGGCTGGACCTGGGCAACTCGTTTTTCTTTCAGGAATCGGTCTACAACCTCGTCGCCAGCCGCTTGCCGATTACCCTGGGGCTGGGTGCCATGGCGCTGGGGATCGCCTTGCTGGTGGCCATTCCACTGGGCGTGCTGGCCGCGGTCAAACGCGACACCTGGGTTGACCGGCTGGCCTTGAGCATCGCGGTGCTGGGTCAGGCGATGCCAAGTTTCTGGTTTGCGCTGATGCTGATCGTGGTGTTCGCGGTGACGCTCAAGTGGCTGCCGGTGTCCGGCAATGCGACCCTGCTGCACTTCGTCATGCCGGCCATTGCCCTGGGCTACTACGCGACGCCGGCAATCATGCGCCTGACCCGCGCCGGCATGCTTGATGTGCTCAGTTCCGATTACATCCGCACCGCCCGCGCCAAGGGCCTGCGCCCTGCCCGCGTGCTGTTCAAGCATGCGCTGCGCAACGCGCTGATTCCGGTCGTCGCGCTGGCGGCGGTGGAGTTCGGCTTCATGCTCGGCGGCTCGGTGGTGATCGAAACCGTATTCTCCCTGCAAGGCATCGGGCAACTTGCCTGGGACGCCATCGCCCGTGACGACTTTCCGGTGGTACAGGCCGTGGTCCTGTTGATTGCGGTGATCTACATCATCCTCACGTTGCTGGCCGATGTGCTCAACGCACTGCTCGACCCGCGTATTCGCGTGCGCTAGGAGGCCTACATGAGCACCCCCACTACCCTCGCGATCAATGACTACCTGCCACCACCGAGCAGCCTGAGCCGAGTGCTTGGCAAGAGCTTGCGGCATCGGGGTTTCGCCATCGGCGCGGTGTTGTTGCTGATTATCTTCGCAGGTGCACTGTTCGCGCCGTGGCTGGCACCTTACGACCCTTATGCGCAAGACGTGATGCTGCGCATGAAACCACCGGTATGGATGGCCAACGGCACCTGGGAATACGTGCTCGGCACCGACAAGCTGGGCCGTGACTACCTGTCGAGGCTGCTCTACGGCGCACGTATTTCGCTGTTCATCGGCATTGCAGCAGCGCTGATTTCCGGCTTTATCGGCACGCTCATGGGGCTGTTGGCGGGCTACTACGGCGGCAAGGTCGATGGGTTTATCAGCTACCTGATCACCACCCGGCTGGCGATGCCGGTGGTGATGGTCGCGCTGGCCTCGGCCTCGCTGATGGGCGGCTCACTGAAAGTGGTGATCGTGCTGCTCGGCTGCCTGTTATGGGATCGCTTCGCGGTGGTGGTCAGGGCCTCGGTGCAACAGATTCGCGATGCTGAATATGTGGCATCGGCCCAGGCGCTCGGCTGCTCGACCCTGCGCATTCTGGTCAGTGAAATCCTGCCCAATCTGGTCGGCGCACTGATCGTTGTCGCGACGCTGGAAATGGCCCACGCGATCCTGCTGGAGTCAGCACTGTCGTTCCTCGGGGTTGGCGTGCAGCCACCGACGCCGTCCTGGGGCCTGATGATCGCGGAAGGCAAGCCCTACATGTTCTTTTCCCCGTGGGTCATCGCCATTCCCGGCGTCGCCCTGATGATTCTGGTGCTGGGCATCAACCTCGTCGGCGATGGCCTGCGCGATCTGATCCTGCCCGACGGCCGTAACTGATAGACCGCCGTAACTGATAGAGGGAACCGAACATGGCACTACTCCATGTGGAAAACCTGCGCGTGGACATCCCCATGGGCAACAGCCCGACGCCGGATGACATGCTGCATGCCGTACGCGGCCTGAGTTTTGAAGTCGAGCGCGGTGAAATGCTGTGCATCGTCGGGGAATCCGGCTGCGGCAAATCCCTGACCTCGCTGGCGTTGATGGACCTGTTGCCACGCAAGGCCAAACGCACCGCGTCCCGGCTGACGCTGGACGGCATCGACATGCTCGGCCAGAGCGAGCGGCGCATGTGCGACCTGCGCGGCAACCGCCTGGCGATGATCTTCCAGGAGCCGATGACCTCGCTGAACCCGGCCTACAGCATTGGCGATCAACTCAGCGAGGTACTGACCCAGCATCGCAAGGTCTCAAGCAAGGAGGCCCTGGGGCGCGCCGCGCAGATGCTGGAGAAGGTCGGGATCAGCAATGCCACCGAGCGCCTGCGCCAGTATCCGCATCAACTTTCCGGCGGGCTGCGCCAGCGGGTGATCATCGCCATGGCGTTGATGTGCGAACCGGACCTGATCATCGCTGATGAGCCCACCACGGCGCTGGACGTGACCATTCAAGCGCAGATCCTGCGCTTGATCCGCGACATCCAGAAAGAACTCGGCCTGGCGGTGATCTTCATCACCCACGACCTTGGGCTGGTGGCACGGATCGCCGACCGGGTCGCCGTGATGTATGCCGGGGAAATCGTCGAAACCGCCCCTGCCCTGCAACTGTTCGAGAATCCGCAGCATCCGTACACCCGGGGGCTGCTGGCGAGTATTCCAATCCCTGGCCGGACCAAACCGGGTGAGGCGCTGGGTTCGATTCCAGGCCTGGTGCCGAGCCTGGTCGGCGAACAGCAAGGGTGTGCGTTCCGCAATCGTTGCGGTCAGGCGATCCCGGCCTGCGCGCAACACATCCCCGAAGTCGAACAGGACGGGCACATGGCGCGCTGCCTGTTCGCCGCACCGGCCCCGGCACCGATTCGCCTTCAGGAGCGTGCAAGGTCATGAAAAAAGACATCGCTTTGGAGCTGTGTGACATCCGCCGTGAGTTTCGGATCAACCAGGGCTTTTTCAAACCCGCCGCCACCCTGAAGGCCGTGGATGGTGTTTCCCTGCGCCTGATGCGTGGCGAGACCCTCGGTCTGGTGGGCGAGTCCGGTTGCGGCAAAAGTACCCTGGCCAAGATGCTGCTCGGCCTGTTGCCGCCCACCAGCGGCGACGTGTTGGTCAATGGCAAACACCTGGCGACGACTGATCGCAAGGAAATGTCCCGGCATATCCAGCCGATTTTCCAGGACCCGTATTCCTCGCTGAATCCACGCAAGACCCTGCGCGAAATCGTTACCCTGCCGCTGATCGTGCATGACATCGGCAGTACCGCCGAGCGCCGCAGGAAGACCGAAGCGATGCTTGATGTGGTCGGCCTGCCCAAGCGGGTGATCGACAGCTATCCGAGCCAGCTGTCCGGCGGGCAACGCCAGCGGGTGGCGATTGCCCGGGCGCTGATCATGCGCCCTGACGTGTTGATCTGCGACGAGCCCACCTCAGCGCTGGATGTGTCGGTGCAGGCGCAGATTCTCAACCTGCTGCAGGACCTCAAGCGCGAATTCGGCCTGACCTATCTGCTGATCAGCCATAACCTGGCGGTCATCGAACACCTCGCCGACCGGGTCGCCGTGATGTACCTGGGGCGCATCGTCGAAGAACGCACGCGCGAATCGTTGTTCGCTCAACCCGGTCACCCTTATACCCGTGCCTTGCTGGATTCGGTGCTCACGCCCGATCCGCGCCTGGGCATTCCCGAGATCGGCCTGCACGGCACCTTCCCCAACCCCATGTCACCGCCGCCCGGTTGCGCCTTCCACCCGCGCTGCCCGAGCTGCTTCGCCCCCTGCAAAACGGCCTACCCGGCCAATGGTCCGCTTATCGGCGGCAACGTGCGTTGCCACCTTCACGACACTTCTGCCCAAACACTGGAGCTTGTCCACTCATGAGTCGTTCACTGGCTATCAGCAACACCACAGCGCAATTCGACAATGGCGAATTCTTCAATCTGCTCCAACGCAGCGTCGCCCTGCACACCGAAAGCCAGGCAGCGGACAGCCAGCCCGAGCTGTATCGCTACCTCAATGAGTTCATCACCCCGCATGTCGAGGCGATGGGTTTCAGCGTCAAGATCTATGACAACCCGGTGGCCGAGCGCGGCCCCTTCATGATCGCCACGCGCATTGAACACCCGGACCTGCCGACCGTGCTCAGCTACGGCCACGGTGATGTGGTGCGCGGCTATGAGGCGCAATGGCGCGAAGGCCTGTCGCCGTGGCACGTCATTGCCGAAGGCGATCGCTGGTACGGCCGCGGCACGGCGGATAACAAAGGCCAGCACCTGATCAACCTGACCGCCCTGGAACAAACGCTCAAGGCGCGCGATGGCCAGCTGGGTTTCAACGTCAAGCTGTTGCTGGAAATGGGCGAAGAAGAAGGCTCGCCGGGCTTGAACGCATTCTGTGCCGCCCACAGCAAAGAGCTTGCGGCGGATATCTTCATCGCCTCGGACGGCCCACGCCTGGCGGCATCACGCCCGACGATTTTTCTTGGCTCGCGCGGGGTCTTCAATTTCGAGCTGGTGGTCGATTTACGTGAAGGCGCCCACCACTCCGGCAACTGGGGCGGGTTGCTGGCCAATCCCGGCATCATCCTGGCCAATGCCATCGCGAGCATGGTCGATGAACACGGTCGGGTGAAAGTGGCGGGCCTGATGCCCGAGACACTGCCGGAGCCGGTTCGGCAGGCGCTGGCCGATATTGCCGTGGGTGGCGGACCGGGCGATCCGGACATCGACGCCAATTGGGGTAACCCGCAGCTCTCGCTGAGCGAAAAGGTGTTCGGCTGGAACACCCTCGACGTCATCGCCTTCAAGACCGGCAACCCAGACGCCCCGGTGCATGCGATTCCCGGCAAGGCTAACGCCCACTGCCATATCCGCTTCGTGGTCGACAGCGACTACACGACCTTTATCCCGGCGGTACGTACCCACCTGGATGCGCATGGCTTCAGCAATGTCGAGGTCAAGCAAAGCCGCATCGATGTGATGCATGCCACTCGGCTGGACCCGCAGAGCCCTTGGGTCGATTGGGCGCTCGGCTCCCTGGCACAGACCACCGGCAAAAAACCTGCGCTGCTGCCAAACCTCGGTGGTTCGCTGCCCAACGATGTGTTCGCGGACGTGCTGGGCCTGCCGACATTGTGGGTACCGCACTCGTACCCGGCCTGTTCACAGCATGCACCGAACGAACACTTGCTGGCGCCGGTGGTCAAGGAAAGCCTGCAAATCATGGCCGGGCTGTTCTGGGACCTGGGCAACGACGCGGCACGCCTGACCCGGGAACATCAGTTACGGGAGCAGGCGCAATGAGCGCCACGCCACAACAGGCCCTGGACTGGCTTGCCGACCAGCGCCCAGCCATGGAGGCGCTGCTGCGGCGCATCGTCGACACCGACTCCAACAGCTATGACAAGGCGGGTGTCGATGCGGTGGGCGCGCTGCTCGCGGCTGAACTGGAGGCCGACGGCATCCTGCTCAAGCGCATACCGGTCGAGGGTTTTGGTGACGTACTGCTCGCCGAAGTGCCAGGCGATCCTGGAAAACCGGTGCTGTTGCTGGGCCATCGCGACACGGTCTTTCCCAAGGGCACCACCACGACTCGCGGCTACAGCCGCGACGCCAACCTCGCCTACGGCCCCGGCGTCGCCGACATGAAAGGCGGCCTGGTGCTCAATTGCTTCGCGCTCAAAGCACTCAAGCGCGCCGGCCGGTTGCCCTATCCGGTGCAGGTCCTGTACACCGGCGACGAAGAAATCGGCTCCGGCAGCGCCAGGCCCCATATCGAAAACGCCGCCCGTGCCGCCCGTGCCGTGCTCAACACCGAACCTGGCCGGGCCAGCGGCAACGTGGTCAGCGCACGCAAAGGCGGGGCCACGCTGATCATCGAAGTCAGCGGCCGCGCGGCGCATGCCGGGGTCAACCATGCCGACGGGGCCAGTGCCATCGAGGCCCTGGCACGCAAGATCGTCAAGCTGCATGCCTTGACCGATTACCCGGCCGGCATCACCACTAACGTTGGGCTGATATCCGGTGGTACGTCGAGCAATACCGTCGCGCCCAGCGCCTGCGCGCGGCTGGACGTGCGCTTCATCGAACTCAAGCACTGGGATCGGATCTTCAGCGCAATCCAGGCCATCGTCGCCGAAGAAGAACTGATCGGCACCCGCGCCGTCCTCAAGGAAGCGACGACCTTTCTACCGATGGAAGCACGCCACAGCGAACGACTGCTGCACCTCTACCAACAAAAAGCACGGGCATTGGGTTTCAGCGTCGAAGGCGAATTCACCGGCGGTTGCGCCGACTCCGGCTTTACCGCCAGCCTGGGCGTTCCAACCCTGTGCGGGCTCGGCCCGGTGGGTGGCAAGGTCCACACCGATCGTGAATACCTGGAGTTGGACACCCTGGTACCTCGCGCCCTGGCCCTGGTGGCGACCATTCTGGCGGTCGGCGACAGCGTTTGAGGTCATGGGTTTCTACGCGTCGCCGAGGTGAGGGTATCCGACAGGTTCACAGGCAGCTCCTGGCGCTGTCGGGTATCGTTTCAAGGTGACGGGAATGGCTCACTCGGGCGAAGTTTTTGACCTGTTCTACTGCTGCAATCACCGAGCATTCGGCCGACCCGTCTGGTGCTATGGAGTAAAGGCATCGCTTACCCATGGAAAAGCTATGCAATACACGTTCATCCAGTTCACCGAGCACGACAAAAGAACAGTCACTCCTGGCCACTTGCACATCAACATGCTTGCCAGGCACGGTGTCCACCGCATCGACATGGAGCAGCGCAACATTGTCAAAACAGCTGAACCCTTGATGAATCAAGTCAATATGAGCGCTATCAAGTCCGCACACGATGACCACGATGCGCGTGCAACTTGATGGCTCGCGCATCCACTTCATAGCGTTGGGACGACAATCGACAGTTTGGCTCATAAGCGATGCCTTTATGGTTCCAACCGGCGAATGGACCAGGTCATTGGTTAAATGACGCCGCGTGCCTGCAACACGCTTTTCGCCAGGCTTCGGGTCGCCGCTAACACCGCCTCCACCTGTTGATCCATCTGTGCAGTGGAGGAGGCTACTTCTCCAAGCTCGACCACGCGCAGCGGATGACCAAAGACGGACCCCAGCCACGTCATGCCGCAATTCGTGCCAGTTTCGACATCCAGTAAAAAGCTGCCGTGGGAGACGCCGCGCAACAGTTGGCTGGCATGGCACGCGTAGGCCCCGTCGGACGGCTCCGGGCTGGACCCGACCTGCAACCAATCGAGCCTCAACGCCTCGGACTGTTTGACGGCTAGATAAGCCACCTGGTCCCACTCATCTATCGCCACATGCAGCTTGTCGATCATGTACGGGGGCAACGCGGCGCTGGTAACGATCACCACTCCGGCATCCGCCGAAGGCTCCTTGATCCAGACTGCGGATTGCGTTATCGCATGCATGGCGGTACTCCCGGCGGTTGGATAGGAGCAACGTGCTCCGGGTGGCGATTCGACGATGGGATCGTGACATTCAATATTGATGCCGACTCACCCATCGCGTCGTGAGCTCCCTGGTTTTTTGGCGTTAATCAGCCGTTGCGAAACAGGAAGCTGTAGGCATTCAGCGCAGGCGCCCCACCCAAGTGCGCATACAGCACTTTGGAGCCTTCGGGGAACTCACCACGGCGGACCATTTCAATCATCCCGTGCATGGATTTGCCCTCGTACACCGGATCGGTCAGCACGCCTTCCAGGCTCCCGCACAAACGAATGGCTTCCAGCGTGCCTTCGTTGGGCAAACCGTATTCCGGGTAGGCAAAACGTGTATCGAGCACCACGTCGTCTTCGGTGATCTCACGGCCCAGTTCCACCAACTCTGCGGTGTGCCGGGCGATACGCAGGATCTGCGCCTTGGTTTGCTCCGGCTTGGCCGAGGCATCAATGCCGATAACGTTCTTCGAACGGCCGTCCGCGGCGAAACCGACGACCATGCCGGCCTGGGTACTGCCGGTCACAGAGCAGACCACGATGTAGTCGAACGTGAACCCCAGTTGTTTTTCCTGCTCACGCACTTCTTCGGCAAAGCCGACGAACCCAAGGCCGCCGTAGGGGTGTTCGGAACACCCGGCAGGGATTGGAAACGGTTTGCCACCCCGCTCCACCACATCGTCCATGGCCTTCTGCCAACTGGGCCGGATGCCAATGTCGAACCCGGCGGCGTCCAGTCGTACGTCGGCGCCCATGATGCGCGACATCTCGATATTGCCAACGCGGTCATACACCGCATCGGAGTAGTTCACCCAGTTTTCCTGCACCAGCACACACTTCATGCCCAGGTGAGCGGCAACGGCGGCCACCTGGCGGGTCTGGTTCGACTGGATACCGCCAATGGAAACCAAGGTATCGCAGCCTTGCTCGAGCGCTTCGGGAATCAAGTATTCGAGCTTGCGCGTTTTGTTCCCGCCGAAGGCCAGGCCACTGTTGCAGTCTTCACGTTTGGCATACAGCTCGACCTTGCCACCCAGGTGTTCACTGAGGCGCTTCAAGGGCGTGATGGGAGAAGGACCGAAGGTCAACGGATAACGTTTAAAACGATTCAGGTTCATGACGCTGCTCCTTGATTACTGGACATCAAAGCGCCAGACCGAAAGGCAAAGGTTGCCTTCCAGGTTCTTTCAGTCGGGCTTCGATGAGTTCAATATTAAGAAGTTTTCCAAAAAGATGTGTTGCAAACTTCTAGCACTTAAAGAACTATAATTTCTCGCTATAAATATCTAACATACTTTAATTGCGAATAAACAGTCATGAACGCAACAAACACTCGCAAGAAGCCAAGCGTATCAGCCCCGGTGCCGCAGCCGCTGGATCGAACCGACCGCGCCATTCTCAAGGCCCTGCAACGAGATGCCTCCATCTCCAATGTGGCGCTGGCAGAGAAGGTGAAATTGAGTGCACCGGCGTGCCTCAGGCGCGTCGAGCGGCTCAAGCAGGTCGGCCTGATCAAAGGCATAGTCGCGCTGCTCGACAATGTCGCGCTGGATGCGGGGATGGTGGTGTTGATCGGCGTGGTGCTGGACCGCTCCACACCGGAATCCTTCGCCGCATTCGAGGCAGCCGCACAAAAAGTGTCCGGCTGCATGGAGTGCCATGTGGTGACGGGGGAGTTCGACTACTTCATGTTGATACGAACCAAGGACAGCAACAGTTTCAACCGGCTCCACGCGGAACAGTTGCTTTACCTGCCTGGGGTTCGCCAGATTCGATCGTTCATGGGCTTGCGTCAGGTCGTGTCGACCACCCACATTCCCCTTTGAAGCGTCGCTAGTCGAGCAGTCCGCCCTGCTCCCGTACGTGCTTGATGTCTCTCGAGGGCGGGGCTCCGAAACGCCGGGCATATTCACGGCTGAATTGAGCGACACTTTCATAGCCGACGCGCAACGCGGCGGTGTTCACGTCAACACGATCGGTCAACATCAGGCTGCGTGCGGCTTGCAGCCGTAACGCCTTTTGATACTGAACGGGGCTGGTGCCTGTCAGCTTGCGAAAACTGTGATGCAGCGTAGAGCTGGCCATTCCTGATCGTTCGGCGAGATCGGCCACGTGCAGCGGTTTGTCGTAGTGATGTTTCAGCCATTCAATGGCTCTCACGATGCCCTTGTCTCGGTAACCGTCGCGGGTGACGCTGCGCAACCACTGCCCTGCACCACTTAACAACAGCCGAACGCATATTTCCCGCTTGATCAGATCCGACATCAAGCCTGCTTCAAGCGGCCGTTCGATCAGCGTAGCGAGTCGAGCGAATGCATCGAGCATCTCACTCGACGCCGCACCGGATACGAAGCCCCGCGCTTCTGTAGCTATTTCCTGCGCGGGGGGGGCCAAGGTCTGGATCACCTCGTTGAGCATGGAGAGGTTGAGCTTCAACACCACGGATAAATAGGGGGTTGCCTCGCTGGCGGCGGTAACGCGGGCCAATGTGGGGATGTCGACCGACGTGACGAAGAACGCCCCCGGCCCGAACTCACAGGCCTCCTCGCCGAACGTGATCTCCTTCGCCCCCTGCAGAATGATCGCCACGCAAGGCTCATAAATGCAGTAAGTGGGCGTACCCAGCTCAGCCATTCGATAAAAGGCCAGGCCTGGAATCGATGTCTTGCAGACCTCGTTCAAACCAATCTGCCGGGTGACTTTTTCGATCAGCCGTCCCAGTGCCTGGAGACGCTCGTTGGGCTGTATGGGATCGCGCAACGTCAGAGAATGCAGGTGGCCGGAACCGAACTGCGAGAAGGAACCGCTCGTCATCACATGCGCCCCTGTTTACGGAATGTTCGAGTCTGCTGAGAGTGCGTGACCAACACAAGCGCATCGGCAGGATTGTGCAAAAAATATGGCGTATTAGGGTCACCCGGCCACCCCTCGTTGTTCTAACTTCCAGTACGAATACCGGCTTCGATGATCCCGTGAAACCTCGGTCGCGAAAGGAACGTTGGATGGACAGACGAGATTTTCTTACTTACTCGGCAGTGGGCACTGTTGCAGCCGCTTTGCTGCCAGTCTCGAGTGTCGCCAGTTCGACAGCCCCAGCGCCCTCTTTACTGACAGAGCGCGGGAGCGTGATGCGTACGGAAGGCCGGCCAGTGCGCACAGGCCTGCCCCTCAATTCACCCTCGCCTACCCTGCGATACATGACGCCTCAACGCTTTGGCATGGGCGGGACACAGATTGGCAATATCTTTGCGCCGCTCAGCGACGAGCAGGCGGGCCTGGTTCTACAGGCCGCCTGGGACGCGGGTGTAAGGCTTTACGACACGTCGCCGTTCTACGGGTTTGGTTTGAGTGAATATCGGGTAGGCCGCTTTCTGCACGGCAAAAATCCGAACGACTATGTGGTCTCCACCAAGGTAGGACGGGTTTTGACTGCTGCGGGTGGCCCGCGCGCGGACCATGCCATCTGGAAGTCACCCGCGCCCTTCAACTACCGGTATGACTACACCGCAGCAGGCGCACGGCGTTCCGTGGAAGACAGCCTGCAGCGGCTGGGGCTGCCGCGTATCGATATCGTCTTTATCCATGACATCTCGCCCGATAACAGCGAACTGGAAGGCGGTTGGGAAGCGGCGTATCGCATTGCGCGCACAGGGGCGATGGTCGAGCTTGAAAAGATGCGTGATGAGGGCCTCATCAAGGCTTGGGGCTTCGGCGTCAATACGCCGAATGCTGTGGTCCAGGCAATGGCCGGTGATGACCCGACTCCCGACATCGTGTTGCTTGCCTGCCAGTATTCCCTGCTCGAGCACGGCGATGCGTTGCGCAACACCTTTCCGGCGTTGAGCAGGAAGGGCACCAGCGTTGTGGTTGGAACACCACTGAACGATGGATTCCTGGGAGGACGCAGCCGATACAACTTCAGTTTTGATCTGCCTGCCGGAGCGGTGGAAAAGCGCGCGCGAATCATGGCGGTTGCCAAACGACATGGCATCGACATTCATACTGCCGCCCTGCAGTTCGCGGCAGCACATCCGCAAGTGTCAGCGATCATTCCGGGTGCCCGCACGCCGGGGCAGATCGTTTCCAATGTGCAGGCGATGAAGGTCGGCATCCCGGCAGCCTTTTGGGAGGAGCTCAAGAGCCGGAACCTGATCGATGCCCAAGCACCGGTCCCTTCCTGAGCAGGGTCTACGCCCGTGCAACCTGCTGATGTGGCGCTAGCGTCGCTGGCCTCATTTAACCCGAAACCTATCTTCCTGGTTGCAGCAACGCTGCAGATAGCAGCCGCTTGATCCGCCTGTTCCAGTAAACAAACTGCGCACGCGTCCAACTAAAAACACTCGTCCAAGGCCGCAATAAATGAAGATACGCACGTCTTTCATGATTTTAGGCGGCCTGCTTGCGCTGTCCGGCAGTGGCTACTTACTCGCCGACACACTCGCGCTGAGCGTTCCATTGCCGGCTCCACTCCCACAGCTAAAAGTGCTGACACTCCTTATAGGTATACACCTGCTCGGCATGTGCTTCGGTCTCGGTGGGGCGACGATGCTGGACCTCTGGATCTTGCGTTGGATGCGCCGGGGCAGCCTCCCGGTTGAAATCGGACGCACCTTCCACTTCATCAGCGACGCGGTCACTATTGGACTCTGCCTCCTGTGGCTTTCAGGCCTTGGTTTCCTTGCCCTTTACGCGATGGAGTCGCCGGAAAAGTTTGAAAACCCCAAACTCTGGGCGAAAGTCATTGTGGTGATCGTGCTGACTATCAATGGAGTAATCATCCACGCGCTTGTGCTGCCAGAAGCCCTACGCGACCTGAGTCGCCCCCTGCTCTTTGGCGTGTCCCGCAAAAGAGCGGCCTTGTTTCTCGCCTCCGGTGCAGTTTCGGGGGTGTCTTGGTACACGGCTTTTGCCTTCGGCATTTTTCGTGAGTTAAACAACAGTGTCACCTTCACCCTGCTGGTCATCATGTGGCTTACGCTGATAGTCGCCGCCTCTCTCGCCGCAATGCTGCTCTGGTTAAACTCTGCCGCGGGAACCAGAAAACCTCCGTCGCTCAGTCATCCGACGTGAAGATAAAGACCCGCTTGGGCATTGCGTGTAACTGCAACGCTTGCCAATCACGGCAAAGCGGCCGGGTCGTCCTCACGCATAGCCTTACCTGTAGCTCGCAAGCCCGTTATGAAATCTGGCGAGAGCGTTGTTCCTCCAGAATCTTTGGCAGATTGCCTTCGATCCAGTCAACCAGGCCTTCGACATGGCGGGCTACTTCAGTTCCCATAGGGGTGAGGCTGTACTCAACGTGGGGCGGCACGACCGGATAGGATTTGCGCAGGACGAAACCATCGAGTTCCAAAAACTGGAGGGTCTGCGCAAGCATCTTTTCGCTGACGCCTCCAATCTTGCGACGCAGATCGCTGAAGCGATGCGTACCCGCGAGCAAGGCCACCAATACTAATACTCCCCAGCGGCTGCTGACGTGCTGGAGCACGACCCTCGAGGGACAATCCGGGTCGAATAATTCACCGCTGCGCAGTCGGTCGGCCACTGTTGCGGGACGGGTTGCTCCAGAGGGCTCGAAATCCGGCATGCTTACTTACCTTTAGGTACGTACTTACGAAAAGTTAGTTAAGGCCTTACTCTGCCTGCTTTATCACTTTTTGTAAAAGGATCCCCTCATGATCGCCGTCACCGGAGCCACCGGCCAACTTGGCCGCCTCGTTGTCCAGCAACTCAAGCAAAAAGTACCCGCGTCCAACCTGGTCGCGCTGGTGCGCAGCCCTGACAAGGCGAGTGATCTAGGCGTGGAGGCACGTGTTGCCGACTACGACAATCCGCAAACCCTGGTCGCGGCGCTCAGCGGAGTCGACACGCTTCTACTCATTTCCTCAAGCGAAATAGGTAAGCGACTCTCACAGCATCGAAATGTCATCAACGCAGCAAGGCAGGCCGGTGTGGGTCGCGTCGTTTATACCAGTGTACTGCACGCGGATACCTCTTCATTGAGCCTCGCCGAGGAGCATCGGCAAACGGAAGCCGAGCTCACAGCATCGGGGTTGGCATTCACGATATTGCGTCATGGTTGGTATACCGAGAACTACACCGGCTTTATCGCTGGCGCGTTATCGGCCGGTGAATTTATAGGCAGCGCAGGTGACGGAAAGATTGCCGCGGCGACACGGGAAGATTTCGCCCAGGCCGCTGCCGTCGTGCTCACCCGCGACGATCAAGAGGGGAAGGTCTACGAGTTGGCGGGTGACAGCGCCTGGACGTTATCGGAACTCGCAGCCGAGGTTTCTCGGCAAACGGGCAGGAACATTCCCTACAAGAACTTGCCTGAAACTGACTACGCCTCTGCGTTAATCAATTTCGGCCTCCCGGAGCCACTCGCACAGGCCCTGGCTGGCTACGATGTCAACGCATCCCAAGGCGCACTTTTCGATGATAGCCATCAGCTTTCAATGCTGATCGGCAGGGCCACGACTTCACTTTCAGCAGCAGTGGCAATCGCGCTCAAAGGGCAATGATCGCAGGACACCGTGGCGCCGCCGAGCAGCCACGCCAACAAAGAGCGCAAGGGCTGTAAACCCCTGTGTACCTTTGAGCAATGGCGAATTCGGGTCATTGACGATCGGGTGGCCAGCCAGGCTTAAGGTTATTGCTGGTGCATGATTGCTCCATACCGGCGCCCGTCAAAAATCGACGGTCGCCGATAGTTGCAAGGTACGCGGATACCCCGGGGAAAACGCACCATAGGAGGCCACGCCGGACCAGTACTCACGGTCGAACACGTTCTGCACCGTGGCGCGGAATGTCGTCGGCCGCCCTTCTATCTTGGTGGCGTAACGCGCACCGGCGTCAATGCGGGTCCAGGCGTCGAGTTCCTGGGTGTTGGCCTGGTTGACGTATTGGCTGTCGGTGTAGATCGCACCACCCGTGAGGGTGAAACCTTCCAGCCAGGGGGTGTCGTATTCCGCCCACAGATTGGCCTGGATATCGGGCACGCCGACCGGCTTGTTGCCCTGGTTAGCGGCAGTCGCCGACTGGGTCAGCTCGCCATCGAGGAAGGTCACGCCCCCCATCAAACGGGTGCCGGTGGCCACTTCGCCGAACACGCTGAGTTCCAGGCCACGGTTGCGCTGTTCGGCCTGCACCGAATACACGCCATTGGCGCCCAGTTCGCCGGCAGGTTTTTCGATCTGGAACAGCGCCAGTGTGGTCATGAAGGTGCCGTGTTCATACTTCACCCCCAGTTCGTGCTGCTTGGACTCATACGGCGCAAAGGTTTCCCCGGCATTGCTCGCCGTGCCCGGTGCCGCATCGCCTTTGCTCAGCCCTTCGACGTAGTTGTAGTAGAGGGAGACGTCCTCCCAGGGCTTGACCACCACACCCAGCAACGGCGTGGTGGCGTTGGCGCTGTAACGCGAGCTGACGGTGCCGGCGGCATTGTAGTTACGCGACTCGATAAACTGCCGGCGTACGCCCAGGCTCAGTTGGAGACGGTCGTCCAGCATCCCCAAGGTGTCGGTCAACGCCACGCCGGACAGCTCCGACTCGGAGATTCGCAGCACCTTGGGCGTGTTGATGTATTGCTTGGGCGTGTCCACCGGGTGGTAGATATTGGAGAGGATTGTGGTGCCGTTGTTGATGCCCCGCGACAGCTCATCCTGGTAACGGGTCGCCATCAGCGTGGTGGTATGGGTTACCGGCCCGGTGGCGAAGAGCCCGCGCATCCCCACATCGGCGGTAGAACGGTCGACGTTGAATTTGTAATAGCCCGGGACGTTGCTGGTGTCGCCCGCGTCATTGAGGATGCGCGGCACCTGGTCGGACATGCGTTTCACATCCGACCTGCCGCCCCCTGCATGGGCGAAAACGGTGAGGTTGTCGCTCAGATCATATTCACCGCCGAGCAATGCGGACTGTTCCTTGGTATCCGACCAACCCCACTTTTGCGGCAGGCTGGTGCGGCCATTGGGGGCGGATGGCACGTCAACGCCCGGCGCGATGGTGAACGGGCGTGAGGCACCGTCGAAGCTTTCTTTCTGGCTGATGTAGTCCAGGTTCAGGCGCAGTCGCTCGCCACGATAATCCAGGGCAATCGCACCGATGCCTACGTCGCGATGCTGGTCGTTCACCGCCGTGTCGCCGCCCTGCAGGCTGCCGTTAAAGCGCACGCCGAACTGGTTTTCCTCACCAAAACGCCGACTGATATCCAGGTGCCCGCCCGTCTGGGAGTCCGACGCGTAGCTGCCGGTGAACCGGGTCAGGTCTTCCTCCAGCGGCCGTTTGGGAACGATGTTGATGACCCCACCCACACCACTGTTGGGCGAGATGCCATACATCAAGGCACCCGGCCCCTTGAGCACTTCGACACGCTCGGCGTACTCGGTAAAGACCCGGTAATTGGGGGCCACGCCATACACACCGTCGTAGGCCAGCTCACCCAGGTTGCCTTCGCCGATGGCAAAACCGCGAATGAAAAACGAATCGACGATACCGCCGGTCTGGCCGGTCGAGCGCACCGACGGGTCGCGTTCCAGGGCATCGGCAACGGTGACGGTTTGCAGGTCGGCGAGGGTTTTGGCGGTGTAGCTGGTGACGCTGAACGGCGTGTCCATCACGTCTTTGTTGCCCATCATGCCCAGCCGCGCGCCGCGCGCCACCTGTCCACCGGGGAGGACTTCGGGCAACGCCGTCGGGCCGTTGTAGCGGCCGTCGATCGTGGTGGTGTCGAGGGTCAGGCTGGGCGTGCTGTCATCCGTGGCGGCAGGCGTTGGTGTCTCAGCCCAGGCATTGGCGCCCGCTGCGACCATGACGAAATTCAACAGGGCGGTTCGAATGGCGAGGGTTAACGCGCGTTCACCGCAGGGCCGACTGGCAACAGGCATGACGAGAGGATCCTTTCAACGAGGGAAAATGGGAATTACTCCTAATGCCAGTCGACGTGCGAAAAGGTATCACCCCCCCGTATGATTTTTTTTGCACGGTGCGCAGGGTTGTGCTGAACGCCGCGTTCCTCACACACTGGCATGAAATGGCCCTGTGGCTGACCAAGGAGTACGCATGTCCCAAGCAGGTGCCATCCCGGGTTCCCATGTAAGAATCCTCATTTATCTTCTGTTCGCGATCCAGTTGGTCTCCATGGGTGCGATGGAAATGAGCGGGCCGTTCTGGCCCGTGCACCTGCGCGGGCTGGCCTCTTCGGAGTCGGTATTCAGCTTCGCCAGCATCGCCGTGTACGTCGGGCCGATGCTGGGCATCATGCTGACCAGTGCATTCTGGGGCCGTATCGGCGATCGCTGCGGCCACAAACTGATGATGATCCGCGCACTCGCGGGGTTGTCCCTGACCCAGCTCGGACTGGCGTTTTTCAGTGACATCTGGGTCATCCTGATCCTGCGTTTTCTACAGGGCGCCTTTGCCGGCTATATAGCCCCGGCGCAGGCTTACGGGGTCAGTATCGAAGCGCCGTCGCGACGGGCGCGGTTATTCGCGATCCTGCAGATATCGACCAATGTCGGCTCACTGCTGGGTGCGGTCGCAGGCGGCCTGATCCTCGATTACGGGACGTTTTTCTGGATCAACATCGTCGCCTCGGTGCTCTGTGCACTCTGTACCGTCATCGCCGCCGTGACGTTGCCGGATGTACCTCCCGTACCGAAAAAACCGGCGGTGGCCACCCGCGCGCCGGCCGCAGGCACCGAAAGCCTATGGCGCGGCTCTCCCCTGCTGTCGCTGCTGTGCGTCATGGGGATCCTGCTGCTGGCGCGCATGCTGCCGCAGACATCCTTCTCGCTGTACGTGAGCTCGACCTTCGAGGTCAGCCACTCAATCGTGGGCCTGTGCTACGGGTTGCTGGCGCTGGGCTTTATTCTGTCGGCAACGGCATGGTCGCGCTACTTCGAGCATCGTTCCCAGGCAGAAACCCTGCAACGCATCACGTATATCGTCATGGCCTGCATCGCCCTGACTGCCGTGGCGGGCGTAACGCGCAGCCCCGGGGTATTTATCCTCGCCTACTTCATTTGGGGAGTCCTGCTGGGGGCGACCACCCCCGTGCTGATGGCGCTGGTCTCGAAAACCGCCGACAGCTCGCGACAAGGCTACGTACTGGGTATTACCCAAAGTACCGCGCAGTTCGCCTCGATTGCCGGCATCTCCATCGGTGGCTTGTTGAGCCAGGTCTACGGCCTGCCATACACCTATCTTTTCGTATGCCTGGCCTATGCCGTGGCGCTGGTTCCCATGGTGGCGTTGCGGTACTGGTGGGCGTCCGCGCCGTCCAATCGCTGATTAGCGCCTTGATACGCCTGTCACACGCCTGATCACCGGACATGATCGCGCTTGCGCTCACGTCGGTTTGTCAACTAGCATTGGGAATACTTCTCAATTACAAACAAATCTGCCGCCATGAGCGAAACCTCTTCCGCGAATCACCTCAATCACCTGCGCGCCATCGAGGCCCTGTACAGCGGGCATCACGGCTGGCTGTATGCCACGCTGAAGAGAAAACTGGGTAACGCCATGGATGCGGCGGATCTGGCGCAGGACACCTTCACCCGGATCCTCGCCTCACAGGTCACGGTGATTGACCAGCCACGGGCGTACCTGAGCTGCGTGGCCAAGGGCATCCTGGTCAACTGGTACCAGCGCAAGGCACTGGAACGCGCCTACCTGGATGCGCTGGCGAACGTGCCCACCCACGAAGCACCGTCGCCCGAGGCGCACTTCATGGTGCTGGAAACCCTGCACGAAATCGACGCCATGCTCGATACTCTGGCGCCCCTGGTCAAGCGCGCCTTCCTGTTGTCGCAGATCAACGGCCTCAAGTACGACGACATCGCCGAGCAACTGGGTGTATCGCTGATCACCGTCAAGCGCTACATGAAACAGGCCTTCGTACAGTGCCTGATGCTGGTGGAGTGAATGCTCGGTCTGCGCAGGGAACCGCCGCTGGACCCGCAGGTACTCGAAGAAGCCGCCGAGTGGCTGATGCGCTTGAGCGAACGCGAACTGAGCGAGCACGAGCGCGCCGAATGGGAGCGTTGGAAGGTCAGCAGCCCGGAGCGGGATCGCGCCTGGTCCCGTGCGCAATTGCTGCAGAGCAAGTTCGGCGGCCTGCCGCCCGCCCTGGCGATGTCGGCGCTCGACCGGCCAGACAGCCCTGAACGTCGTGCAGCACTGGGCAAGCTGGCGATCCTGCTGGCGCTGGCGCCCGCGGGTTGGGGGAGCTGGAAGCTGGCGCAATCGCAGCAATGGTCAGCGGACTATCGCACCGACGTTGGCCAGCGCCGCGAACTGACCCTGGCCGATGGCTCGCGCATCACCCTGAACACCGCTACCGCCATCGACGTCGTATTCGACGACCGTCAACGGCTTATTCACCTGCGCGAGGGCGAAATCCTGGTGCAGACCGCCGTGGACACCGCCCCCCTGCCCCGGCCGTTCCTGATCAGCACCCGTCAGGGAAGCATGCAGGCGCTGGGCACACGGTTTACCGTGCGTGAAGTCAGCCCCCGCACCCATCTTGCGGTCATCGACGGCGCGGTGAGGGTGATATTGGCCGATAACCGCCAGACCCCGCCGCTCATCGTCAATGCAGGGCAGCGCACCGACTTCTCCTCACAGACCTTTGGTGACCTGGCGCCGACCGATCGCTACATCGGTTCATGGACCCAGGGCATGTTGATGGCCGACAAGATGCGCCTGGCGGATTTCGTCGCGGAACTGACGCGCTACCGCCGAGGTTTCCTGCGCTGTGATCCGGCCATCGCCGACTTGCGCATTTCCGGGGCCTTTCCGATCAGTGATACCGATCGCACCTTGAGCATGCTGGTGCACACTTATCCCGTGCTGGCGAACAGTCATTTGCGCGGTTACTGGGTCACCCTGTCGCCCGCCTGACTCCCACGCAAAAATAAACGGCGGCCGGGGTGATACTTTTTTCGATCTCGACTGGCAAAGACAGGAACAGCCTTTTCCTCTCGTCCATGGGTCATCCTTTCATGCTCGTAGCACGGCCCCTGCGTCCGGCTCGTCCGCTCAAACCGATGGTGCACGGCGTCGTGCTCAGCCTGCTGCTGGCCGGTGCCATGTGCCCGGTGGCATTGGCGGAGGCACCGGCCCAATTGGATTCGGTCGCCGTGCAGGCCTACCACATCGCCCCCGGCCCGCTCGGCGCGACGCTCTCGAACTTTGCCGTGGACGCCGGTATCGCCCTGTCGTTCCAGCCGTCGATCACGGAGGGGTTGACCAGCCCCGAACTGAACGGCACCTACTCCACGCAGGAGGCCGTCACGCGTTTGCTCGAAGGCAGCGGCCTGGAGATGGTGTTGCGCAGCGATGGCAGCTACACCCTGGTACTGCGCCGGCTGACGCTGTCGACCACCACGGTGGAGGCGGCGCAAAAACACGCCGATAGCCTGCCGCCGGTGTACCCGGGCGGCCAGGTGGCCGAGGGCGGGCGTCTCGGTCTGCTGGGCAATACGGATGTGATGGACGCGCCGTTCAGCATCAGCACCTATACCGCGTCATTGATCAAAGACCAGCAGGCGACCACCGTGGGCGACGTGCTGGAGCGCGACTCTTCGGTCCGCTCCACCGGCCAGACGGGGGGGATCGTCGACTCATTCTTTATCCGCGGCTTTCCGGTGGGCGAAGGCAACCTCGGGGAACTGGCGTTCGACGGTGTGTACGGCGTGGCCTCCAATTACCGGGTATTCACCGACTACGCCGAACGCATCGAAGTGGTCAAAGGCCCTGGCGCCCTCCTCTACGGCATGTCCCCCAACAGCGCCGTCGGTGGCGTGATCAACGTGGTCCCCAAGCGCGCCCTGGACGAGGACCTGACCCGCGTCACGGCCACCTATGCCCAGGACCGACAACTGGGCACCCATATCGACCTGAGTCGGCGGTTTGGCGAGGACCGGCGATTCGGCATGCGCGTCAACGGCCGCGTGCAGCAGGGTGACACTGTCATCGACAAGCAATCGCGGGATGTCGGGGTCAGTGCCATCGCCCTGGATTACCAGGGCGATCGCCTGCGCACCAGCCTGGACCTGATCAACCAGCAAGAGCAATTCGACGCGGCGTCACGGCCCTTCCTGATCGCGCCCGGCGTGCCGATTCCCCACGCCGCCAACGGGCGTACCAACGTCAGCCAGGCGTGGGGCTGGTCCAAGACCCGCGACAAGTCGGCATTGCTGGGGGGCGAGTATGATGTGAGCGACGCACTGACCCTGTTTGCCCATGCCGGCGGTGGGAAGTCGAACGTGGCACGCCTTTCCGACCAGACCCCGACCATCATCAACACCGCCGGCGACACCTCGTCGATCCCCGGCTATTACAAATTTAAAGTACGGCGCTACACGGTCGACACCGGTGCCCGACTGCGTTTCGACACCGGGCCGATCAGCCACAGCACCACGCTGCAAGTCACGCGCTATCGCGATGAGTTGTCGCGCGGCATTATTTCCGGCCCGCCGATCCTGTCGAACATTTACCACCCTGTCTCACGACCCGAGGTCGACATTGCCACGCCCGCCACGCCGAAAGTCTCGGCGACCGAATTGTCCGGCGTCGCGGTTGCCGACACCTTGTCGATGCTCGATCAGCGCCTGCAGGTGACGACCGGCCTGCGCAAACAGACCATCCGCTCCAACAACTACGACGCGGCGGGTACGGTGACCACGGCTTACGACGACGGCAGGACCACGCCGCTGTTCGGCGCAGTTGTCCGGCCCTGGGAGCATGTGTCGTTCTACTACAACTACCTGGAAGGCTTGAGCAAAGGCGATATCGCTCCCGCCACGGCCTCGAACGCGGGCCAGATCTTTGCCCCCTACGTCTCACGCCAGCATGAGGTGGGGGTCAAGCTCGACTACGGCACGGTCATGTCCACACTCGCGCTGTTCCAGATCACCAAACCCAGTGGCGAGCTGTCAGGCACCACCTTTGCGGTACAAGGCGAACAGCGCAACCGGGGCCTGGAGCTGAACGTATCCGGTGAGGCCGGCCAAGGCACACGCCTGCTCGGCGGGGTGACGCTGCTGGATGCGCAACTGACCAAAAGCGCGGTTGCGGCCAACCGGGGCAACACCCCGGTGGGGGTGCCGAAGGTGCAAGCCAACCTCTGGGCCGAGTGGGACGTGCCCTGGGTCGAGGGGCTGACGCTAACCAGCGGGGCGTTGTACACCGGCAGCCAATATGTGAACCAGGCCAACACCCAGCAGTTGGACCCCTGGACCCGCTTCGACATGGGCGTGCGCTACAGCACGCGCATCGCCCAGCGGCCGACGACCTTTCGCGCCACGGTACAGAACGTGTTCGACCGTGAGTATTGGTCGGGGGTCGCTTCCTATGGTGCGTTCTCTCAAGGCTCGCCACGCACCCTTCTACTGTCGACCACGGTCGATTTCTGAAACCTTCGGCCCGGCACGGCAAGCTGCACCGCCACCCGGCCCGACCACTGCAAAGGCTTTAACCATGGTTACCATTGTTCGACGCAGCCACGCCTTCGCCGGGCTGCTGCTTGCGGGTTTGTTGGGATGGGCGCTGCCGTCGACGGCCGCCGAGCCGCAGGCACCACGCAGCACCGTCACCGATTTGCTCGGGCGCCAGGTCAAGGTGCACCTGCCGGTCCGGCGCGTGATTCTCGGGGAAGGCCGTCAGTTGTACCTGGTTGCCGCGCTGGATACGCAAAACCCCATCGAGCGAATCGTCGGCTGGCGCAAGGACCTGATCCAGTCCGACCCGGACACCTATGGCGCTTACCTGCGTAAATTTCCCGCCATCGCCAAAATCCCCACCTTTGGCGGCTTTGAAGACGGCACCTTCGATATCGAGCAGGCCATCTCCCAGCGCCCGGACGTGATCATCCTCAATATCGAGGCCCAGCACGCGACCGAGGACGCCCGCTATATCGAGAAGCTCGATGCCCTGGGGATTCCAGTGGTGTACGTCGACTTTCGCAACCACCCGATGCAGAACACCGAACCGACCATGCGCCTGTTCGGCCAGTTGTTCGGCAAAGAGGCGCGTGCCGAAGCGTTTATCGACTTTCGCAACCAGCAGATCCGCCGCGTCACCGACGTGATCAACGCGCAACACCCTTCGCGCCCCAACGTGTTCATCGAGCGTATCGGTGGCTACACCGACGATTGCTGCCTGAGTTTCGGCAATGAAAACTTCGGTCTGTTCGTCGATATGGCGGGGGGCAATAACATCGCCAGAGGCGTTATTCCCACCACCTTTGGCCAGCTGAATCCCGAGCAGGTGATCGTCGCCAACCCGGAACAGGTGGTGGTCACCAGTGCCAACTGGGAAGCCTTTGCCCCCGGTGGCCACTGGGTCGGTGTGGGTCCCGGTGCCGACATGGCCCAAGCCCGGCGCAAACTGGCCTGGTATACCCAGCGCCCGGCCTATGCCGGGATCAAGGCCCAGGATGACCAGGCGTTCCATGCCATCTGGCACCAGTTCTACAACAGCCCTTATCAGTTCGTGGCCATCCAGCAGTTGGCCAAGTGGTTTCATCCGACACTGTTTACCGACCTGGACCCTGAAGCCTCGTTTCGCCAATTGCACGAGCGATTCCTGCCGGTGCCCTATGAGCCGGGTTACTTCGTGAGCCTCAAGCCATGAGTGCCGTGATCCAACGCGACACCTACCGGGCCCTGGTGCTGCGCAAACGCCTGATCCTCGGTGGCCTGCTCTTGCTGCTGTTGTGCAGTGTGCTGCTTGACCTGGCCCTGGGGCCGGCGCGTTACAGCTTCCATGAAGTACTCGGTGCACTGTTTGCGCCGGACAGTGCGCCGGCACAGGTTCGCGTGGTGATGTGGGACATCCGCCTGCCGATCGCCCTGATGGCCGTTGCCGTGGGTGCGGCGTTGTCACTGGCCGGCGCGCAGATGCAGACCATCCTCAACAACCCGCTGGCCAGCCCCTTCACCTTGGGCATTTCCGCCGCCGCCAGTTTTGGTGCAGCCATGGGGCTGGCGTTTGGTGTGGCGCTGTTTCCGTTGGCGGCGCAGTACATGGTGCCGGTCAACGCGTTCATCATGGCCATGCTGTCGGCGTTGCTGATTCACTTCCTGAGCATGCGTCGCGGGGTCACCGCGGAAACCATCGTGCTGCTGGGCATCGCCCTGGTCTTCACGTTTAACGCGTTATTGGCCCTGGTGCAGTTTTTCGCCACCGAGCAAGCCGTGGCGGCCGTGGTGTTCTGGACCATGGGCAGCCTGACCAAAGCCACCTGGCCCAAACTCGGGGTGATCTGCCTGGTGATCGCGATCACCCTGCCGATCTTTGCCAAGCGCGCCTGGGCCCTGACCGCACTGCGACTGGGTGACGACAAGGCCGCCAGCTTCGGGATCAATGTACGCAGCCTGCGCTTTCAGACGCTGATCATGGTCAGCCTGCTCGCCTCGTTCCCCGTGGCCTTTGTAGGCACCATCGGCTTTATCGGGCTGGTCGGCCCGCATATTGCGCGGATGTTGATCGGCGAGGACCAACGCTTCTTCCTGCCGGCCTCGCTGCTCACCGGCGCACTGATTCTGTCCGCCAGTTCAGTGGTGAGCAAAACCCTGATCCCCGGCGCCATCTTCCCGATCGGGGTGGTCACTTCGCTGATCGGCGTGCCGTTCTTCATATCACTGATCCTCAGCGGGAAGAAAAACACATGGTGAAGATTCAGCTGCAAGACCTGGGTGCCCGCTATGGCCAGCGCACGATCATCCGTGGCGTTACCACCGCCGCGTTCACCGGCGGCCAGGTGGTCGCGGTGGTGGGGCCCAATGCGGCGGGCAAGTCGACCCTGTTCAAACGCATGGCCGGGCTGATCGACGGGCCTGGACAGGTGATCCTGCAGGACTCGAAAAAGGGCCGGCAGGGCATCTGCTACATGCCCCAGGGCTTGAATGCCAGTGCGCGGTTGACGGTCTACGAATCGGTACTCCTGGCCCGCAAGCAACTGTCGCCGCAATGGACCGTCCACGATGACGAGTTGAACCTGGTGGAGGAAATGCTCGAGGCCCTTGGCATCAGCGACTTGTCATTTCGCAACCTCGGCGAACTCAGCGGCGGCCAGCAGCAACTGGTGTCCATCGCCCAGACCTTGGTGCGCGAACCGGAAATCCTGCTGATGGACGAACCCACCAGCGCCCTCGACATGCATCGCCAGGTGCAAGTGTTGAACTTCATGGGCGCACTGGCCCGCCAACAGCAGGTCATCGTGTTTATTGCCCTGCATGACCTGAACCAGGCGTTGCGCTTTGCCGACCAGGTATTGGTGATTGCCGACGGCACCGCCCAGGGCAGCGGCGCGAGTCATGAGGTGATCACCGAACGCATGCTGCGCGAGGTGTACCAGGTTGAGGCGCGGATCGAGCAGTGCAGTCGGGGACAACGGCATATTTTGATCGACGGCATAAACTTGACCGCGTACCCAAGGCGAACCACAGCTTGATGCGAGAAACCGATATATGCACCTTCACGGGTCAGGCAACGACACGCTCTGGAGCGCCGTCAGCCCAAGCAACAGGGACCCTGGCCACTGCCGACGGCGCCAGGTCACTCACGCTGTCAAGTCGACCAATTTGCTCCGCAGAGAGCTGCAGTGTCAGCGCTCCAAGGTTATCGGTAAGTTGACCAAGTGAGCGCGGGCCGATGATGGGAACCGCACCATGCGTGCCTGCCCAAGCAATGGCAACCTGGCCCGGGCTGACGCCGTGTTCACCCGCTATAGCGACTACCGCGTCCAGTGTCTGCGTGCGCTGTGCCGAGTTCTCCGGCTGGAACACACGGCCTGCGAACCCTTCAGCACGCCCCGTTTCACCTTGCCGGTACTTTCCGGTCAACATACCGCCCCCCAGGGGCGACCACGTCACGATGCCGAGACCGAGCGCATGCGATGCCTTGAACAAATCGGCCTCGGGCTCGCGATGCACCAAGCTATGTTCGAACTGCGCAGCCGCAATCGGAACGGCATGGGACAGTTCGGCCAGCGTGACCGCACGGGCGAGGCGCCAGGCGGGGAAGTTCGACAGGCCCGCGTACAGGATCTTGCCGGCACGCGCCAGGTCCTCGAAGCCTCGGACGATTTCCTCAAGGGGCGTGGTGCCATCCGGGTGATGCGCCCAGTAAATATCAATCCGATCGGTTTTGAGCCGTTTCAGGCTTGCCTCCACGGAAGCCACCATGGCCTTACGGCTGTTGCCGGTGACCAGTCGGTTCGCATTCTGCACTGCGCCACTGCTGAACTTGGTGGCGAGCACAAAATCCTCACGCCGCCCTTCCAGCAATGTACCGAGCAGTTCTTCGGATTGCCCGAATTGGTAGACGTCAGCCGAATCGATGAAGTTGCCGCCAGCTTCGGCATAAGCGTTGAACACAGCTTTGCTGGCGTCGGGATCGGCGCCATAACCCCAGCCTGTGCCGAAGTTGCCCGTGCCGAGCGCCACCTGTGAAACCTGCAAACCGGTCTTTCCAAATGATGTGTACTTCATGCTGTGCTCCGTCAATTGAATCGGCCCTGTTGTCGCGATCGACTGGGCGCATGACCGCCTTGATAGCGTTCCCCTGCGCTTTAGTGACTTTCATCTTCAAGATCTGTGTAGATAGACCAGCAGTGAAGCCTACAGCCCTCATTGATGTCAATCGCAATCAAAGATCTTGACGACGAAGATTATGATCGACATCATTGAAGTACTTGCCTCGCAAGGGTGCTGGCAATTCGCGCGCCCATCTGACCGCGCCCACCTGCTTTCGTCGAGGCGGGCTTGGCCTTCGAGTTTGCCGCCATGGTCCAGGAAAACCTCGCCGGGACGCGCAAGGACAAGGGCATCGTCACCTTCAACGACCCTCAGGTGGGTCGCAGGCGAACCCAAGGTTTCCAGCTGGGTCAACTGATTTAGCGCAACGCACGTGGTCACCTGACCAGGAGAAGACGATGACATTCAAGGCACTGCTCGCCAGCAAGACCGGTGACACCCTTTCAACTCGCTTGGTTGACTTTGAGGACGAGGATTTGATGCCGGGCGACGTCACCGTCGCGGTCGAATACTCAACGGTGAACTACAAGGACGCGATGGCGCTCAGTGGCCGGTCACCGATCATCCGCAGGTTTCCGCTGATTCCGGGGATCGACTTTGCCGGTGTCGTAGAGTCGTCGACCTATCCCGGCATTGTGGCCGGCGACCGTGTGCTGGCCAACGGCTGGGGACTCAGCCAGACTCACCACGGCGGCTTCGCCCAGAGGGCACGGGTGAGCGGTGATTGGCTGGTCAAGATTCCCGCAGCGTTTTCGGCCCGGGATGCCATGGCCATCGGCACAGCGGGGTACACCGCAATGCTGTCCGTGCTGGCACTGGAACATGGCGGTCTGACGCCCGCGCGCGGCGACATCCTGGTGACCGGCGCCAATGGCGGCTCTGGATCGGTGGCGATTGCCCTGCTGTCCAAACTGGGCTATCGCGTGATCGCATCGACCGGGCGGCTTGATGAAGCCGATTACCTGCGCGCGCTCGGCGCGAACGAAATCATCGACCGCCACACCCTGTCCTCACCGGGCGCACCGATTTCCGAAGAGCGCTGGGCGGGCGCCATTGACTCTGTCGGCAGCCATACGTTGGCTAACGTGCTGGCGCATACCCGGTATCGTGGCGTGGTCGCGGCCTTCGGACTTGCACAAGGCGCGGATCTGCCCGCCTCTGTGCTCCCCTTCATCCTGCGCAACATCACCCTTGCTGGTATTGATTCGGTCAATGCGCCTCAGCAGATACGGCAGCAGGCTTGGTCGCGCCTTGCCAGCGACCTGGATCTGGACAAGCTTGCCCGAACCTCAAAGGTGGTTGGCCTCGGCGATGTTCCTGACATCGCCAGCCGCGTGCTCGCAGGGAAAATTCAGGGGCGCACCATCGTTGACGTGAACGCGTGACGGGGCGGCGGGGTTTTCCAGTGCCACCACGCGCTGTTGTCCGAGGCGCTGCCTCTGCTGGCGAAAATCGATGATCAACCGAGGATCGACCGCTTGCTCTCTCGCACGCCCATGAAGCGCATCGGCAGGCGCGCTTGAGGTCTCCCGGACTATTGCTCGCTGCCTGGCGATACCGGCAAGGAAGCCGATATCCGGGCGTGGCAAACCTCGAGTATTTCATCGGCGAGCGGCGAATCATCCGGACACGCTCGCGACAACACCACCGCGCCAACGGCATGAGCCAGTACGTCGATCATCTTCGCTCTCGTCTCGCCCGGCGCAGCGTCTTCGACGGTCGGAGACTTTTGCACCAGCGCTTGCAGCATGCGGTCTATGCCTTCGGCGAATGCACGCTTCAGCTCATCCGACTGACGCGCCGCGTCTCCACACAGGGCCGCCATGGTGCAGCCCTCGCCACGCCGGTCACGGTGATCCCTCGACACGTAGATATCGATGAACGTCTGAATATCAAGCGCCTCGGTGCCGGCGAGCGACCGGGAAAGACTGCTGGCTGCAGCCTCGGCCATCAAATCGGCCTTTGAGCCGAAATGTTTGTAGAAACCTCCGTGGGTGAACCCGGCGGCCCCCATGAGATCCACCAAACCTACGCCGTCAAACCCCCGCTCACGAAACAACACGGAGGCCGTCTCGACGATGTGCTCGCGATTTGCCTGCGCCTGCGCTTTGGTCACTTTCACCTGCGATACCTCGAACTTGCACAAAAAACCTACGCCCATAGTACATAGATGTTGATTGCAATCAAAATAATTGACAGTTTTGATTATGACCACCATCATAAAGACAAGCCAATCCCTCTTCCGCCACAGCCACAGAAGACACCTCACATGACCGATCAAAATCTGTTTACTGCCTATACCCTTGGCTCACTGACCCTCGCCAACCGCATCGTGCTCGCGCCCCTGACGCGCAATCGCGCCGGCACTGGACTGGTGCCCAGCGAGTTCGCCCCCACTTACTACAGCCAGCGCGCTTCAGCCGGGCTGCTGATCACCGAGGCCACCCAGATTTCGGCGCAGGCCCAGGGTTACCAAGACACACCCGGTCTTTACACCCAGGCGCAGATCGACGGCTGGCGCCGGGTCACCGAAGCGGTGCATGCCAAGGGCGGCAAGATTTTTGTGCAACTGTGGCACGTTGGCCGGGTTTCCCATGTGGACCTGCAACCGGGCGGTGCCGCCCCAGTAGCGCCGTCGGCCATCCGTGCCCAGACCAAGACCTTCGTCAATAACGGCTTTGCCGACGTGTCCGAGCCACGCGCGCTCGAACTCGACGAACTGCCAGGCATCGTCAACGATTTCCGCCAAGCAGCGGCAAACGCCATTGCGGCCGGCTTCGACGGCGTGGAACTCCACGGTGCAAACGGTTATTTACTCGATCAATTCATCAAGGACGGCGCCAACCAGCGTACCGATGCCTACGGCGGCTCGATCGAAAATCGTGCGCGCCTGTTGCTGGAAGTGACCGCTGCCGTGGTCGCCGAGATTGGCGCGGACCGCACGGGCATTCGCCTGTCGCCGGTCTCGCCCGCCAATGGTGTGTCGAGCAGTGAGCCGCAGGCTCAGTTCGATTACATCGTCGACCAACTCAATGCGCTCGACATCGTTTACCTGCACGTCGTCGAAGGCGCGACCGGTGGGCCACGCGACGTGGCGCCGTTTGATTTCGATGCGTTGCGCCAGCGCTTCCAGAACACCTACATCGCCAACAATGGCTACGACCAAAACCTGGCCAACTCGCGGCTTGCGCAGGACAAGGCTGACCTCATCGCCTTTGGCCGCCCGTTTATCGGCAACCCGGATCTGGTGGAGCGGCTCAAGGCCGGTGCGCCGCTGTCCGCCTTCGACCCCACCACCCTCTACGGCGGCGGTGCGACGGGCTACATCGACTACCCGACACTGGCCGAAGCCAGCGCTGCCGCCAACTAGGCAGTGCCCGACCGGGCCAGGTTTTATTTGTGCACCCCTCTCACTGAGTGACCGAAGCTTGTATCCGGGAAGGTCCAGGTAACTCCGTATAAATGGCGTGCTTGGTGTCGTTACCTGTGTTCTGGCACCAAACGAGCCAGCGTCGATTACAGAACGACCACGACTGGGGGCACAAGGGGTAAGGCAGGAGTGCGCAAAAGGCTGGAAAGATGAAGTTGAATAACGATAAGTGCGACATCAATGAGTGCGTTGAATCAACCGCAGCCGCACCGCCCGATACAGGACACACAGGCCCACATCAGGATCAAGCGACACCCGCGAAATCACCGACCAGCAAAGTACCTGAAGACGCGGCTCAGCCTGTAATCGTCTGGCGTAGCTTGATGTTGCAGCAGTAACACTGCGAAGTCGCATTGCTCCGTCAACACCCGTCGCCGTGCAACCAGACATCGAGCCCGGAGCGGCCAACCCGCGCGGGTGCAATCTGTACCCAAACAGCCATGGTTTGCTGCATCAGATGACAACCCCTTGGAGGACTTCAAAATGAGCCATAGCCATTTAACCGCCCCTACCCTGTATATCGACGTCGATGGCGAGACATTTGCCTATCGCCGCTGGGGCAATGACAAGACAGATCAGCCTCCGCTGTTCCTCCTCCAGCATTTCCGTGGCGGCATGGATCATTGGGACCCCATCATGACGGATGGGCTGGCGGCAGGGCGCGAGGTCATCCTCTACAACGGTCGCGGCATTGCCTCTTCTTCCGGAGAGCCGCGTAACCGAATTGAGCTGATGGCCGACGACGCTGCCGCAGTGATCCGCGCACTCGGTCTATCAACAGTCGATGCGTTGGGTTTCTCGCTTGGCGGTTTTATCGCCCAGGACCTGACACGACGCCATCCCGACCTCGTGCGCAAACTGATGCTGCTGGGTACCGGGCCTCGTGGCGGTAATCCGGACTCAGACCCCGGTGTGCTGGAGGCCGCACCACGGCCCATTCCCACAGTGGACGATTTTCTGTTTCTGTTTTTCGGTCGCTCCGAGACGGCGCGGCAGGCAGGGCTCGAGTTCTGGGAGCGCCGTCATCAGCGTGTCGACCAGGATCCACCCAGCTCTGTGCAGGTGATGCAGGCACAGATCGAAGCCCACATGCACTTTATGCCCAAGCTGGACCCAAATGATCCCTTCAATCATCTGCGCACTATCAAACAGCCAACGTTCATCCTGAACGGCATGAATGACGTCATGATTCCAACAGTCAACTCCTGGTACATGGCCCAGAACATCCCGAACGCCCAGTTATTCCTGTACCCGGATGCGGGCCACGGCGCCCAATTCCAATGCCCTGAGCGCTTTCTGAAACACGCCATCGCGTTCCTCAGCGAATGACAACTTACGGAGCCAGCACATCATGCTGAAGTTTAAATTTTTGTTGTGGGCGCTGACCAAGCTGTTACAGCGGGCCATCAAGAAAAACCCCGGCTGCGCAAAATTTGTTAAAGGCAAGTCGTTGGTCTTTCAGATTCGAACAGAGGATGGCGTGGGTCGCTACTTCACCGTTGCGAACGGAAAGATAAAATCCGCCGCAGGTTTAACGCAAAAGCCGGCATTCACGCTGTCGTTCAGAAACACAGAAAGAGGCTTCGCCATTCTGTCGGCTAAAGACAGCAAGGATGAATTCCTGACGGGCTTGCGTACAGGCGATCTGAAAATCAGCGGTGATTTTGTCGAGGTGATGTGGTTCCAGGGATTAACAGAATACTTGCAGCCGGCTAAAGACCCCGCGCAGGTCTTTTCACGACGCCTTGCATCGTGCGGCTGCCGATCATCACGATTCGGGCGCCGGGGTGCAGCCTGGCGTGCAGGGTGTTGACCAAATGGCTCGCCGCCGCCACGTGAACCTGCCACATGGCTTGGCCATCCTGCGGCTGCAACTGCCCCAACGGGGCGGTGCGCATGAAACCTGCCGCGTGGACGATGGCATCCACCGTTTCGATGGGCTGCAAGGCTTGATCCAAGGCCTGCAAGTCACTCAGATCGCATTCAGTCCAGTGAAAGCGCGGATGGTCGATACCGGCAGCGCGGCGACTCAGCCCCTGCACACGCCAGCCTTCTGCCAGCAGGCGTTGCGCGCTGGCCATTCCAGGCCCAGTCGCCAGCGAACGTATTCGCCAGCGCCTGGGCAGGCCATCGGTTTACAGCGCCGGGGGTTTAGGGAATACGCCACGGGCGTGTTCGTAGGCCTGGGCAACGCGCAGTGCGAGGGCGTCCTGGAAGCGCGGAGCAACGATCATCATGGCGACCGGCAAACCGTCCGCAAGCCCCGCCGGGATCGATGTCGCGGGGTGCCCCGTGAGGTCAAACGGCGCGGTATTGGCGAGCATGTCCAGTGCACTGTGCACGTACTCCTCGACGGGGGCGTCCGCGGCGGTCAACGGCGTGGCTACGAAGGGCATGGTGGGCATCACCAACACGTCAAAATCCTTGAATGCCTCGTCGTACTGGCGCGTCAACTCCGGTACCAGCATCCGCGCCTTGGCGTAGTAGGCGCCATGCAGGTTTTTCAGGCTGTAGTGACCGGTCAACGCAACCGCTCGCACGCTACTGGACAACGCATCGGCGTGTTCGCGGCGTTTTTCGCCGAAGTAACTCATGATGTCCGGGTCGTAATAACCGTCGACGTTCATGCCGTAACCATTGCCCTGCAGCATCTGATACGCCGCGCCGTCAGTGGCAATCACGTTCCACAGATCCAACGCCACGCCGGCGTGCCACGGCGCGCTTGCTTCGCCGACGCTGGCGCCCAGGCTTTCAAGCTGGGCAACCGCCGCCTTGACCAGGGCGTCCACCTGCGGCTCGGACATTCCCGGGATCGCAAAACCTTCTCGCAGCAAGCCGATTTTCAAGCCGGCCACGCCCTGCTCCAGCGTCGCGAGGCAGTTGACCGCTGGCGGATTTTTCTGCCGGGAATCAAGCCCATCGGCCCCCGCAATGACATCGAGCATCGCTGCCACATCGCGTACGTTATTGGCCATCGGGCCCACATGGTCGATGGTCCGCTCAATCGGAAAAGCGCCGGTGTAAGGCACCAGGCCGTAAGTCGGCTTGTGCCCGACGATGCCGCTCCAGGCCGACGGCATCCGGATCGAACCGCCCTGATCGCCGCCGATGGCCATGTCGACTTGGCCAAGCGCCACCAGCACCGCACTGCCGCTGGACGAGCCGCCTGCGTTGCGCGTCAGGTCCCAGGGGTTTTTAACCGGGCCGCTGGCGGAGGTAAAACTTGCCCCGGAAAAACACAAGTCTTCACACACCGACTTGCCCACCACCGTGGCCCCGGCCGCCAGCAAGCGTTTGACCACAGTGGCGTCTTCGGACGGGATATAACCGTCCAGGCTCAATGAGCCGTTAGCCATGGGCACGCCAGCCACCGACACATTGTCCTTGATGACCACCGTCCTGCCGGCCAACGGGCCTTGCGCCGCGCCGACGATTCGGGTTTTCACGTACCAGGCGCCGTGCAGGTTGTCTGCCTCGGCGGCTTTGTTGTATTCGCGTTCAGGCGGTTGCTGCGCGACGTTGGCAGCGTAGAGCGCATCGATGGCTTCGTAGGAATTCAACGTTTCATCGGCCAGGTTGAGGAAGGCCTCCATCTGGCGATCTGTCAGGTGATAACCGTGGTCTTCGGCGGCAATCAGAAAGTCGGCTTTGCCGGGGCGTTTTACGGACATGGTGTTCTCCAAATGACGTTAAGAACCACCCGATCTCGGGCGATCATTGACGCGCGCCACCCGTGCCCACTGCACAGGTTACGGCTCGCTCCGGAGGACTCCATTGTCCACGCCGGTCGCCACGCGGTGATCCATACCTGCCAAGGGAGGCGTATGGCAAACGTCCACGCAGAAGAGGATCAAGCCCTCACAAGCTTGATGCTCAAAGGCTGTTCAGGAACAGGCTTGTCGGAACAACTCATGGGCCTTGACCAGCGCTTCGGCGATTTTTTCCACCGGTTCGCGCTTGGCCATGGCTTGGTCTCGCAAGGCGTTGTAGGCATCGGTCTCCGACATGCCCTTGGTTTCGATAAGGATTATTTTCGCCTGCTGCACGGTGCGCATGACCGCCATGCGCCCTTCCAGGCGCTTGACGTGTCGTTCCCGTTCGCGGGCCTTGCGTGACTGACTCAGCGTGATCGCCAAAGCGGTCAGCAACCCGAACGACTTCACGGGCGAAGGAATGACAGAGCAAGCGTTCAACTGCACCAATGCCTCGACGATGATCGGGTTCTCATAGGCAATCACCGGAATGATCGGCGGCGTGCTGGCGTGGAGCAGCCATGGCGTGTTGGTCGACAGGCTTTCCGGCGACACCGCCAACACGATCACGTCCGCCTCGGCGCTCAAGCGCTCCGGGATCGGCCATTGCACACGCACCTGACAACCGATGCGCTGCAACTGCTCGATCAGGTTGCGTCCATCCTCGTCATCCGGGTGCATTACCAATACGCTGACGTCGCGCAGGTCCTTGATGCCTGTCGCGCTGTCGTTGCGCAGGCGTTTCTTGGCGGCGCGCAAGGTCATGGACGTCTCCCCACCGAGCCGGACCATTCATTGAAATTGGGTGCAATGGCGTAAGGGTCAGGCTTGAGTGCACTCTGGCTTTCGTAAAGGATGTCGAATTGGCCCTCGACGTTGGCCCGGCCGATCCGCGAAAACAGGTACGTGTGGTGATTGTTGGCATCGACCCGAATGCGTCCTTGTGGCGCTTCGAATTCCAGCCCGCGCATGGCCTGCAGCACATCCTCCACTTGCGTGCTGCCAGCTCGAACGATCGCCTTGGCCAGCAAGTGCACCTGAAAGTACGCCGCCTCCCAGCAACGGTCAGTGACCTGGTGTTGACCAAACAACTCCCGGTATTGGGCGATGCATTGGCGGTTGGTCGGCGTGTCCACCGACTGAAAATACGTAGCCGCCGAAATATGTCCCGCCCCCAGGTGAATCCCCATTTGCTGGATGTCGGTTTCGCTGGTCGTCAGGCTGGCAATCGGCATCACCGAGGGGTCAAAGCCTGCGTCGGCGTAGGCCTGGTACAAATGCCCCATGGTTTCGCCGACGACCGTCGAGAAAATAAACGAGGGCTGGAGCTCCCTGGCCTTGACCATCAGCTTGGCAAAATCTTCCGGACGCGCGTTTTTCAGCGGCAGATAATACTCGCCCAGCTTGGTACCGCCACGCTCGTACAACAGGTCGCTCATCAAGCGATTGGTTTCGTACGGGTAGACGTACTCGGAACCGATCATCAACACGCGATTGCCGAAGTTGTCGAGCATGTAATTGCCCAGCGGCAGGGCATTGTGATTCGGTGTGGCGCCGGTGTAGATGATGTTGCGCGAATACTCGAAACCTTCGTAATACACCGGGTACAGCAACAGGGCGTCGTAGCGCTCGACAATCGGCAGTGCCGCCTTGCGTGCAGCCGAAGTGTAGCAACCAAAGAAAAACCGCAGGTGTTCTTCGCGGATCAGCGATTCGATGTGCATGGCGTACAGCGCAGGCGTTGAATCGGGGTTACGGGTGATCAACTGCAGCGGGCGACCATCGACCCCGCCTGCCGCATTGATCTGCGCAATTGCGAACTGCGCGCCGCGCATCGTCGAGCCCTCGGCAGCCGCCGTGACACCGGTATCGGAAAACAGACCGCCTATGCGGATCGACTGGTCAACCATGCCTATCAACCTTGTTCAACGTGAGAAAAGACACCCGCTCGTGGATGGGGGTCTGGAGGCCTGTGCAAATAATGATTGAGCGAGACGCCGTATAACAAAATGGCTGCTCTCAGGCGGGTTGTGCCTGGGGCTGGCGCGACAACACTGTCAGGGCCAGTCATGCGAGGGGCCTTCCACACCTGCCGAGGATGGGCGTGTGACAAGGGACCCTGCGAGGGTGTTGCCTGTCGCTCATGCAGATAGTGGGCCACACGCCATGGACGAGCTGCACCCGCGGCGCCGGCCGGTTTCAATCCTTGCCGTGGAGCCCATCCATGCCGCCCACACGCTCACGGTATTGGTGCATTCAGGGTGCATTCGCGCCAAAGCAGCGCAGGCCAGTGACACGCGGCAATAGATGCAGGCGTCACTCGCACGCCCCTTCGACTGCCCGGAAAACGCCCTGATCGCAATTGGCACTGCCCTTGCTATAACTCTCCAGAGACATCGCGCCAGCTGTTTGCCCTACGCCCCCTTGGCAAGTAGGGAAGCACCTCGCGTACGACTGGATCGGACACAGCTGTCCCGCCAGATTCGGCACAAGAAGCCTGATTTCCCGACTATTGATTTAGCCGGGATGTCGGGCTTTTTTTATTCCTGGAGAGAAGTGAATGCACAACGACAAACGCCGTTTGATCAAGCATGCCCTGTTGCTGGGCGCCTTCAGCCTGTTGCCGTTTTCCCTGGTCAGCCAGGTGCAGGCAGCCGAGACCGTGAAGGTCGGTATCATCCACTCGCTGACCGGCACCATGGCCATCAGTGAGGCCTCGGTGGTGGATGCGGAAAAACTCGCCATCGACGAAATCAACGCCAGCGGTGGCGTGCTCGGCAAGACCATCGAACCGATCGTCGAGGACGGTGCCAGCGATTGGCCGACCTTCGCCGAGAAGGCGCGCAAGCTGTTGGAAAACGATCACGTTGTCGCCACGTTCGGCGCCTTCACCTCGGCGTCGCGTAAAGCGGTGTTGCCGGTGTTCGAACGCAACAAGGCGTTGCTGTATTACCCGACGTTCTATGAAGGCCTGGAAAAATCCCCGGCCATCATCTACACCGGCGCCGAAGCGTCGCAGCAAACCCTGGCAGCCGTCAGCTGGTTGATGGCCAACAAAGGCAAGACCGTCTACCTCGTGGGCTCGGACTACATCTGGCCGCGCACCACCAACAAGCTGGCACGGGCGTCGGTGACCAAGCAGGGCGGATCCATCGTTGGTGAGGATTACCTGCCCCTGGGCAACATCGAGTTCTCCTCGGTGATCAACAAAATAAAGGCCGCCAAGCCCGACATCGTGCTGTCCACCATCGTCGGTGGCTCAAACGTGGCGTTCTACAAACAGCTCAAGGCCGCCGGCATCGACAGCAGCAACCAGACACTGATGGCGCTGGCCGTCACCGAAGAAGAAGTCACCGGCATCGGCGCCGAAAACCTCACCGGTTTTCTCACCTGCATGAGCTACTTCCAGAGCCTGAAAAACCCGGTCAACGAGAAATTCGTCGCCGCCTTCAAGGCCCGCTATGGCGACAAACGCGTAGTCGGCGACCCGATGGCGGCCGCGTACACCGCCGTGTACCTGTGGAAGAAAGCCGTGGAAAAAGCCGGCAGTTTCGACGTCCCGGCCGTGATCGCCGCGTCCTCGGAGCTGACCCTCGACGCGCCTGAAGGCGAGGTCAAGGTCCACAAGGACAACCACCACCTGTGGAAGCGCGCGCGCATCGGCACCCTCAACGCCCAGGGCCAGGTTGACGTGATCTACGAGTCCGCGCCCATCGAGCCCAACCCTTTCCCGAAACTGTGATGCAGGATCGGGCGCGATCTGACTCGCGCCCTCTCCCGCCCACGCGGTCCGCCAACGTGCAGCGACAGGTAGCGACGCAATGACTTTCGATATTTTGGTGATGCAGGTCTTCAGCGGGTTTTCGCTGTTCTCGGTGTTGGTGCTGATGGCCCTGGGGCTGACCATCGTGTTCGGCCTGATGGGCGTAATCAACATGGCCCACGGCGAGTTGATGGCGATGGGGTCGTACATGACCTACGTCACGTCCGTGGTGTTTGCGCGCTACTTTCCCGACTACATGGGCTGGTATTTCGTGATCGGCATCGGCGTGGCCTTCGTCGTGACCTTCGCGTTCGGTTTCCTGCTCGAACGCTGCTTTATTCGCTTCATGTACAACCGCCCGCTCGACACGCTCCTGGCGACCTGGGGCCTGTCGCTGGTGCTGCAGCAGGTGTTCCGCCAGGTCTTCGGCCCCAAGGAAGTCAGCGTGCCCACGGTGCAATGGCTGCAAGGCGCATGGAAGATCAGCGAAGGCCTGGAACTGCCGCTCAATCGGATTTTCATCATCGGCCTGACACTGGTGATCGCCGGCGCCGTGTTTCTGTTTTTGTACCGCAGCCGCTGGGGGCTGCGCATTCGCGCGGTGACCCAGAACCGCGCCATGGCGGGGGCAGCCGGCATTAACACCGCCCGTGTCGATGCGGTCACGTTTGCCCTGGGCTGCGGGCTGGCCGGGATCGCCGGCAGCTCGTTCACCATGCTGGCCTCGACCGGCCCGGTCAGCGGCCAACAGTACCTGGTCGACACCTTCATCGTCGTGGTGTTTGGCGGGGTAGAGAGTTTGCTGGGCACCTTCCTGTCGGCCTTCGCCATCGGCCAGACGCAGATTTCGCTGGAATACCTCACCACCGGGTCCATGGCCAAAGCCATCACGCTGCTGGTGGTGATCGTGCTGCTGTTCTTCCGCCCCAACGGCTTGTTCGCCGCGAAAGTGAGACGCTGAGATGAACGATATGACTGAGACGCCCCTCACCCGCCCCAACACGTCGACGCAGACCACGCGCCGGCTGCGCACCGGGTTGCTGCCGTTGCTCGAGCGCCACAGCCTGGTCTGGCTGTCGCTGCTGTTGCTGGTGATATTGCCCCTGAGCCTGGGCGACTTTCGCCTGGGCCTGGCCGGCAAATACCTGAGCCTGGCGTTCTGCGCCGTGGGCATGGTGATGATCTGGGGCTACGGCGGGATACTCAGCCTGGGCCAGGGCATCTTCTTTGGCCTCGGCAGCTACATGATGGCGATGTACCTGAAACTTGAAGCCACCGCCAACGACGAAGCGGCGAGCGCGCTCGCCGCCTTCTACGGCTCGGCGTTGCCGGACTTCATGATCTGGAACAGCGTCGACGCGCTGCCCTGGTGGTGGAAGCCTTTCGAGTCGGCGACATTCACCTTTGCGGCGATCCTCGTCCTCCCGGCATTGCTCGCGTTTGTGTTCAGCTACGCGTATTTCAAGAAGCGCGTGGGCGGCGTGTACTTCTCGATCATCACCCTGTCGTTGGCGGCGATCATGTCGATCATGATCATCGGCCAGCAAGGCTACACCGGCGGTGTCAACGGCCTGACCGACTTCAAGACCGCCTTTGGCCTGAGCCTGCAAACGCCTCAAACGCCCTGGATTCTGTACCTGATCACCACCCTGTTGCTGCTGGGCTGCGTGGCGTTGTGCGGGTTCATCCTGCGCAGCCGGCTGGGCAAAGTGGTGGTGGCGATCCGTGACCGTGAGGACCGCGTACGGTTTTCCGGCTACAACACGGCGCTGTTCAAAGCGTTCATCTTTGCCGTGGCGGCACTGATCTCGGCGCTCGGCGGGGTGATGTTCACCCTGCAGGTCGGCCTCGCGTCGCCGTCGCTGGTGGGCATCATTCCTTCGACCGAAATCGTGATTTACGCAGCCCTCGGCGGGCGTCTGTCGCTGGTCGGTGCGGTGTACGGCACGCTGTTGATCGGCGTGGCCAAAACCTACCTGTCGGAAAATTTCGTCAACTTCTGGCAGTACTTCATCGGTTTCCTGTTCATGGGCGTGGTGCTGTTCTTGCCGACCGGGCTGGCCGGTTTGCTGCAACGCCTTGGCCACAACAAACAGGAGGTGCCGTCATGAGTGGCCTGTTGCTGAGTGTCGAAGACCTCACGGTGTCGTTCGACGGTTTCAAGGCAGTGGACAGCCTTAATTTCTACGTCGAAGAAAACCAGGTGCACGTGGTGATCGGGCCTAACGGCGCGGGCAAGACCACCCTGCTTGACATGATCTGCGGCAAAACCCGCCCGAGTGCCGGCAGCATTCGTTTCAAGGACCTGCAACTGGCCAACATGATCGAATACCAGATCACCCGCGCGGGCGTTGGGCGCAAGTTCCAGAACCCTTCGGTGTATGAAGACCTCACCGTGCGCGAGAACCTCGACATCTCGTCGCCCGGCAAACGCGGCATTTTCAACTGCCTGTTCGCCCGCAAAGACCCGGCCCTGCAAGCAGAGATCGAGCAGACCGCCGAGATGATTTTCCTGCAGGACCAGCTGGGGCGCAAAGCCGGGCTGTTGTCCCACGGGCAAAAGCAGTGGCTGGAGATCGGCATGCTGCTGATGCAGCGCCCGGAACTGTTACTGCTGGACGAGCCGGTGGCCGGCATGAGTGCAGGCGAGCGGGAAAAGACCGCAGGCCTGCTCAAGCGCATCGCCAAGGGCCGCGCCATGGTGATCATCGAGCACGACATGGAGTTCGTGAAGTCAGTGGCTGACAAAGTCACCGTCCTGCACCAGGGCAAAACCCTGGCCTACGGCTCGATGGATCAGGTGCAAAACGATCCTCGCGTCATCGACGTCTACCTGGGGCACTGAGCATGCTGACCGTCAATAACCTGAACGTGTATTACGGCGACAGCCATGTGCTGCGCAATCTCGACCTGACCCTCGCACCGGCCGAGTCCCTGGCGATCATGGGTCGCAACGGCATGGGCAAGACCACCCTGCTCAGAAGCCTGGTGGGCATGCTGCCGGCGCGCAGCGGCAGCATCACGCTGGCGGGCCGGGAACTCACCGCCAGCAAGAGCTATGAGCGGGTCGCCGCCGGGGTGGGCTTCGTGCCGCAGGGGCGGATGATTTTTCCGTACCTGACGGTGGAGGAAAACATCCTCACCGGCATGCAGGGCGCCCCTGCCGCACCGATTCCCGACTACATCTACGAGTACTTCCCGGTGCTGTTCGAGATGCGTCGACGCAAGGGCGGCAACCTCTCCGGCGGCCAGCAGCAACAGCTGGCGATTGCCCGCGCGCTGGTCTCCAACCCCAAAGTGTTGATCCTGGATGAGCCGACCGAGGGCATTCAGCCGTCGATCATCAAGGACATCGCCCGGGCCCTGAACCTGCTGAAAAAAGAACGGGGGTTTTCGCTGATCGTCTCCGAACAGGTGCTGTCGTTTGCGATGGCGGTGGCCGACCGTTACCTGATCATCGAGAAAGGCGAGTTCGTGCACAGCGAGGTCCGCGAAACCGTCGACCGCGAGCGCATCCTGCGCTACCTGACCATCTGAAACCGGACCTGGGAGCACACACCATGTTGATCCTCGACCGCATTCTGGGCCAGGCCAGCGACCCTGCCCTCGCCGACCGTTTGCATGACCTCAGCCACGCAGGCCTGGTCGAAACCCTCAGCCTGTCGGCCAGCGACATTCAGCGTCATCGCCTGCGCCTGGCCAGTGATCGCGGCACCGACTGTGCGATTCGACTGGAGCGCCATCAGCAACTGCGTAACGGCTCGGTGCTGATGCTCGACGGTCAGCGCGCCATCGTCGTGCACATGCAGGACGTGCACTTTCTCGACCTGCAACCGCGGGACGCTGCCGCAGCGCTGGAGCTGGGGTATTTCGCCGGCAACATGCACTGGGCCGTGCGCTTTGCAGGCACTGCGTTACGAATCCCGCTGAATGGCCCGGAGGCCGACTACCTCGAGCGTCTGGCGCCGCTGCTCGCGGACGGCCGGGTGCTGCGCCTATGAACGCCGCACCGGCCGAGTTGCGCAGCAGCCTGTTGGCGCTGCAACAGGCAGACAGTTTTTTCCCCGGTGGCGCGGTTGCCTGGTCATGGGGGCTGGAAACGCTGGTGGCCGATGCGCGCCTGGGGCAGAACGACTCGTTGACCGACCCCGTCCCTGTCAGGCGCCGTCAGCGCGGCCTGCAGAATGATCGCAGCATTCAGGTGCGGGCCTTCGTCGAAGGTCAATTGCGTCATCGCTGGAACAGTTTTGACCGGGTGTTTTTATGCGCCGCCTGGCATGCAGCGGCTGACCTCGCCACTCTGATGGACCTGGACAGTCACATCGAGGCCCTGACCCTGGCAGAGGAACTGCGCCAAGGCTCACGTCGAGTCGGTCAATCGTTGCTGGGCGTGCATGTCGCGCTCGGTACCCCCGGCGCTGCCGCTTACCAGCAACACGTGCTCGCCCGGGCAACACCGGGGCATTTGCCGGTGCTGCAAGGGCTGCTGTGGCAACAACTCGGCATGCAACTCGAGCACTGCCAACTCGCTGCCGCCCATGGGTTATGCACCGGACTGGTCAGTGCCGCTGTGCGCCTGGGCGTAATAGGGCATGTGGATGCGCAGCGGGTGCTCACCGACATCCAGCCCTTGCTGCTGCAACTGCTTGCTCAGGCGCCGCTCGCCCTCGACGACGCCAGCGGCTTCACGCCCATGGCCGAGATCGCCGTGATGCGGCACGAAACCCAGGACCTCCGTCTTTTCGCCAATTGAGGTGGCGGGCACGAAAACGCCTGCTGCCGACACAGGAGCTTGAACATGCTGCTGACGCCCACCGAACTTGAGCGGCTGACGCTGTACACCGCCGCCGAACTCTCGCGCAAACGCCGCGCCAAAGGGCTGCGCCTGAACTTTCCGGAAGCCTCGGCGCTGATTGCCGATGAAATCCTCGAAGGCGCCCGTGAGGGGCGCAGCGTGGCCGAGCTGATCGGTTTCGGCTCGACACTCCTCAACACTGACGACGTCATGCCCGGCGTGGCCGAGCTGCTGCCGGTACTGCAGGTGGAAGGTACGTTCCCCGATGGCACCAAACTGGTCACCGTGCATCAGCCGATTCGACCCGGCCGGTTGCCGTTGGCCGTCATGCCGACGCCTGGCGAAATCATCTCGCCCGAGGGCGATATACAACTCAACAGCGGTCGCCCCACGACCACCGTACGGGCCATCAATACCGGCGACCGGCCGGTGCAAATCGGCAGTCACTACCACTTTTTCGAAGTCAACAAGGCGCTGGATTTCCCGCGCGCCGCCGCCTTCGGCATGCACCTGGACATTCCTGCGGGCACCGCCGTGCGTTTTGAGCCGGGGGAGCTGCGCGAAGTGCAGCTGGTGCAATTCGGCGGCACGGGGGACATCCACGGTTTCAGCGGTTTGACCAATGGCAACCTGCACGATCCGGCCTGCAAAGCCATCGCGCTTGATCGAGCCCGCGCACAACAGTTCAAGGGGGCATGACCCATGGCAACGATGACGCGCAAGGAATACGCCGCGATGTACGGCCCCACCACTGGCGACGCGGTGCGCCTGGGGGATACGTCGCTGCTGGCCGAGGTGGAATTCGACTACGCGGTGCCCGGCGATGAATGCCTGCACGGCGGCGGCAAGACCCTGCGTGACGGCATGGGCCTGATGCCAGGGCATGACAGCGCAGACGGCGCGCTGGACATGCTGATCTGCAACGCGCTGATCATCGACCCGGTGATCGGCATCGTCAAAGGCGACATCGGCATCAAGGACGGCAAGATCGTGGCCATCGGCAAGGCCGGTAATCCGCAGGTCATGGACGGTGTCCATGCGCAATTGATCTGTGGCGTCGCAACCACCGTGCGCGACGCAGAAGGCCTGATCGTCACGCCGGGCGGGATCGATGTGCACGTGCATTTCGACTCGGCGCAACTGTGCGATCACGCGCTGGCGGCGGGCCTGACGACGCTGATCGGCGGCTCGCTCGGGCCGATTACCGTGGGGATCGACTGCGGCGGCGAATGGAACGTCGGCAAGATGCTGCAGGCCTCTGAAGCCTGGCCAATCAATTTCGGCTTTCTCGGCAGGGGCAATTCCAGCAAGCCGGAATCGCTGCTAGGCCAACTGCGCGGTGGCTGCCTGGGATTGAAGATCCACGAGGACTGGGGCGCGATGCCCGCCGTGATCGATACCTGCCTCAAGGTGGCCGATGAATACGACTTCCAGGTGCAGTTGCACACCGACACCTTGAATGAATCGGGTTTTCTCGAAGACACCCTGGCCGCCATCGGCGACCGCACGATCCACATGTACCACACCGAAGGCGCAGGCGGCGGCCACGCCCCGGACATCATCAGCGTGGCGGGAAAAGCCAACTGCATCCCCTCCTCGACCAACCCGACCAATCCGTACACCGTCAACACCTTCGACGAACACCTGGACATGATCATGGTCTGCCATCACCTTAATCCGGACGTGCCGGAAGACGTGGCGTTCGCCGAATCCAGAGTGCGTCCGCAGACCATCGCCGCCGAAGACATCCTGCACGACACCGGCGCAATTTCGATCCTGGGTTCCGACAGCCAGGGCATGGGGCGCATCAACGAGGTGATCTGCCGCACCTGGCAACTGGCCTCGAAGATGAAAGAGCAACGCGGCCGTCTACCGGAAGAAAAAACCGGATTGGGCGACAACGAACGCATCAAGCGTTACATCGCCAAGTACACGATCAACGCTGCGCGGGTGTTCGGCATCGACAGTTACATCGGCTCGCTGGAGCCGGGCAAGCTCGCTGACCTGGTGCTATGGCGGCCGGCCTTTTTTGGCATCAAGCCGGAGCTGGTGGTCAAGGGCGGGTTTATCGTGCACGGCGTGATGGGCGACTCGGCAGCCTCGCTGTACACCTGCGAACCCCTGATCATGCGCCCGCAATGGGGGGCCTTTGGTGAGGCCAAACAGGCACTGTCGGTGAATTTCGTCAATCGCCTTGCGGTGGAGGCCGATACCGCTGAGAAACTGGGCCTGAAAAAAGCCCTGTTGCCGGCCTTCGGCACCCGCACGCTGCGCAAGTCCGACATGCTGCACAACGACGCCTGCCCGGACATTCGCGTCGACCCCCAGACCTTCGATGTGTACGCCGACGGTGAGCGCCTGACCTGCGAGCCGGTCAGCGAAGTGCCCTTGGCCCAGCGCTACATGCTGCGCTGATCACAGCCAATAAAAGGAACCTGCTAATGAGCACTGCATTCAACGCCGCACCGCAGCCGCAACCCCACCCCGGCGCCGCGCGCGTCGGGATCGGCGGCCCGGTCGGCTCGGGCAAGACTCGCCTGCTGGAGCAACTGATTCCGCGCTTCATCGCGCGCGGCACCGAGCTGGCCATCATCACCAACGACCTGGCCACCCGCGAGGACGCCGAACGCGTGCAGCGCAGCGGCCTGATCGACCCACAACGGGTGCTCGCGGTGGAAACCGGCGCCTGCCCGCATACGGCGATCCGCGAAGACCCGACGCTGAACCTGCAAATGGCCGACGAGCTGGAAGCGCGATTCGAGAACCTGGACCTGATCCTGATTGAGTCCGGCGGCGATAACCTGGCCTCGACCTTCTCGTTGGATCTGGTGGATTACTGGATCTTTGTCATTGATGTCGCCGGCGGCGATGACATCCCGCGCAAACGAGGGCCCGGCGTGTTGAGCTGTGATCTGCTGGTGGTCAACAAATATGATCTGGCGCCCTATGTGGGCGTGGATCTGCCACGCATGCGTCGCGAATCAGCCGAAGCCCGCAACGGCCGGCCCGTGCTGTTCACCAACTGCGCGACGGGTGACGGGGTCGACGCGGTCGTCGACGCCATCAGCCGCGCCGTGTTGTTTGACCGACCATGAACGCGCCGCAGGAACTGTTTCGCCCGTTGATTGCACCGCCCAAGGCATCCTCGCAGGTGCAGGCCCGGATTGCCTTCAGCAAAGCGCCGTCCGGCGCCAGTTATATCAGCGAACAGCGCGTGGGCTATCCCTTTCACCTGGGCCGCACCCTGAAGCTGCCGGACGACCCGAAAGGCATGGCGGCCGTGTATGTGCAGTCGTGCTCGGGCGGGATTTTCGCAGGCCAGGAGTTGCGGATGCACCTGCATGCCGGGCCGGACACTCAAGTGCATGTCAGCACTGGCGCGGCGACGGTAGCCCACAGCATGCTCGAGCAATCGGCACGCCAGACCGTCAACCTCACTGCAGAACGCGGAGCATTACTGGAGTACCTGCCTATGGCGACGATCCTGTTTCCCCAGGCAAAACTGCACAGCCAGGTAAGGGTGAATCTGCACCCGGGCGCCAGGGTGATGCTGTGCGACGCGTTTTGCCTGCACACCCCCCAGGACAGTGCCGGCCTCTTCGATGTCTACCGCGCCGACCTGGAAGTGCGCTGCCCGGCAGGCCGTTTGCTGGCCGGCGATCGCCTGGCGCTGAACGGGCAAGACCTGCTGCGGCAATTACCGGGCGTCGGTGGTGCCTTCCAGACCCTGGCGACATTCATGCTCGTGGGTCAGGGCTTGCCTGTCGAAGCGCTGAAAACCGCATTGCGCAATGCCCTGCCCACTCACCCCGACAGCTACCTGGGTGTCAGCGCATTGCCCAACGACTGCGGGGTTTCATTACGCATCATGACCCTTGATGCCGTGTCACTGCGCAACAGCCTTCACAGAGCCTGGGCGTGTGTACGTGAGCATCTGACCGGTGTGGCACCACGTATGCGCCGCAAATGAGGAGTGACGATTGCAGCCCACGCCGGCTGACGGCGTTCAGCGATTTTCTGTTCGACCGCTGGCAGGAGGCGCCGTAGGATCAATGACCTCATTCGCCGCAGCCGATGCATCGTAGGCATCTCGAACAGCCGCTAAGTTTCGTAGGAAATTTTGTAGGTCTTGCCTATCCGCTCGACATGTGCAAATCCAAGCTCGCCAAGGTGCATACCCGCGATAAGAATCTTGTCCGAGCTGACGACATCCAACAACTTTGAACGTGTGGCGGCGGAAAGCAGCGGGTCTTGGTCAAATGCAATGGATACGTCGGGACGGGCAATCTGGACTTGAGGGAAATGAACGATATCCCCCCAGATCAACAGACTCCTCTCATCGGATTCGAGGCGATAACCGGAATGCCCCGCCGTATGCCCCAGAAGGGGCGTCGCACTGATGCCAGGGAGGACTTCGTTATCAGTAAACGTGCGCATTTTCTCTCGGTACTGATCGAATACCTTCCGAGCAAACAGAAAGTTGCCACGAGCACGCTCACTCGCTCGGCTGAGATTGCCGTCGTCTTCCCAGAAAGAAACCTCACGCTGGTGCACGACTAGCTCTGCATCGGGAAAGGCTACCGCCCCTGAAGCGTCAAGCAGCCCCCCAACATGGTCGGGATGTGCGTGGGTCAGAAGAATGGTGTCAATGTCAGCGGGTTGCACGCCAGCAAGCGCGAGATTCGCCTTCAGCTTTCCGCCCCACTGCTTGAAACCACCAGCCCCCGCATCGATGAGAATCGTGCGGCCCCTTCCACGCACCAGGTAACAGTTGATGTGGATCGAGGATGGGTCGCTCACGCCTGCGTCCTGCTGCAACTTGGACGCCTGCGCAGGATCGATATTGGAGAGGAGATCCAGACTTGCGCAAAGGTATCCGTCACTGATGGCCGTAATCGAAAACTCGCCGATCTGCTGGCCCGGAAATTTCATGTCGAAGATTGTCAGGTTAGGCATGTCGGTTTTGCCCCGGCGTGTGGGGCAGTGCGCCACTGCCACTCGTCAACTGCGCGGTCATCGGAGCATAGAGGTGTACGGCGTTCGGAAGGGTATCCACATCGAGACGGATGGAGCTATCCAGCTTCGCCAGCCATCTGATTTCAGGGCACTTCTCCAATGCGACGGCGCGCATACGATCAGGCGCCAGCCCCCTCTCGATGAGCGGCTCGGGACCGACTGCGCTTACGATCAGATGCTCGCCTTCACCGATGGCAGGCGCACGTTCAAGGGCGCCATACAGATTGCGGTGCCAATGGGTGATGTGCTGCTGCCAGCGTGCAAAATTGCCGCCGCCCTTCTGGCGATACTCATCGCCCTCAAGCACGGCCAGGCCGTCGATCGAATGCATGGCAAGGTAGACAGGGCAACCCGTGCTCAACGCCTTGAAGCGCTGCGAGGTATGGAACCCGCTCACGGAAATAAGCGCGGGTAGTTTTTCCAGGCTATAGAAATCATTCCACTCGGCTTCGCTGGCGGGGTCGGCAAAGCTGCACTCGACGGTATAGATCATGGATAACGTCGCGACCGGACACCTTGTGTCCGGCCCTCCTTGTTGATGTTCCATCACGGTATGGCCTTGACATCAACGAATAAAGCGATTTTTCGGTATGCTTCAGTGATAAAAGATCAAGCTTAGCTGGATCACCACCCTTAGACCGAGAACGCTTATGCGAAAGAAGATCCCGAGCAGCACGGCATTGACAGCATTCGAGGCGGCCGCTCGTCACGGCAGCTTCGCGCGCGCGGCAGAGGAACTGTCTTTGACTGAAGGCGCCATCAGTCGCCAGATTGGCCGGCTGGAAGCCTTCCTCGGTGTCGCGCTATTCGAACGAGTCGGCAATCGTGTCCGGCTCCTGCCCAACGGGGAACGCTACGCGGCCCAAGTTCGCGAATCGCTGGACCGCCTGGATCGGGACAGTCAGTACTTAATGGGGCAGCCGAACGATGGCGCGAGCCTGGACATCGCCACTATCCCGACGTTCGCGATGCGATGGCTCATTCCTCGCTTGACACGATTCCAGCAAAAGCATCCGAACATCACTGTGCATTTGGCCGAGCGCATGGACCCCTTCGTCCTGGCCGGGAGCGGATTCGATGCTGCCATCCATTTCGAGCACCCAGCGTGGACGGGTATGCGGACTCACCACCTTTTGCATGAAGTGCTGGTTCCTGTTTGTCATCCTGCATTGCTCCAAGAGAGCACAGGAGCAGCAACACTGGACATGCTTCCACGCCTGCACCGACGGCAGAACCCGGATGCCTGGCAGCGCTATTCCCTGGAAACGGGGATCCCACTTACCAATCCAGCGATTGGTGCGCGCTACGATCTTCACGGCATGTTGATCGAGGCGGCATTGGCCGGCCTCGGTGTTGCGCTGGTCCCGCGTCTTTACGTTGAAACTGAACTGGCGTTAGGACGTCTGGTCGCTCCGTGGCCAGAGGGGAAAACCATTTCCAAAACCTTCTGCCTCATCCTCCCCGAGCCCATCGCATTGAGCAGAGAGCCAATACAAGCGTTTGCTCAATGGATGCTGGACGAAGCGAAGAAAGCAACGACGGTTGAGTCGTAGGGAACCTCCTTTTGCAGGCCTGCCACCAGGCTGTCCCATACGCTTTTATGTATGCATCGATGCATGCAAATTAGATACCGACCGCAACCTGGCCTTACGTACCACAGTTATATCGAGTGTGAATCAAGATCTGTGTTGAAGGTGGCGTTGTCGCCGCTCCCTCAATCGCTCCTCGTATCCAGCGCACCGCTGCGGCAGTCTCGCCAACGAAATCATGAGAGATAACATAATCCATGACGCCGGACTCAAGCATCGCCCGCGTATGAACCGTAAGCTCATGACCGACAAAAATAGGCCGATCCTCAACCGCAATGGTATCTATCGCTTGAGCAACGCCCCGATTGGCGCCGGCCACGTTGTAGATGGCTGCCGGGTAGTAGTGCTTGGAAAAATAACGCGTCAATTGCTCAGTAGTGGTATAGGGGCGATCATCGGAAATCACCCGCTCGTCGATCTTCAGATAGGGAAACTCCGAGCGAAGCACCCTGCGAAACCCCATCTCCCGCTCTTGCTGGCAGCGAAACGGCACACTGGTCACTAACAGAATTTTTGCCGGCTCCTTGGGTAACGCATTGCCTATCAGTAGCCCGGCGACACTGCCTGCCGCATATTGATCGTTGCCTACGTAAGCGCTTCGTCCGGAATTAGGCAGGTCGGTGGTCAGGCAAACGACGGGGATACCCAGGCTGCACAGTTTGCGAATCGCTCGGTTGATCGCCGGATGCTCGCGCGATACGACAATCACACCATCCGCTGAGGCACCCTCAGCCTGAACCTGATCAGCAAACGCGGCGGGATCGACCTGGTTAGTCGGTACATAGTAGCCATGCACGACGACACCAGGTGTCGAGGCGTTCACCACTGTCTCGGCGCCGGCCAGCGTCGCATTGAAGGTTTCGCCCGAGTCGCAGAATAACTTGATCTGCAACGTTGCCATGCCGTCAGCCAAATCTTTCTTTAGCTTATCCAGCGCCGCCAGCACTTTCAGACGAGTATTTTCCCGTACGCCGGGGCGGTTATTCAGCACACGATCGACGGTCGCTGCCCCGACCCTGGCCACCTTAGCGACCTGTTGAACAGTGGGGCCCTTCCATAAGCGCGCCGATGTTTGCATGGTCATATAGCCAGCCCTTTTTTGATGTTCTTTACACCATATACGCATTGCTGATGATTGTTTTCAAGAGCAATTACAGGCATCAATGCATCTTCGCATTTGAGGTGTTTTACATCATAAACCGCCTATGGCGCTGCTTGATGATTGCTTTTTCGGTGCTAATAATCGAGGCATAACAAACACAACAAACCGCCAGGATCGCCCCATGAGTAACTCGTCCCCACCGGTTGATTTCGACCGCCACGGCTACGCCGCTTGTGCCCTATTGCGCACCTCCTTTCTCAATCAACACGCTCGCGAGTTCGACGCGGCGTTGATGACTTTCGCCCATTGATAGGTAGTTGAATATGAGCATACGAATCGCCGTTATCGGCGCAGGGATTATGGGGGAAGATCACGCCCGCATCATTGCCCAGGACCTTCCGGGAGCCACTTTGCATGTGGTGTGTGATGCGTCGCCAGAGCGAGCGAAGCTGATAGCTGACCGTTATGGCGCCGCTGACGTTTCCACTGATCCACTGTTCACGCTTTCAAGGTCCGATGTCGATGCAATCATCATCGCCAGCCCGGACGAAACCCATGCGGTCCTGACCATGGCAGCCATCGATGCAGGGAAACCTGCACTGTGTGAGAAACCGCTGTCTCAAATCCCGGACCAGTGCCTGGCGGTCATCGACAAAGAAGCCTCCCGGGGTCGCCAATTCGTGCAACTGGGCTTTATGCGCCGGTTTGACCCTTCGTACAGGGAAATGAAAAGTGCCTTGAGCGACGGCGTGATCGGTCGGGCTGTGATGATGCACAATTTCCATCGCAACGTAGAAGCTCCCGCCAACTTCAGCGGGCAAATGGCGATCAGTAACTCCGCGCCTCATGAATTCGATGTGGCACGTCACGTGCTCGATACTGAATACGTTGCCATTTCAGTGTTCCAACCCACCCACACGTCTAAGGACGGCGTCGGCGCCCCGGTATTCATGGTGCTGGAAACCCGGGAAGGCCATCTGGTGAACATCGAAATCAACAACAACGCCCATTACGGGTACGACGTCCGTGGCGAGCTGGTGGGCGAGCTGGGTTCCGTGCAACTGGCCAGCCCCGTACATGCTCGCTTCAACACCTGTCTTCAGGGTTTTGAACGGTACGCTGCCGATTGGCGGCCGCGTTTCGCCGACGCCTACCGCCTGCAGAACAAAGCATTCGTGGAGTTCATCACCACAGGAAGGTTCCCCGTCCATGCCGCGAGTGCCTGGGACGGCTATTGCGCAGCCATTGTCGCTCAAGCTGGCATCGAGGCGCTCAATCAGCGTCGCCGGGTCGTTTTGCCGACGCTGGAAGCACCGCCCCTCTACCGATCGAGAGAAGGAGCTACGTCATGAAGCTGGGATTCGTCACCGATAGCCTCGGTCACCTGCCATTGCGGGAGATGCTCAAGCAGGCGGAACGCCTGGAAGTGTCGGGCCTGGAGATCAACACCGGCGGATGGTCGACCGCACCACACTTTAACTTGGCACAGATGCTCGCCAGCGCCGACGACCGCAAGGCACTCAAACGCAGCTTCCAGGAGCACAATCTGGAAATCATTTCCCTGAACGCCAACGGCAACCCTTTGCATCCTACACAGCCCGAACAAGGCCAATGCCTCCGGGACACGATACGCGTAGCCGGTGAACTGGGAGTCAAGACCGTCTGCACCATGTCTGGCTTACCGGAAGGTCGGGCCGGCGACAGGATGCCGAACTGGGTGGTTGCCTCATGGCCTCCCGAAACCCAGACAATGCTGCGCTATCAATGGGAAGAACGCCTGCTGCCCTTCTGGAGCGAGATCGCTGACCTGGCCAAGGAAAATGGTGTGGAGCGTATCGCGTTGGAATTGCACGGTAACCAATGCGTCTACAACGTCCGTTCGCTTCTGAAACTACGCCATGCGATCGGACCGGTGATAGGCGCCAACCTGGATCCCTCTCATCTGTTCTGGATGGGCGCTGATCCGCTGGTAGCCGCCGAGGCACTGGGCGCTGCCATCTACCACGTACATGCCAAGGATACCTTGCTTAATGCGCCAGTCCAGGCCGTGGACTCACTCCTGGAAAATCGCTCATTGATGGATATCTCATCCCGTAGCTGGTCCTACATCACACTTGGATTCGGCCACGGCGAGCAATGGTGGAGGCAGTTCTGCTACCGCTTGAAAATGGCTGGCTACGATGGCTGGCTATCGATTGAGCATGAGGACGTTTTACTCAACAGCCTCGAGGGCTTGGAAAAGTCCGTAAGACTGCTAAAGAGCGTCATGCCGGTTGCCGCCAGCGATTTCAAACCCCAGTCCATCTGAATCGCACCACGAGAAAAAACCAATGTAATTCCATATTAAATCGCTCACCGCAATGGCGAGTGAGCCTCCCCATGAGTTTCAGTCAGGAATATCACAATGACAATTAATTCCTACGGAAATACGGCAGACACTTCAGCCGCCTATGTAAGTCCTGAAAAACGCCAGGCACAGCGCTACCTGCAAAAAGTGACTTGGATCGCCACGTTTGGCGGCCTGCTGTTCGGCTTCGATACCGGCGTCATCAATGGCGCCCTGCTCTACATGAAGGATGACCTGGGCCTGACGCCATTTACGGAAGGCTTGGTCGCCAGTGCCTTGTTGATCGGCGCAATGATGGGGGCGCTGTGCAGCGGTCGCTTATCAGACCTCAAGGGGCGCCGCCGTATCATTCTTTTCCTCGCCGTGCTGTTTTTTCTTGGCGCATTGGCTTGTGCGCTGGCGCCCACCCTCGATGTCATGGTGGCCGCCCGCTTCACGCTCGGGTTAGCGGTGGGCGGCGCATCGGTCGTCGTGCCGGCGTATCTTGCAGAGATGGCTCCGTCCAGCATCCGCGGTCGCATCATTACCCGTAACGAGTTGATGATCGTCACCGGGCAATTCCTGGCCTTCACCACTAACGCCACATTGGGCAATTTGTTCAGCGATCTCGATGGTGTGTGGAGATGGATGCTTGCCTTGGCAACCCTGCCAGCAGTGGCACTCTGGTTGGGAATGCTCTACATGCCCGAAAGCCCGCGCTGGCTGGCAACCAAAGGCCGCTTCAGAGAGGGCCTGGAAGTACTGAAACTAGTACGGGAAGAGTACTATGCCAAGGCTGAAATGGAGGCCATTACCCAACAGATCAGCAACGAACGATTCATCAAAAAAGGTGGCTGGCGCGACCTGTCTCAAAAGGGCGCGCGACGAATCTTTTTGATTGGCATCGGTATCGCTGTTACGTCGCAGCTGACCGGAGTCAATTCAATCATGTACTTCGGCACCCAGATCCTCACAGAAGCAGGCCTGGAACAACGTAGTGCACTGATCGCCAATGTCGTAAACGGCGTTATCTCGATTGGCGCAACGTTCGTGGGTATTGCTCTGCTGGACCGCGTGGGCCGTCGCCCAATGATGCTGCTCGGTTTCACCGGCACTACATTGTCTTTATTGTTGATTGGCCTGGTCTCAGTTTTTGTCGACCCCTCCGTTACCCGCGCCATGCTCATTCTCGGAGCCATGGCGATGTTCCTTGCCTCCATGCAAGGGCTGATCGGGCCTGCTTTCTGGGTACTTTTGGCAGAAATTTTCCCAATGCGCATCCGCGGCGGATGCATGGGTATGGCTATCGCAGCCTTCTGGTTGACCAACGTGATGATCGGCATGTTCTTTCCAACTCTGGTTGCGACAATCGGGATCGGCCAAACCTTCTTTGTATTCGTGGGAGCGGGACTTCTGTCACTGACCTTTGTCGCTGTGTGGGTACCGGAGACACGAGGCAGCACGCTCGAAGAGATTGAACAGCGGTTGTATGGTTAGACGAGATCGAGTATGACGCGCCCATGACCATGGTCAGTTTCGACGAAAAATCCCTCGACATGAAAATCGCGCAGTCGCCGGCCGACGACTCCCCCTGAACGGAACCCGCTAAAAGGATGCGTATCTTGAATCGCTTATCACCACCACCGCTGTCTGCGCTAGAAACCCAGCGCACTGTCGATTGGGCAATCATGTCACGGCGCAGCATCAGGGCCTTTTTGCCGACAGCCGTGCCCCATGAGGAAGTCGAAGCGATTCTGGATGTCGCACGCTTCAGTGCCTCGGGTGTGAACATGCAGCCCTGGCAAGTGCACGTTGTAACCGGTGAAGCGAAAGAGCGCCTGTCAATGGCCATCAGCGCGATCGACAACGACCCACGACTCAGCAGCGATATGCAGGAGCCCTACGCCTACTACCCGAACGAATGGATCACGCCTTACATCGATCGCCGGCGCAAGGTGGGTTGGGATCTCTACGGGCTGCTTGGGATTGCCAAAGGTGAAAAACAACGCATGCACCGACAGCACGGGCGCAATTACCGGTTCTTCGACGCGCCGGTTGGCTTGCTGTTTACCGTGGACAACGTGTTGGAGCAAGGCAGCCTTCTGGACTACGGCATGTTTTTGCAAAACATCATGCTGGCGGCACGCGGGCGGGGGTTGCACACGTGCCCGCAGGCCGCCTTCCTCAAATACCACAACGTCATTTCAGAGATGTTGAGCATTCCCGCCGACCAGATGCTGGTGTGTGGCATGAGCCTTGGCTATGCCGACCCCAAGGCCGTTGAAAACACTCTGGTAACAGCCCGGGAACCGGTCAGCGCTTTCGCCGTTTTTCACCATAATAATAAGGAGACCCAGCCATGATCAGTGGTGCATACGCAGCCAGGGCATCGGCGTCGGGCCATTGGGCGTTTTGCAGTAGGGACTTGAACACATACAGACGATTGCGACGGGTCAGGTGTTCTTCGACACGTAAATCAAGGCTTCACCCAGCAACGGATCGCGGCTAACCTTGGCCACCGGCCAAGCCTGCGATCCGCGCTTGCCGAACATAATGATTTCGGAAGCTGCTGCCACCATGGATATTTCTTCGACGCCTTCTCCGCCTGCCAGTAACAAGGAAAATACCGGTGGGCGCGTACAGGTCATCGACCGCTCGATTGTACTGCTGCGCACCCTCTCGGGGCTCAAGCATGGCGCCAGCGCTCTGGACCTGGCGCGGCTGACCGGTATAGACCGCACCACCATTCATCGCCTGCTCAAGACCCTGACCCACTGGAGCCTGATCGAGTCCCAGGGCGGCACCTATCGCATCGGCCCGGAATGCCTGATCTATTCGGCGGCGTACCTGAACCGCCTGAACCTGCGCAAGATCGCCCTGCCCTACGCCATCGAGTTGCAACGGGTGATCGGCGAGCGCCAGGCGATTGTGTCGCTGTCGGTGCCGGTAGGTGACCAGGTGGTGTTGATCGAGCGGATGTGGACGCCGACCACGCCGCTCAACGTGATTGTCGACCTCGCCGACCAGTTCCCCATCGACGGCAGCCCCAGCGGGCGTGCGGTGCTCGCCACCTACAATGAGGCGGCCGCGCAGGCGATCCTGGGCGAAGCGCGGTATGCCAAGGTACGGCCGGCGTTGGAGTTGATCCGCAGCCAGCAGGACTTCGCGTTTGGCCATGGCGAGTTCAAGCCTGGCCTGTCGTCGGTGGCGTTTCCGATACGCGTGGAAGCCGGGCAGGCCATTGGCGCGGTCGTCGTGGCCGGGCTTGAGATGGAAGACGAAACCCACCCCGGCTCGTCCCTGGCCAGCCATGTGCGCCGCGCCTGTGAAGGTATCGCGGCGCAGTTGGGCAACCTTTAGGGCCTGAGGCCCAGGGCGGCGAGCAGGCGGTTTTTCTGCACCTTGCCGTAGTGGGAGCGCGGTAGTTCGTCGATGAAGTAAATGCGGCGCGGCACCTTGTAGCGCGACAAGCCGGCGCGGCAGTGGTCCATCAACTGCTGCGCCGACAGGTCTTGCGAACCCTCTAATACCACGGCTGCGCACACTTGCTCGCCCCATTCCAGGTCCGCCAGGCCAAACACGTGGGCGTCCTGCACGCCGGGATGGCTCAGCAGGTTCTGTTCGACTTCACCGGGCTGCACGGATTTGCCGCCGCTGCGGATGATGTCCTTGCAACGCCCCAGCACGCGCAGCAGCCCATCGGCACCAATGCGCCCGAGGTCACCGCTGCGCAGCCAGCCGTTGTCCAGGGTCTTGGCACTGAGGCCCTCGAGCTGCCAGTAACCACTCATCAATTGCGGCCCGCCGAGCAGAATCTCGCCCACACCGTTTGCGTCCGGTTGATCGATGCGGATCGCGGCGCTGAACAACGGTCGGCCCACCACGCCTTCACCACTGTCGCCGGCCGCGCGCACCGTCGCCATTTGCGCGGGCGAGAGGTAGCAACTCCAGGGCGCTTCGGTCATGCCGTAGAGCACGCCGATGCGTTCACTGAACAGGCTGCATGAGCCTTCCAGCACTTCGCCGGTCAACGCGGCAGCGCCGACATCGAGGCTCTTGAATACCGGAAGATCCGCCGCTGCAGGGCCGGTTTCGCGCAACAGGCGCAGTAATTGCGTCGGCACCAGGGAACTGAACGCCACCCGGTACTCAGTAAGCTGAGCGATGAAGGCCTTGCCGTCGAAGCGACCACCCAACACCACTCGGCCGCCGCTGAGCAAATGGGCCAGCACCGCCACCGCTGCAATCGGCCATAGCGGACGGACGTTGAGCAGTACATCGCCAACCACCGCGCCCCGGCCCATGACGATGTTCTGCAACACCGCGCACAAGCTGGCATGCCGATGCATCACCGCCTTGGGCGTGCCGGTGGTGCCGCCGGTGTAGTTGAGCGAGGCGAGTGCCTGAGGGGATTGCGCCGGGCGTGGGAGGATGTCGACGGGGTTGGATTCGGTGACGGTGTGCAGCGGCAGGCAACGGATGCCCAAGCCTTGCGCCACACCGGTGTACTGCTCGGAAAACAGCAGCAAGGCAGCGCCCGCGTCCTGTAGCTGAGCAAGCAATTCGTCAAGCACCAGGGCCGGGTCCAACGGCACGCGCACGCGGCCGCTGGCCATGCAGCCATAGTCGGCCAGCAGGTAGTCGATGCTGGCGTCGGCCAGTAAGGCCACCCGCGCACCGACCGGGATTTGCAACCGCTCCAACGCTTGGCCGACGCCGCTGAGGGCGCGGTCCAATTCGTCAAACGTGAGGGTGCGAGCACTGGCCGGTTCGTGCAGTGCGATGTGGTCCGGCCATTTAAAGGCCGCCTGGCTGAGCAGCGTACTGATGTCCATGCTTACCACCCGCTCAACACAATACGCCCATTGACCTGACGCGACTCCAGCAGCGCATGGGCCTCAGCCACTTGGTGAAACGCCAGCACCCGGTCGATCAGCGGCTTGACCTGCCCGCCCTTGATCAACGCCAGTGCCAGGCGCACCTCTTCCAGCGTCGCGCTGCCCGAACCCTGCACCCGCAGGCGTCGGCCGATCAACAGCCCCGGGTTGATCGGCACACTGGCGGGCGTCACATTGCCCAACACCACCACGCGCCCTCCGAGGGTCATGCTACGCAGGGTGTCTTCGAGGGTGCTGCCGAGGTTTTCCATGGCAACGTCCACGCCGCGTTTGCCGGTGAGTTTCCAGACCTCGGCGCTGTAGCTGCCGCTGCTCACAATCACGTCATCGGCGCCCAGGCTGTGGAGAAAGTCACGCTTGTCCGCACTGCCCGTGACGGCAATGACCCGCGCGCCCGCTGCCTTGGCCAATTGAATCTGATGGGCGCCCAGGCCACCGCTGGCGCCATTGATCAACACGCTTTCGCCGGGTTTGAGCGCGGCCTCGCCGTGCAAAGCGCGCACGCTGGTGCCGATCGGGCAGGACGCCAAGGCGGCCTGGATGTAGTCCAGACCGTCGGGCAGTTCGATGGCGGAGATCGCCGGTACTCGCAGGTATTCGGCATAGGCGCCTTCAGTATCCACCGATGGCAGGCCCAGGGCCCGGCACAGATCCTGGCGACCGCGCAGGCAGTCACGACACTGACCGCAAAAGCGTCGCTGGTAAACCACCACCCGGGCGCCGACCGTCAAGTGGTGCACACCCGCGCCCACCTCAACCACTTCACCCGCCACCTCATGGCCCAGTACCACGCCGGTATGGGCTCCCGGTAACCGCCCGGCACGATGCAACAGGTCGTGATGGCAAACCCCTGCTGCCGCGACCTGGACCAACACTTCACCCGCACCAACCTGCGGGGTCGGCACCTCCTCGACCTGCAATTGCTCCGGCCCGCCGAAGGCTTTTAGAACTATGGCTTTCATTTTTTATAACCGTTTTTGACCCGATAAGAATATGTTCATATAACAAACATATTGTTTGCATTGTGCACATCGATTAAGTTTTCCTCACTTTGACGCAGACCTCAAGGGGCAATCGCGTCTTTCTTTCTCTCTCAATGAAAAGCACACCATGACAGTCGAGTACCAAGCTATTGGCGAAGGAATTCTGGTCGTCACCCTCAACCGCCAGGAGCGCCTGAACGCACTGGACAGCCAGGCCAAGCACGAGTTGGCCGAGGTTTGGCAACGCGCTCAACACGACCACGCGGTGCGCGCCATCGTGCTGCGCGGTGCCGGCGAGCGGGCGTTTTGCGCCGGCTCCGACCTCAAGGAAATCGACGCCACCGGCGAGACGGTCAGCAGTGACGTCTTGGCTCGCGCCCTGCCCGGCGTCGGCAACGACCTGAGTAAACCGGTGGTTGCCGCGTTGCACGGCCACACCTTGGGCCTGGGCATCAGCCTGGCGATTCATTGCGATTTCCGTATTGCGCGGCATGACACGCGGTTCCACTTTCCGGAAGTGCAGCACGGCATGTTGTCGGGTTTCAGTGCGATCACCCTGCCCAGCCTGATCGGCGAAGCAGCAGCCCTGGACATCATGCTCAGCGCGCGCAAGTTCAACGCCCAGGAGGCGCTGGCCATCGGCCTGGTCAATCAGGTGGTGGACGACGCCTACGCCAGCGCGCTGGAACTGGCCGCACGCCTGGCCAACCATTCCTCTAAGGCCGTGGAATGGACCAAGACCTTGCTGCTGGCCGAACGCAAAGCCCGACTGACGCGGCAGATGGCACTGGTCGACCAGGCTCGCCAGGACGTGATGCTAGGGCGCGATGCGAAGGTGTAGCCCCCACCCCTATAACTAGAAACAGCCAACACATAAGCCTCCCCAGTACTGTCAGGAACTCCCACCATCAGGAATGGAAAGCGGCACCTAACCATTGGAGCCTCACCATGTCTCGCCCTTACACCCGCTTTCGTCCCAGGCTCAGCCTGCTGACTGTCGGCATCCTCGGGCTGTGCGCCCAACCGACAGCCCACGCTGAAGAGAACCCGTCACGACCGTCGGCGGCCAGTGACACGGCCCTGCAAACCGTGGTGGTCACCGGTGCCCGGGACAGCGGTCGCACCGTGGCCAAGAGCCTGGCGCCGATCGATGTGATCAGCGCCGACGACCTCGCCCGCTCCGGTAAACAGAACCTGCGCGACGCCCTGGCCGCCAGCGTACCGTCCTATACCAATGCTGCAGGGTTTACCGGCGGCACCGGGTTGTCGGTCAAGTCCGCGACTTTGCGCGGCCTGGGCGGTAACCATGTGCTGGTGCTGGTCAACGGCAAGCGCCGCCACAATACGTCGCTGATCTTTGTGCAGACCGCCGCCACCTCAAGCGGCCAGTCGCCCGCCGACCTCGACCTGATCCCCATCGCCGCGGTGGACCACGTGGAAGTGCTGCGCGACGGCGCGGCGGCGCAATACGGTTCGGACGCGATTGCCGGGGTGATCAACATCATCCTCAAGACCAACCGCTCCGGCGGCAGCGGCAGCGCCCTATATGGGCAGTACGCCAACCGTGTGGGCGGCAAGGGCAATTTCGGCGCGCGGGGCCAGGGCCAGATCAACCAGGGCTTTGAGCTGCCCAATGACGGCTTTTTCAGCCTCAGCGCCGATATCGGCCTCCAGGAAAGCTCCAACGTGGCCGGCGCCGTGCCGGACCGCACCAGCATCTATTTCCGCCAGAACGGCCAGCCCGACCCGCGCGAAACCAGTGAAAGCCGTTACCGCCAGCAACTGGGCCAGCCCCGTTCGCAAACCTATAACTTCGGCTACAACGCCGAACTGCCGCTGAACGAGGACTACACGCTGTACTCGTTCTCCACCCTCAGCCACCGCAACTCCACCAGTTGGGGCACCTACCGCACCGCCAACTCGCCGCAGAACATTGTCTCGGTGTACCCGGACGGTTTCTCGCCGCGTTTCGTGGTGGAAGAAGACGACTTCCAAACCGTGTTCGGCGTGCGCAACGACGACCTGCTGGGCTGGGCTTGGGACCTAAGCAGCAGCTACGGCTACAACAACGCCAACACCCGCAACGAGCGTTCGCTGAACCCGTCCCTGGGACCAAACAGCCCTCAGGATATGGACGGCGGCAACCTGATCGCCAGCCAATGGACCAATAACCTCGACCTGACCCGTGCGTTCGATACCGGGCTGTTTGCCAAGCCGCTGAACGTCTCGACCGGCCTTGAGTTCCGCCGCGATGGGTTCGAGATCCAGGCCGGCGAATACGCCTCTTATGCCGATGGCGGCTACGTGTTCCCTGCCGGCAGCCCACTCGCCGGCCAACGCCCCAACCCTGGCGCGCCTGGGCTGGTGGGTTTCACCCCGGCCGACGCGCACAACTACTCACGCACCAACACCGCAGGCTACGTCGACTTCAGCCAAAGCCTGACCGACCAATGGGACGTGAGCCTGGCCGGGCGTTTCGAGCACTACAGTGATTTCGGCGACACCGGCAGTGGCAAGTTCTCCACGCGTTACGCGTTCACCCCGCAATTCGCCGTGCGCGGCACCGTGAACAACGGCTTCCGCGCGCCGTCCCTGCAACAGCAGTTCTATTCGTCGTCGCTGACCGCCTGGCGCACCAGCCCGCTCACCGGGCAACTGGAGCAGGCCACCACGCGCTACGTCACTGTCAACGACGCCGCCGGCCAGGCCCTGGGCGCCAAGGAGCTCAAGCCTGAACGCTCGATGAACTACAGCCTCGGCTTTGTCGCCACACCGACCGAGAACCTGGACATTACGGTCGACCTGTACCAGATCGACATCAAGGATCGCATCCTGCAGACCAGTAACCTGCAAGGCACGGCGGTCTCCAACGTGCTGGCCGCCCAGGGCCTGAACCCGAACCAGATCGTCTCGTACTTCGGCAACCTGGCCGATACCCGCACCCGTGGCATCGACCTGGTGGCCGACTACCGCTATGACCTGGGCCGCTACGGCAAGACCAAATGGACCTTGCTCAGCAATCAGAGCCTGCAGACCATCGAGAAGATCAAGGAGCCCGCAGCACTGGCCGGCACCGGCGTCAGCGTGATGGGCCGTGACCGCCAGGGCAACCTGACCTCGGCCTACCCGAAAAACACCACGTCGCTGAATGCCGCCTGGCAACTGGGGGATTTTGAGGTGAATCTCAAGGAAACCCGCTATTCCAAGGTCACCGGGCGTAACCAGATTTCGGCCAGTCGCGATGAAAAAATTCGCCCGGCATTCATCACCGATCTGAGCGTGGGTTACTGGTTGAGCGACGCGGTGAAAGTCACCGTCGGCGGCGAAAACATCTTCGACCGGCGCCCGCAGCAACTGAATGATGAGGCCAAGCGCTTCTACTTCTTCCCCACCGACAACCCCACCTACAGCTGGTACTCGCCCTATGGCCTGGAAGGCGCCTACTACTTCGCTAAAGTCGACGTGAGCTGGTGATGACGAACTTCGAACGCCCGCAGGCGACCTTCGACCAACGCCTGTATCGCAAACTGGCGTGGCGGATCATGCCGTTCCTGTTCCTGTGCTTCGTGCTCAACTGGCTGGACCGGGTCAACATCAGCTTTGCGCATTTGCAGTTCAAGACCGACCTGAACATCAGCGACGCCACGTTCGGCATCATCGTCGGGGTGTTCTCCATCGGTTACCTGCTGTTCGAGATTCCCAGCAACCTGCTGCTGGAAAAGATCGGCGCGAAAAAAACCATGATGCGCATCATGGTGCTGTGGGGACTGGTGACCATCGCCACCGCGTTTGCCCAGACCCCGGCGCAGTTCTATGTGCTGCGGGTGTTGCTGGGCGCCGCCGAAGCCGGATTCTTCCCTGGGGTAATCCTGTACCTCACCTACTGGTTCCCGGCCAGCCACCGCGCGCGCATTACCTCGCGCTTCATCATGGCGATTGCGGTGTGCGGAATTATCGGCGGGCCGCTGTCGACCAGCATCATGGCGCACTTCGCCGGTATCGGCGGCTTTACCGGCTGGCAATGGCTGTTCGTGATCACCGGCATTCCGCCGGTGCTCGCGGGGTTGTTCGCCTGGTACTGGCTGGACGACAAACCGGCGTCGGCCAAGTGGTTGAGTGCGGATGAAAAACGCGCCATCGAACAGGCCCTGGCCCAAGAACGCCAGCAGCGCAAACCCGGTGGGCACTCGCGTTTTGTAGAGGCGCTGAAGGATCGCAAGGTGTGGTTTATCACCCTGGCCTACTGCCTGACCATCATGTGCACCGGCAATGTCACCAACATCTGGGCGCCGTCGATCATTCGCGATTCCGGGGTCAGCAACCTCGGGCAACTGGGCTTGCTCTCGGCTTTGCCCTATGTGATCGGCGTGTGCGTGATGCTGTGGGCGTGCCGCCATTCGGATGTGAATCAGGAGCGGCGCTGGCACTTCGCGCTGGGCGGCCTCACGGCGGCGCTGGCAATGCTGGTGCTGCCCAACTTTCTGTTCAGCCCGTACTCGGCAATCGCCGTACTGACCCTGATGACCAGCGGCTACCTGGTGGCCACGGCGATTTTCTGGACCATCCCCACGTATTACCTGTCGGACCACGCCAAGGCCGCAGGCCTGGCGCTGGTCAATTGCTGCGGGCAGATCAGCAGCCTGCTGACACCCATCATGATCGGTGCGATCAAGACCTCCACCGGCAGCATCAGCCTGGCGCTTTATATCGTGGCGGCGCTGGTGGCCTGCGGCACCTTGATCCTGTTGCTCGGCGTCCCGCGCAGCGCTCTGCGCGACGCTTCCTGACCTCTTTGATGGACCTTTCCATGACCGATTACCTTGCCCTCGCCCACCAACTCGCCGCGCAGATCCAACCCGGTGCCGCCGAACGCGACGCCGGCAGAATCCTGCCTTATGCGCAGCTCGACCTGATCCGCGAATCCGGCCTGGGCGCCGCCCGGGTCCCCACTGAGCTGGGCGGCGGCGACGTCAGCCAACTGCAGGTGGCACAGATTTTCATCACCCTGGCCAAGGCCGATCCGAGTGTGGCCCAAGCGCTGTTTCCGCATTTCGCCACGGTAGAGCACCTGCGCCTGATCGCCAACCCCGAGCAGCAGCGCGAGTACCTCGGTGCCTTTGCCGAGCGCCAGTTGTCATCGGGCGCGATTGCCGAACGCAGCGGCACCTTTCGCGGTGAAATCCACACGCGCCTGGAGCGTCGCGGCGATCAACTGGTGCTCAATGGCAGCAAGTTCTACAGCACCGGTTGCCTGTTTGCCGACCTGCTGAAGATCCAGGCCGTGGACGAAGCCGGCAACGCGGTCTACGTGATGCTGCCCGTCGATACCGCCGGGATCACCCTGCTGGATGATTGGGACGGCATGGGCCAGCGCGTCACCGCCAGCGGCAGTACCCTGCTGGACAATGTGCCGGTGCGCCCCGAGCAAGTGATCCCGTTGGCGCAGTGGTATCAACGCCGCAACTATGTCGGCGCCAGTGCGCAACTGATCCACTGTGCCCTGGATGTCGGCATCGGCCTGGCAGCCTTGGATGACGCGGTAGCATGGGCGCGCACTGGCTCGCGACCGGTGCGCGAAAGTGGCGTGGACCAGGCGCGCCACGACCCGTACATCCTGCACACCCTCGGCGATCTGGCCGCGCGCATCCATGGCGCCGAAGCGCTGGTGGAGAAAGCCGCCGGGGCGGTCGACCTGGCCGCACGCACGCAGTTGCAGGGGCTGGCGCAGGGTGAGGAATTGGAAGCTATTTTGGTGAAGTCCTCGATTGCCGTGGCCGAAGCCAAGATCGCCTCAACCCGCGCCGCCCTCTTCGTATGCGAGCGCCTGTATGAAGTCGGCGGCGCAGCCACCACCCAGTCGCGCTACAACTTCGACCGTCACTGGCGCAACGCACGCACCCACACCACCCATGACGCCCTGGCGTACAAGTACAAGGCAATTGGCGATTATTTGCTGAACGCGAAAGCACCGCCGATTGCGTTTACTTATTGAGCCCTGGATATGTTGAAGCTACCGATTTCCCTGCTGCTTCTGTCTGGCTCCGTGTCGGCCGCCGAGCCTTGGGACGACCTGGACGCGCAGATCAGCCAGGCATTGCCCGGCGTGATAGAGCTGCGCCACGCGATTCACCAACAACCCGAGCTGGGCAATCGCGAGTTCCACACCGCCGAGCGCATCGCCCAACGCCTACGGGCACTGGGGCTGGAGGTGCAGACCGGCATCGCGCATACCGGTGTCATTGGCATTTTGCGTGGTGGCAAACCTGGCCCGGTGGTCGCGATTCGCGCCGAACTGGACGCGCTGCCGCTCACCGAGGAAACCGGCCTGCCGTTCGCGTCGACAGTGCGCAGCAAAGATGAAGGCGCTGACTTTCGCAGCCGTGGCAAGGACGTCGGGGTGATGCACGCTTGCGGTCACGATGCGCATATGGCGATGGCGCTAGGGGTTGCCGAGGTGTTGGCGGCCCATCGCGAGCAGTTGCCGGGCACCCTCAAGCTGATCTTCCAACCGGCCGAAGAAGGGCCGCCGCTCGGTGAACAAGGCGGCGCGCAATTGATGATCAAGGACGGCGCGCTGCAAAATCCCGCGCCAGCGGTGATCTTCGGCATCCACGTAACTGCGGGTACGGCGGGGACTTTCACGCTCAGCCGGCAACGCACCACGGCGGCAGCCGACACCTTTGTCGCGCGCATCATCGGCCGCCAGACCCATGCGGCCTTCCCGTGGACCGGCATCGACCCTGTGCCCGTCGCCGCCCAGGTGATCCTGGCCTGGCAGACCATTCCCAGTCGCCAATCCAACCTCAGCCTGTTGCCAGCACCGGTGATTTCCGTGGGCCGTATCGAAGCCGGGGACCGCCACAACATCATCCCCGCCGAAGTGCGCCTGGAAGGTTCGATTCGCACCGTCAGCGATGAACAGCGCGAGGACGTGTTGCAGCGCATGACCCGCACCGCCGAGCACATCGCCGAAGCCTCGGGGGCCACCGCCAAGGTGGACTACCTGCCGGGGAATTACCGCGCCGGCTACAACAACACTGCGTTGGTCGACCAGTTGATGCCGGTGCTGCAACAGGTGTCGACCACGCCAGTACGGATCGACAACGGCACTTACGGTGCCGATGACTTCGCTGAATACGCCCGCCAGATTCCGGGGATTTTCATGCGTATGGGCGTGACACCGCCTGCGCTGGAGGGCAAAAACGTGTGGCCTACCCATTCGCCGGGCTTCCAGGTGGATGACCCGAGCCTGGCGGTGGGGATCCGGGCACTGAGTCGGATGACGTTGAGCTACATGATTGACGCTCCTCGGTTGTCGCCCTAGGGTCCGGAACGGTGAATTCAGACCGCGCTGCGGTTATATCCATAGCAATAAAGGATATTGGTATATACCAGATCACTCCCTTATAAATCGCTTCCATCAAAACACGTTGGACTGGAGTGGCAAGCGATGGTGTCGGTAAAGGTAATGCTCGAGTACTTCCATCCCTGGCCGAATTCGGCGGGTTTGTACCTGGCGCGGGAGCGCGGCTGGTATGAAGAGCTTGGCCTGGATGTGGAATTGGTGGTGCACGACCCCTACCGTGGCGACACCCTGCAGCACCTGCTGGCCGGTGCGGCGGATTTTGGCGTATTTCCCAGCAACCGCCTGCTGGTGCGCCGTGCCCTGGGCCAACCGTTGCAAGGCATCGCGGCGATCAACCATGCGGGCCTGGAGTCGATCCAGACCCTCACCGATTCCGGCATCCGTCGCCCGCGAGACCTGGTCGGCAAGCGCCTGGCCCTCAACCCGACACCACGTGGCCTGGCCATGGTGCGCCACTTGGTGAGCCGCGACGGAGGTGACTTCGACGCGGTGATCCTGGTGGACAGCGGTGTGCGCGAACTGCGCCCCGAGCAGCTCGCCGAAGGTATCGCCGACGCCAGTTTTGGCGGTTACTGGGCCTGGGAAGCGTTGATGCACAGTCCTATCGAAGCGGCGCGCCGCGTGGTGTTGCCGGTGGACGACATCGGCGCTCCGGCCTATCACAGCTACCTGCTCGGCACCCACGAACGCACCCTCGCCGACAAACCTGAAGTGGTGCGTGACTTCCTCGCGGCCACCGCCCGCGGTTACCTGGCCGTGGCGCAGGATCCGGCGATTGCCCTCGCCGCCTACGAACACACCACGCCGTATTTCCCGGCCGAATTGCTAAGTGCCTCGCTGCATAAAATCGCCCCGACCTGGCTGCATGAAGGCCGCTGGGGTGAGCAACGCCAGGCGCTGCTGGCACCCTACGCCGAATGGCTGCACGAGCATGCGGTGCTCGACGATCCGCAGGTGTGGCAAGGCGCAACCAGCAACGCTTATCTGCCCGAGGTGAGCGCATGAACCCCCAACGCACCGCTCACGGCCTGGGGCTGGAGCCGGTTGCCGCCGATTGGCCGGCCCTGCACGAAACCGACATCGCACACCTGCTGCGGGAGTACCCGCAACTGGGTCCGCTGCATAGCCTGCATTGGCATAGCCCACGGCCGTTTTCCGCCGCCGGATTGATCACCACCGGTAACGCGACGCTGTTCGTCAAACGACATCACCAACGGGTGCGCCAAGCCGCGTGGCTGCAAGAAGAACACCAACTGATCGCCCACCTGCATCGCCGGGGCGCGCCGGTGGCGGCGGTAGTGCCGAATCGACATGGCGCGACGGCCACGGTGCAAGGTGAGTGGACCTATGAAGTGCACCACGTTGCCAAGGGCCTGGACCTGTACCGCGATGCGCTGTCGTGGTCGCCGTTCCAGAATCTTCAGCATGCCTTCGCCGCCGGCCAGGCGTTGGCGCGTTTGCATCAGGCCGCCGAACACCACGACGCGCCCCGACGCCGGACCCATGTGCTTCTGGCCAACGCACGGCTGATCGAACAGTCTGCGCCCCTGGAAGCCATCGCCAACATCGCCAGCCCTTACCTGGCAGGCAAGGATTGGCGAGCCCAACTCAGCGAACTGTTGTTGCCGTGGCACAACGCGTTGCACCCGTTGCTACGTGAACAACCACCGTTGTGGACTCACAACGACTGGCACGCCTCCAACCTGTTATGGAATGCTGATGGCAGCGTTTCGAGCGTGCTGGATTTCGGCCTGGCCGACCGCACTTTCGCCCTCTTCGACCTGGCCACGGCCATCGAACGCAACGCCATACCCTGGCTGGAACTGGACACTGGCGGTGCGGCTCGCGCCGATCTCGACAGCGTCGATGCGCTGCTTGCCGGTTATCACCAGGTGCGCCCGCTGGGCGCGAAGGATCTACATACCCTCAGCGCCTTGCTGCCGTTGGTGCATGTAGATTTCGCGCTGTCCGAAGTGGCGTATTACCAGGATGTGGTGGGCTCCACGGCCAGTGCAGATGTGGCGTACTACAGGTATCTGCTGGGCCATTTGCGCTGGTTTGCCGGGCTGCAAGGGCAACGTCTGCTCGGCCATATCCGACGTAAAACCGTATGAGTATTCTGGTCGATAGCCAATGGCTGCAGGCGCATCTGGACGACCCTGGAGTAGTGGTGCTGGATGCCACCGTCGTGCTGCCCTCACCCGAGTTCGATGGCGATTACCGCGTCGATAGCGGTTACGACGGCTGGTTGCAGGCACATATCCCAGGCTCGCGGCATGCCGACCTCTTGACTGAACTGGCGGACACCCAGGCCAGCTTCAGCTTTGCCTTGCCGCGCCCCGAGGCACTGGTGAGCGCCCTGGCAAACCTTGGCGCAGGCGAAGAAAAAGCCGTGGTCATCTATGACCGTGCCGACGGCTTCTGGGCCGCACGGTTGTGGTGGATGCTGCGTGGAGCAGGTATCGACGCCAGGGTGCTGGATGGCGGTTTCAACGCCTGGCGTGAAGCCGGTCTGCCCGAACACAGCGGCTCTGCCAAGCCGATAACGCCTGTGTCCCCTTGGTCAATCAACCCACGCCCAGAGCTATGGATTGACCGCAGCGGCGTAGAAGCAATCGTCGCTGGCAACGCACGGGGACAACTGATCTGCGCCCTCGGCGCGGCCCTTTTTGAAGGTACCGCTGCCACCCGCTACGCCCGACGCGGGCATATCCCCGGCAGCCTTAACCTGCCGGCCCGCCTGCTGTTCGACGCCCACGGCCGCTACCTGCCCAAGGATGCCCTGGCCCTGGCGATTGGCCCCACGCTGCTGCACAGCGAAGGCCCTTTGATCCTGTATTGCGGCGGCGGTATCTCCGCGGCTGCCAACGCGCTGGCCCTGACCCTGCTGGGTCGCCAGGACATCGCGATCTACGACGGCTCCTTGCAGGAATGGGCCGCCGACGCACGTTTACCAATGACTACCGGAGCAGCTCCGGCCTGACGCCACTTTCGGCGAATTCGGCTTTTTCATCACGAACTGGCAACCCGTCCGTTGCGCAGCGCTGGGCCCCTTTGCGCCCGATAAAGGCGTACGGCAATGGCCGGCAGACCTTTGGAGCGCTCTTTATATGGCTACACCTTACCGTCACACGCTGCTCGCCCTGAGCATCACCCTCGCCGCTGCGGCGGCCCATGCCCAGGATGCGACGCTGGACACCGTTACCGTCGTCGGCCAGGAAACCACCGACTATCAGGCAAAAAAAGCCGCCGTGGCCGGCTTCGATAACGCGCCGTTGCTGGACACCCCGGCGTCCGTCGCCGTGATCACCGAAGCGCGCCTGAAAGACCAGCAGGCACGCCTGCTCAGTGAGGTGTTGAAGAATGACGCCTCGGTGGGCGACAGCTATGCGCCGGTCGGCTACTACGAGAATTTCGTGATCCGTGGCTTCGCCCTCAACCCGGCCAGCAGCTACAAGATCAACGGTCGCACCATCACCGGCGAGCAGAACGTGGCGCTGGAGAACAAGCAGCAAGTGGAAGTGCTCAAGGGCCTGGCCGGTTTGCAAAGTGGCGTCTCCGAGCCCGGCGGACTGGTCAACTACGTGAGCAAGCGCCCGGAAAATGTGCGCTCGGTGACGGTGTCGACCAACGAACAGGGCGAGCGTTACCTGGCCACCGACATCGGTGGCTGGCTCGGCACCGAGCAGCAGGTGGGCGTACGCATCAACCTGGCCCACGAAGACATTCGCTCCTACGTCGACCACGCCGACGGCAAGCGCGACTTCGCGTCGTTGGCGCTGGATTGGAACATCAGCCCCAACGCCCTGCTGCAACTCAACGCCGAGTACCAGGACCGCGAGCAGCGCTCGGTGCCGGGCTATCAATTGCTCGGCGGCACCGACGTGCCGCATCACGTTTCGCCCAAGGACCTGCTGGCGTACCAGAGCTGGTCGAACCCGGTGGGCATCCGTTCCCTGAACCTCGACGGGTTGTTCGAATACCGCTTCAACGACGCCTGGAAGGTCAGCTTCAGCGCCTCCCGCAGCCGCGTGGTGATCGACGACTACAGCACCTTCGCCTGGGGTTGCTACGGTGCCGCCAGTTGCGCCAATACTGCTGTGCCCAACCACTTCAGCGCCGAGGGCGACTATGACATCTCCGACTACCGCAGCCCCGACGACACCCGCCGCAACGAAGAGGCCCAGGCTGCACTCAATGGCCAGTTCGACACCGGTTTCCTCAAGCATGACCTGACCTTCGGCACCACCGCGTTCCGTCGCCTGGTGGACCGGCGCACGTCGGTCAACGCGTACATCGGCGAGGGCAATATCTACCAGCCGTCACCGGTACTGGAACCCTACGACGGCCCGCTTGGCCACACCTACCGGCGCCTCGACAGCCGCCAGTACGGCCTGTTCGCCAGCGACCGCATCAGCTTCAACGAGCAGTGGCAAACCATCCTCGGCGGGCGCCAGGTACGCCTCGATGAAGAGACTTACAACCAGGCCGGCGCCACCACTCGGCACACCCAGCGCAGCGTGTTCCTGCCCCAGGTGGCGCTGATCTATAAACCGCGCCCGGACACCTCGTTGTACGCCAGCTACAGCAAGGGCCTGTCCCTGGGTGGCGAGGCCGCGTGGTTCAGCAGCAACGCCGAGGAGGTGCTGCCGCCGACCACCTCGCGCCAGCTGGAGGTGGGGGTCAAGCGTGACTTCCAGCGCCTGAGCCTGACCGCGGCGCTGTTCCAGATCACCCAGGATTTGCAATACAACCGACCGAACGACGACGGCACCATCACCTTCGTGCAGCAAGGCAAGCAGAAAAATGTGGGCCTCGAATTGTCCGCCAACGGCCACCTGACTTCCGACCTGCAAGTGTCGGCCAGCGTTGCAGCGATCCGCGCCCGGGTCAGTGGCAGCGGCACCGACGACTACGACGGCCACCAGGCAATCAACGTGCCCAAGCTGCGCGCCAGCCTGCACGGCGACTACAGCATTCCCGGCGTCCCTGGCCTGGCCTTGCTCGGCGGGGTGCAATACAGCGCGAGCAAATACGCCAACCGCGAAGCTACGGTGAAGGTCGACGACTACGCGGTGTTCGATGTGGGCGGTCGCTACAGCACCAAGGTGGGCGATTACGCCACTGTGCTGCGCCTGACTGTCGACAACCTGTTCGACAAACGCTACTGGCGCGATGTGGGTGAATCCGCAGGCGACGGCTACCTGTTCCTGGGTGCGCCGCGCACGGCGCGATTGTCCGCCACCGTCAATTTTTAAGGCCGAGCGTTACCCTGGCCGACCAGCTCAAGCAACAGGCGTTGCACCTGGAAAATTGGTTTTTGAGAGAACCCTATGTCGCCACTCGAAATCGTCGCCGTACTCTTCAACATCGCCGGGGTCTGGCTCACCGCACAACGGGTGCGCTGGTGCTGGCCCGTCAGCGTGGTCGCGGTGTTGTTGTATGCCTGGATCTTCTTCGATGTGAAGCTGTATTCGGACATGCTCCTGCAACTGGTCTTTGCCGTGCTGCAAGGCTATGGATGGTGGCGCTGGAGCACCGGCCGCGTTAATGCCGGCAAGGTGCGGGTGGAACGCCTGCCGCTTCAGGAAGCGTGGCGGCACGTGCTCGCGGGCGTGATCGGAGCCGTGGCCCTGGGTGCGGTGATGCACCACTTCACCGACGCCGCCCTGCCCTGGCTGGATTCGCTGCTCACGGCCTTCAGCCTGGTCGCCAGCCTATGGGCGGCGCGCAAGTACGTGGTCAGTTGGTGGCTGTGGATCGTGCTGGACGCGGCCTATGTGGGCTTGTTCCTGTACAAGGACCTGCAACTGACCGCTGCGCTGTATGCCGGTTTTGTGCTGCTGGCCGCCTACGGTTTGCGTGCCTGGCAACGTGACCTGCAGCAGCAGGAGCATATAACCAAAGTGTCGGCTAACAGCGTTTAATATCATTAAACATAAAGCATTTATCACGTTTAAATATAAACAAACGCCCGGCTGTTCTTAGGCAGCAGACCTGCCCCCGCGTGTCCCCCAACCTTTTTTCCTGCAGGAAGCACCATGTCCGATCCCACCCCGCTGTTATTCGGCCTTTATGAACAAGCCAGTGTCGGCTGCGGCGGCGCGCCCAGCCTGTGGACCCACCCGGCGGATGAACGGCTGAACATCAACACCCTCAAATACTGGTCGAACCTGGCCCGCACGGCGGATGAAGCTAACCTGGACCTGATGTTCTTCGGCGATGTGCTGGGCTTTTACGACGTATTTGGCGGCTCTGAAGCGATGGCATTGAAATGGGCCGTCGAAGCCCCCGCCAACGACCCGCTGACGATCATTCCGGCGCTGGTGGCCCTCACCGACAAACTCGCGTTTGGCGTCACCGTCACCACCAGCTACGAGCACCCGTTCACCCACGCCCGACGCTTCAGTACGCTTGATCATTTGTCCGATGGGCGCATCGGCTGGAACATCGTCACCTCGTATCTGTCCAGCGCCGCGCGCAATTTCGGCCTGGAGCAGATGATCAAGCACGATGACCGCTATGAGCGCGCCGAAGAATTCCTGGAGGTGGTCTACAAGCTCTGGGAAGGCAGCTGGGCGGATGACGCCGTGGTTGCCGACAAACGTTCGCAGACCTACGCCAATGGCGCGCGGGTGCGCCCGATCCAGCACGCGGGTGAACATTACCGCGTCGCCGGCCCGCACCTCAGCTCGCCGTCGCCACAGCGCACGCCGTTGCTGATCCAGGCCGGCTGGTCGGCACGGGGCCGGGAGTTCGCGGCCAAGCACGCGGAACTGGTGTTTATCGCCAAGTCCAACCCGCTGGATATCCGCGAGGGCCTTGAAGATATCTGGCGCCAGGCCGAAGCCCGTGGCCGTCAGGCCGCCGATGTGAAGTCGCTGACCGTGCTGCGCATCGTCACCGCTCCCACCGCCATCGAGGCACAGAAAAAATACGACACCCTGCAAAGCAACTATCACCTGCAAGCACAGTTGGTGAGCTATGCCGGCGACACCGGCATCGACATCAACCGCTACGCCGAAAACGAAGCGCTGTCGACCCACACCGAAGGCATGACCTCCTACGTGATGCGACCCGATGGCAGCGGCAAACCGTTGACCGCAGGCGAGGTGCGCCAACGCTTTGCCAATGTCACCCGTGGCAGCGACCTGATCCTGGTGGGCACCCCGGAGCAGATCGCAGAAAAGATCGAGGAGCACGCACGCATCTCCGGCACCAGCGGCTACATGCTCAACCCGCTGATCAGCCCAGGTTCGTTGAATGACTTCGTCGAACTGGTGATCCCGGCCCTGCAAAAACGCGGGCTGTACCGCACCAACGCGCAAAGCGGCACACTGCGCTCGCGCCTCAGCGTCGATGGCAGCGATCGCCTGCCAAGCTCGGCCCATGGCGCTTCGTTCCGCTTTGCCTGAAGCCTGCGTGGGACCAGGTGACCTGCGCCAACAGGAACGGTAGAGTCACCCCCACGCCATGCCTGCACACGGAACCCCAGGATGCCTTTCGACCCTATTTCCCCGCACTACCAGCGTATCCGCGAACAGATCGCCAACGACATCGCCGCAGGCAGGCCCCAGGCCGACGAGAAATTCCCCTCCGAGCGGGACATGATCGAACGCTTCGGCTGCACCCGCGTCACCTTGCGCCAGGCCCTGCAGCAACTGGAAGCAGAGGGCCTGGTGTATCGGGAAAATCGCCGGGGCTGGTTTGTCAGCCCGCAGCGCATCCGCTACGACCCGACGCGCATCAGCGGTTTTATGGATTACGTCAGTGCCCAGGGTCGCACACCGCGCACCGAGTGCCTGCACGCCGAACTGCGCCCGGCTGGCCCGTGGCTGGCCAAGCGCATGGGTTTGGCTTCGGTGGATGAACCGGTGTTTTTCCTGCAACGCCGCCGCTGGATCGATCGTCGCCCGGTGCTGCTGGAATTCAACGCGCTGCTGGCCAGCTGGTGCCCAGGCCTGCTGGAAGCCGACCTCAATACCTCACTGACCCAACTGCTGCGCGAGCGGTTTGCACGGGTGCAATCCCGTTGCGAGCTGGAGATGCACATCGGCACGGTGAATGAAGAACAGGCCGAGCTGCTACAACTGTCGCCGGGTTCCACCAGTGTGTACCTGGAGCGTTTGAATTTCGGTGAGGACAACCGGCCGGTGGAATTCGACCAGGAATTCTGGCGCCCGGATGCGTTGTCGATTGTGATGGAGACTCGGTACCCGGGAACTCACTGAGACGTCAACACGTCGCTGACAAGTCCAGTGCAGTTGATATTTATCACTTCTTGTCGAAGCATCCTGCTGAGTAGCCCAGCGGTCGCGCATAAACGTCAGTCCGGCTGTGAAAAGCTGTCCTGAATCCACTAAGCCGCAGAGAAGAACGCCACTTTAGCGGTAAGACGATCCGCTAAATCTGATAGCTCGATGCTGGCTGCTGCCACTTGGCGCGCGCCATTGGCCGACTCAACCGTCGAGCCATGAATGCGGTTGATGTTTTCAGCGACCTCGTCGGTCACGCTACTCTGCTGCACGGAGGCACTCGCGATCTGGGCGTTCATATGACTGATAGCGGCCACCTGCTCACTGATCCTCGCCAACGCCTCCTGCGCACTGCGCGTTTGTGTGACCGTTTGGCTCGCCAGCTCACAACTATCGCGCATGGTTTGAGATGCTGTTTCGGTACCCGATTGCAACGTACTGATCATCTCTCGAATTTCTTCGGTCGACTGCTGTGTCCGGTTGGCCAAGGAACGTACTTCGTCCGCTACCACCGCAAATCCACGTCCGTGCTCGCCAGCTCTAGCAGCCTCGATAGCTGCGTTCAAAGCAAGCAAATTGGTTTGCGAGGCGATGGAGTTGATTACGTCGATCACTGACGCAATATTTTCACTATGTTTGGAGACCTGGTTCACGGTAGCAGTCGTTTGCTCGAGGGTTAATGCCAGCTGTTCGATAGCAACCGTGGTGCTTGCAACCAATTTGTTCCCACTTCCCACGTCAGTATCAGCCAACCGGGAGGCATCAGCTGCCTGCGCGGCATACCCGGATACTTCATTAACCGTCGCCGCCATTTGCATGATGGCTGCGGCTACCTGCTCGGCTTCGCGGGTTTGCAAGCTGGTCTGCTCATTATTAGCCGATGATGCGGCAGACAACTGGGTGGCCGAGTAATTGACTTCTTGGGCCGCCTTGCGTACTTGACGAATGGTCTCTGCGAGATGGCCCAGCGTGTCTTTCAGGACGCCCATGACACTGCCGGGATACTCTGTGGAAATCGTTTGATTCAGATCACCAGCTGCCAGTCGCTCGATGGCCAATGCAACGTCTGTGGGCTCAGCACCCAGCGTGGATTTAACAAAGCGAATAAGTACGGCCGACAACGTGATGCTCAGCAGCAGGGCAATACCTGTCGCGATAAGCATCAGCGTACTGAACTGGCTGGCGGTTGCCTGCACTGCGCCCAACTTCGCCTTGATTGATACTTCCTCGTAGTCGATCAATGCATTGACGCGCTTGAGCCACTCACTGTAATCCAAAGACGTTTGACGCATCAGCAGCGCCTGAGCCCCTGGTATGTCACCCGCCTGGCGCAGGGAGATTACCGCCCTGGTGGAGTTAAGGGTTTGTTGTTCGATGTCCTTGATAGCGCTCAGTAATCGAACCTCCTCGCCAGTTACGCTTGCGCCCTTGAACAACTGATCCATTGGAGCTGCCGAGTCAGAGTAGGCCTTTTCCAAGGCTGAGACTTCCGATAAGTGTTTTGCCAAATCCAAATCAGTCGTTACCAGCACGGCATCCCGAATAGCGATGGCACGGTTATGGACACTGCCTCGGAAATTGATTGCGTAGCGCTGCACCTTTGCGGCATTTTCGCTTACGTCGCCCAAGGTGGAGTCAATGAACGCAACGCGGTGAATGCCGATGGTGGTTATCAATATGAGCAGCGCCAGGATGGCCGCGAAACTAAGCCCTATGCGTGTGGCCAACGAAAGCGTTTTCTTCATGGAAATCTCGGAAACATGACCTGTACAGGCCTGTGTTGATTTGGAAGACGCGAACGGTGCTACCGGCCCATCACGCTTAATACCTCTACGATACGTAGACGCAGAATGGTCATCTAGTGAGTAATACGCACGGCCATGATAGCTCATAGCTATCATGGCCGTGCGCATGCTTCACAGTGGGCCTCGCGAGTTAGGCAGCAGGTACCAAGGCAGAGAGCGTATGGGTAACCGTGCGGTAGACACGTATTGACGAAATCATCTTAGGCCGGGCATTTACGAGCTTTTGGTGTCCGGGAGAGAGCCTTTAGCCCAGTGGTCAGATGCTTCGGCAGAGCCTCGCGGGCCGCATCTGCGAACCGAGTAGTCCTGTTCGCTCCTTGCCGTTGTCTTTTGGAATGCGCTTTCCCGTAGAGGTGGCGGGAAATACGACCCTGAACACAACCGGTTCCAGATGCGGTAGAGGTTATGATCGCGTTGCCGATCAAAGTCCGTGTGCTCTACCGCATTACGCACAGAGCGACGTAAACCGATTCAGTGTGCGTCCGAACTCAAGACTCTCATTCAGGACTTAAAAACACTGGATGGTGCTGGATTTCAGGGGTTCCCGCCGGAACGAAAAAAGGACCCGAAGGTCCTGATTTCAATCGCTTGCAGAATTCAATGGAACTCTGCAGCGCTATATTTGGAGCGGGAAACGAGACTCGAACTCGCGACCCCGACCTTGGCAAGGTCGTGCTCTACCAACTGAGCTATTCCCGCTTGGTGATGCGCATTCTATAGAATCCTCAGCACCCGTCAACCCCTTGATTCAAAAAAGTTTTATTTCTTTTCAACGGTGGTGCGCAGATGCGGCCAGGCGGCGCGCAGATATTGGAGCATCGACCACAGGGTGAGGCCCGCGGCGATCAGCAGCAAGGCATAACCCGTGAGGACCCAGAACGAGAAGTCCGACGGGTTGGCCAGCAGGATAACCAGCGCGAGCATTTGCGCGGCGGTTTTCCATTTGCCCATGTTGGACACGGCAACGTGGGCGCGGGCACCGATTTCGGCCATCCATTCGCGCAGGGCCGAGACGACGATCTCGCGGCCGATGATGACCGCGGCCGGCAGGGTCAGCCACAGGTTGCCGTGTTCCTGCACCAGCAGGACCAAAGCGACGGCCACCATGAGCTTGTCGGCCACCGGGTCGAGGAACGCGCCGAAGGGCGTGCTCTGTTCCAGGCGGCGCGCCAGGTAGCCGTCGAGCCAGTCGGTGGCGGCGGCAAAGGCAAACACTGAACTGGACGCCAGATAACTCCATTCGTACGGCAAATAGAACAACAAAATGAAAATAGGGATGAGCAGGACGCGTAGAACGGTGATCAGATTAGGGATATTCATCGGCACAACTGGCTACGAGGTGGAAAGGCATTCTATTCGCTATGCAGATTCGCATAAATCAACTCAGCGAGCTTTTTACTGATACCGGGTGCTTTGGCTATCTCGTCAATGCTGGCACGGGACAGCTCCTGCAAGCCACCAAAATGTTTAAGCAAGTCGCGACGTCGCGTCGGGCCAACCCCTGCCACCCCTTCCAGGGTTGAGGTTCGTCGGGTTTTGCCACGGCGGGCGCGGTGGCCGGTAATGGCGAAACGGTGGGCTTCGTCACGAATCTGCTGGATCAAATGCAACGCGGGTGAGTCGCCCTTCAAAGTGAACTCATGGGCGGCATCATTCAAGTACAACGTCTCGAAACCCGCCTTGCGCGTCGTGCCCTTGGCCACGCCCAGCAGGATCAGGTCAGGCACCGCCAGCTCATTGAGCACGTCACGGGCCATGGACAGCTGGCCCTTGCCGCCGTCGACCAGGAGGATATCCGGCAACTTGCCCTCGCCGTCCTTCAACTTACTGAAGCGGCGCGTGAGGGCCTGGTGCATGGCGGCGTAGTCATCGCCGGCAGTGACGCCTTCGATGTTGTAGCGCCGGTAATCGGACTTGATCGGCCCTTCCGGCCCGAACACCACGCAGGATGCCACCGTGGCCTCGCCACTGGAGTGGCTGATGTCGTAGCACTCCAGGCGCTGGGGCGGCTCCTCCAGGTTAAGGACTTCAGCCAGGGCGTCAAAGCGGGCGGCGACGTGCTGTCGGTTGGCTAGGCGCGCGCTCAGGGCTTGCTCGGCGTTGGTCACCGCCAGTTGCTGCCAGCGTGCGCGGGTGCCACGCACGCGGTGGCTGATGTCCAGCTCGCGACCGCGCAGTTCGTGGATGGCTTCGATCAACGCGGGGAAGTCTTCGTGCACCACATTGACGATCAACTCCGACGGCAGGTCGCGCTCGGGGCTGCTCACGTAGTATTGGCCCAGGAAAGCGGCCATGACTTCGGCGACCTCCTCGTCAATACCGGTCTGCGGAAAGAAGTTCTTGCTGCCCAGCACTCGCCCACCGCGCACGCTGATCAGGTGCACACAGGCACCGCCCGGATTGACGAAGGCCGCGATCACGTCGACGTCGCCGGTGCCGCCTTCCATGCTTTGCTGGTCCTGGACACGGCGCAGCAGCGAAATCTGGTCGCGCAGCTCGGCGGCCCGCTCAAAATCCAGGGTGCTGGCCGCCTGCTCCATGGCGGTGGAAAGCTCATCGGTGAGGGCATTGCTGCGCCCTTCGAGGAACATCACCGAATGGCGCACATCCTCGGCGTATTCGGCCGGCTCAACCAACCCCACACAGGGCGCCTTGCAGCGCTTGATCTGGTACTGGAGACAGGGCCGGGTGCGGTTCTTATAGAAGCTGTCTTCGCACTGGCGTACAAAAAAGGTTTTTTGCAGCAGGCTCAGGCTTTCCCGAATGGCCCCGGCGCTGGGATAAGGCCCGAAGTACTTGCCCTTCGCCTTCTTCGCCCCACGGTGAATGCTCAGGCGCGGGAAGTTGCCGTCGGATAAAAACACATAGGGATAGGATTTATCGTCACGCAGCAGAATGTTGTAGGGCGGTCGCCATTCCTTGATCAGCGTCTGCTCAAGCAGCAGCGCTTCGGTTTCGTTGGCGGTGATGGTGGTTTCGACCTGGGCGATACGCGCCACCAGGGCGGCGGTTTTCGGCGCGAGACCGGTCTTGCGAAAGTAGCTCGCCAGACGACTCTTGAGGTTTTTGGCCTTACCGACATACAGCAGGCGTGCCTCGCTGTCGAACATGCGGTACACGCCAGGGCGGCCACTGCAGGTTGAGAGAAAGGCACTCGGATCAAACGGTGTGGTCATGTCAGGCGCTGGCGTCCACCATGCCGTGGCGCACCGCGAGCAGGGTCAATTCAACATCACTGCTGATGGCGAGCTTCTCGAAGATGCGATAGCGGTAGGTGTTGACGGTCTTGGGCGACAGGCACAGCTTGTCGGAGATCGTCTGTACCTTCTGGCAACCGACGATCATCAGGGCAATCTGGATTTCCCGCTCCGACAGCGCATCAAACGGCGAGTCGCTGGTGGGCTGGAAGGACTTGATAGCCAATTGCTGGGCGATCTGCGGGCTGATATAGCGCTGGCCGGCAAACACCAGCCGAATGGCCTGGACCATTTCCGCCAGGCCCGCACCTTTGGTGAGGTAACCGGCAGCGCCAGCCTGCAGCAGGCGTGTCGGAAACGGGTCTTCCTCGCACACAGTCACCACCACGACCTTGATGTCCGGATGGCTGCGCAGCAATTTGGTCGTCGCGCCAAGACCGCCGATACCAGGCATCTTGACGTCCATCAACACCACATCGGGTTTCAACTCCCGGGCCTTGATCAGGGATTCCTCGCCTGACTCGGCCTGACCGACTACTTGCAGGCCATCGATGTCAGCCAGCATTCGTGTAATGCCTGTACGAACGAGATCATGGTCATCGACTACTAGCACCCTAATCAAGCAGACACCTCGCGAAATGGTCTTATAGGTTGCTGAACACCTTAGCAAAAAACCAAGGCACAGACCTAATAGCACGCGTCATATAGAGAGAGATTGATTGAGCGACAGCCATCCGCCGGGCGGCAGATGGCTCAATTTGCTGGGCGAAGGGTCAGGAATCCTGGGGCTGTGGCTTGGGTTTTCCATTCATCGCAATCGAGTGCTCGGCCAACGTCGAGGTCAGGCGACGGATCGCAGCCTGGTCTTCCTTGAACATTGCGCGATAATCCCCGAGGACTTTTTCTTCAATCTGGCTCAGATTCTCCAATTGAATCGGCGTGGCTGCGCCGGTCAACACGTAAAGTACATCCACGCCTCTTTCGGCGACACGAGACAGGTAATCCGCTTTAGGCGCACGCCCTCCACTTTCATATTTACCTTGTGCGTTGGCTTCAACGCCTCCGATTTCACCAAACACTTTTTGCGACAGGCCAAGTCGCTCCCTTTCTTGCCGTAAACGCGAACCGATTCCACTCATTTGGATGTATGATCCTATTTGGCACACCCCAAGAGGTGACACATTCATCTCTTATTAAACAAACTTGAACGGTTTTGAACTATGCCCGGAATCCGTACCGCTGCACAAGCCAAGGCCTGGCTGGAACATCAAGGAAAGTCAGTTCAAGCGTTCGCCCGTGAACACGGCGTAGATCCGGCAACCACCTATCAAGTGCTCGCTGGGCGCAAAAAGGGACGGCGTGGGGAAGCCCATAAGGTAGCGGTCCTTTTGGGCATGAAAGAAGGGATCATCCTTGCTGAGACGGGAGACCTGAACAACGATCAGGAAGTCGGCGCCTGAGGCCAGTATGCGCTTATAAGGAGTGGGTGCACGTTTTAGCTTGAGCGACAAACACGCTCCATACGCCAGAAGCAGTCTTCTTCACCTACGATGCTGAGCCCCATGCGCTGATAGAGCCTCCTGGCCGGGTTGGTCTTGAATACGGTCAAACGCAACAGTCCCAACGTTTGCGCCCTGAGCGCCATCTGCTCCAACACCCAGCCACCCGCACCCAACCCGCGATACGCCTCGAGCAGATGCAACTCGCGAATATAGAGGGCCCGGCTGTCGCGGCTCAGGCTGATAAAGCCCAAGACACTGTCGTCCCGGCAAATCAGCCAGTTTTCCCGATCGGCCCAGGCCGTATCAAAGCCGTCGTTGGACCACCACAACCCGTACTGCACGTAGTAGCGGGCCATGGCCTCGTGGGTCAACTTCCGCGCAAAGGGCAGGTCCTGGTCCGTTGCAGCGCGCAGGTGAAAAGCCATTAGACAGCCATCACGTGGCTGACCCAACCCCCGCCATCGCGACGGGCAATCAGCAACGCATCCCCCACGCCAGGTACAGCAGCAAGCAAACGGCCATTGGCGGCCCAGATCGCACTGCGACCGGCGCAGGCCCAGCCACCCGACGGGCCGCCATGATTGGCCATCAACACCAGCAGGCCATGTTCAGCGGCATAGGCTTGGAGCAGCGCACTGTCCGTGGCGTAGCCGCCTTCACTGATCAACACCCCGGCGGCATACACCGTGGCGCCCGCTCGCGCCGCGGCACGGGGATGGCTGGCCTGGGAAAAATCTGCGCACACCGCCAGCGCAATCCGTTCATCCCCACGCTCAAGGACCGCACCGCCCTGCCCTGGGACAAACACAGCCTCTTCGCCGGCATGCAGATGCTGCTTGGTGTAGACCGCCAGGGAGCCATCCGCTCCCAGCACCAACGCACCGATCAGCACGCCCGCCTCTGGCGTCAGTCGGATCGGCATTCCCACCACCGCCGTCAATCGCAGCTCACGTGCCATCTCGCGCAGGGGTGCCAGCACCTTGTCCCACGGCGCAATCGCCAATTCAGCGGCCAGCGACGGCTCATACCCTGTCAACGACAACTCGGGGAACACCAGTAATTGCACACCCTGTTCCGCCGCCGTGCGCATAAATACGAGGTGCCGTTCAATATTGGCTGGGACATCGCCCGCGATGGAAATGGATTGAGCAGCAGCAAGGGTGAAGGCAGTCATGGTCGCGTCCAAGCAATCAGTATCAAAGTGCAAACAGCATATCGGCACTCCCCCCATAGCCGTAAGTCCCCCACCGCAATAGAAATTACTGATTGAATCTGCCTGCGTGCCTCGAGTAAGCTCCCCCATACATTTGGAGACACACCATGTTGCAACTCACCCACACTCAGGTTTGCCCTGCTGCCAGCGCCCAGCGCTCGGTGTCGGCTACCCGTGTGAACGGTTCGAGCGCACTGGTCAGCTTTTATTTTGGGTATTGGTTTAGCCACTGGCGCGCCTGATACCTGAAATCGGCGCCCACTTACCAAGGGGTCGCCTACCAGAGAAATCTAACCCCCGGTCGGCTCCCCGACCGGGGGTTTTGTTTTTCAGGTCTCCATAAACTTTTCAACTTGATCAAGAACACTTAGAGGAATCACGACATGAACTACGCCACCTATTACCGCTACGACATGTGCACTGCATGGCGATTTAGCCAGCTCCGCTCGGGACAGCCTGCCGCCTCCGATCGGTCACCTATCGGTGGCAAACCAACACACGTCGCCGATACGGCGAATTGTCGAACACCCCAGTAGGCCGAGCGCGCGGGAATAGCCCGCCGCTTGCCCAGGAAACCTTGAATATGAACTCCTCCGTCGCCGCTCTGCCCCTCTCTACCTTGAACAGTGCCAATGAAGCCCTGACCCAGCGCCTGCCCAGCTCGCTTGAGCTCAAGCACCAGTTGCCCCTCAGCCCGTTCCTCAACGAACAGATCCACGCCCACCGCCAAGCCGTGCGCGCCATCCTCAATGGCGAAGATTCACGCTTGCTGGTCATTGTCGGTCCGTGCTCGATCCATGACCCGGAATCGGCCATGGAATACGCCCGTAACCTGAAGAAGCTGGCCCTCGACGTCGGCGACCAGATGCTGCTGGTGATCCGCGCCTATGTCGAAAAACCCCGCACGACGATCGGCTGGAAAGGCCTGGCCTACGACCCTCGCCTGGATGGCAGCGATGACATGGCCGCCGGCCTGACCCTGTCCCGCGAGCTGATGCGCGAAATGCTGCGCCTGGGCCTGCCGGTCGCCACCGAGTTGCTGCAACCCATGGCCGCCGGCTACTTCGATGACCTGCTCAGTTGGGTGGCGATTGGCGCGCGTACCACCGAGTCGCAGATCCACCGCGAGATGGCCAGCGGCCTGGGCATGCCCGTGGGCTTCAAGAACGGCACCGATGGCGGCGTCGCGATTGCCTGTGACGCCATGCGCTCGGCGTCTCACCCGCACCGCCACTTCGGCGTCGATAGCCAAGGCCATCCGGCGATCATCCAGACCCCGGGCAACCCCGACACCCACCTGGTGCTGCGCGGCGGGCATCACGGGCCGAACTACGATGTGCAGAGCGTGGCGCGGGTAAGACACGACCTGGCCAAGTCCAAGGTCACCCCGCGGATCATGGTCGACTGCAGCCATGCCAACAGCAACAAGGACCCGTTGCGCCAACCGGCCGTGTTCAACGATGTGCTGGAGCAGCGCTTGCAGGGTGATACCTCGCTGATCGGCATGATGCTCGAAAGCCATTTGTTCGAAGGCTGCCAGCCATTGAGCCCGTCGATGAAATACGGGGTGTCGGTGACCGATGGCTGCCTGGGCTGGACCGCCACCGAGCAGTTGCTGCGTGCGGCTGCCGAGCGCCTGCGCGCTTAAGGCTGATGGATCGAGGCGCTGCTGCCGCAGGTACAGCGCCTCATGAGAACCTGCGGCACACAGGCCATTCGTGACGTGCAGGCAAGAGTCCTTTTCGGCGTCGACGGTGTTTCCGAAGCAACGACGAGGGGATACTCAACGCCATTGCCTACGGCCCTATTGGAGTTACCGATGTCTACCCTCACGCCAAAATTCCCTGCCTTCGGCCTCGGCACCTTTCGCCTGCAAGGCCAGGTGGTGATCGATTCCGTCAGCACCGGCCTGGAACTGGGCTACCGTGTCATCGACACCGCGCAGATCTACGAGAATGAAGCAGACGTTGGCCGGGCCATCGCCGCCAGCGGCATCCCGCGGGACGAGCTGTTTGTCACCAGCAAGATCTGGATCGCCAACCTTGCTGAAGGCCGGCTGATCCCAAGCCTCAAGGAAAGCCTGCGCAAGCTCCAGACCGATTACCTGGACCTGACCCTGATCCACTGGCCATCGCCGGAAGACCAGGTGCCCGTCACCGAATTCATGGGGCAGTTGCTGGAAGCCAAACGCCTGGGCCTGACACGCCAGATCGGTGTTTCCAACTTCACCATCGCCCTGATGAAGCAGGCCATCGCAGCCGTGGGTGCCGAGCACATCGCCACCCACCAGATCGAATTGCACCCTTATCTGCAAAACCGGCAGGTTGTGGATTTCGCAACCGCCAACGGTATCCAGATCACCTCGTACATGACCCTGGCCTACGGTGAAGTGCTCAAGGACCCGGTGATCCAGCAGATCGCCGAGCGCCATCAGGCCACCCCGGCGCAAGTGACCCTGGCCTGGGCCATGCAATTGGGCTATGCGGTCATCCCGTCCTCAACCAAGCGTGCCAACCTGCAAAGCAACCTCAAGGCCCTGCAACTGACCTTGAGCGCAGCTGACATGGCGCACATTGCCGGGCTGGAACGGGGCCAGCGCTTGACCAGCCCCAAGGGCATCGCGCCGAAGTGGGATTAAACCCCCGCCACCGGTGTGCGGGATAACTCGCGCAGCCATGGCAACACCCGCAGGCCGGCAGTGGCCTCGGGGGGATCGATGATGTCCATGAAGTGTTCGAGATTGACGTTGTCCGGCACGCCGGGCAGCCGCACCAGCACCGCCGGCGTTACGCCGGGATGTGCGCCCACATCCAGGTGATCGTAGACCAATACATGGCGCACCTGGGGCTGGGGCCCACGGGCCTGGGCCGTCAGCCCCGCATTGATGATCAGCACGTCGAAGGGTTCGGCCGGGATGGCCGTGAGTATCTGGACTTCCTCGAAGGTTTGTACCGGCACGATCCGGTGGTACCCCAACTGATTGAGCATTTTTTCGATATACAACCGTTGCAGGTGTTGTTCATCGGCAATCAGGATGGTCAGTGCTTTGTTCGGCATGGCAAACCCCTGGGCAGGCAGCGCTCGTCAGTGAGCGAGGCCCATTTTCCAGACATATCCCGAAGACAAAATCAGGCATGTTCCCCCTTCTTGTAGGAGTTCTCCCAAATCAACCGAATGACCACATTCTGCGGTCAAGCCTGATTGCGGTAACGGCCCAGGCTGTGATGCAACTCTTCGATGGCCTCTTCCAGCGCCGCTACCGCAGCGCCCAGTTCCCCGCTGTCACGTCGTTCACAGACGCTTTCCAGGATCTCGCAACAGTTGATCAACGCCTTTGCCCTGACCATACGCGCGCCCCCTTTGACCCGATGAGCCAGGTCATGGAGCCTGGCGAAATCAGCCTGGGATTTCAGCGGCTGCAACAGCGCACAGTCCTCGTTGAGGCTGCCGAGCAACGGCGTCAGCAGCTCGTCGAGAGCATCGTTATCACCCTCCGTCAGCGTGATCAGCGAGCTTAAGTCAAACGTAAGCCCAGCCTCAGTCGTTGAAACGTCGGCGGTGCGTGACGCCAAGGCCAGGCGCAAGTCCTCAAGCCCGGTCGGCTTGAACAGGCAACCGTCCATGCCTGCTTGCCGGCAGCGTTCGGCTTCCTGCGGCAAGGCATTGGCGGTGAACCCGAGGACCAGGCACGGCGCCAGCCCACGCTGGCGTTCCTGTGCGCGAATATCACGCGCCAATGCGTAACCGTCCTTGAAGGGCATATTGCAATCGGTGATCACGCCGTCAAAATGCCCGGCCTGCCACAGTGACAATCCTTGGGCGCCGTCCTCGGCCAAGGTGATGCGATGCCCCAGGAAACTCAGCTGTCGAGCCAGCAACAAGCGGTTGGCCGGGTAGTCATCCACCACCAGGATATTCAACCCGCGCGCTGGCGGAACGTGGCGGACCGGTACATTGGCAGGCATGGCCGTGGTCAGCGCCAGCGTCAACGTCACATCCACCCGCGTACCCTTGCCCAGCACACTGCTCAAGTGCAATTGACCGCCCATCATCTCGCACAGGTTGCGACTGATCACCAACCCCAGGCCCGATCCGCTTCGCGCCGGCTGTTCGTTATTGCTGCCCTGGATAAAGGGGTTGAACAAACGCTGCTGATCTTCGGCACTGATGCCAATACCCGTGTCCTCCACCCACAACCGCAGGTGCAACTGGTCGTCGGTCAATACCGGTGCACCCTGGGCGCCCAGGCGCACATGGCCGGAGGCGGTGAACTTGATCGCGTTACCCAACACATTGGACACCACCTGCTTGAAGCGCAGCGGGTCAACCAGCACCGGCCGGTCGATCAAGGGGTCGAGTTCCACCTGCAGCACCAGGCCCTTGTCCCGCGCCAGCCCCTCGAACACCCGCGCCACTGAGGCCAGCAGTTCGTGCAGATTGGCCGGTTCCAGGCTCAGGGACAGGTGGCCGGATTCGATTCGCGCAATGTCGAGAATATCGCCGATCAACTCCAGCATGCTCCGGGACGCCACCGACGCAACCTCCAGCGCATCGCGGTCAGCCACGCCCTGCTCGGCGTTTTTCAGGGCCAGCTCGATCATGCCGATCACGGCATTCATGGGGGTACGGATCTCATGGCTCATGGTCGCCAGGAAGGTGGTCTTGGCACGGTTTGCGGCGTCGGCCTCCTCCTTGGCTTCCTGCAACTGCCCCAGCAAGCGCTGGCGCTCGCTGACATCCACCCAGCCGGCGATCATGCCCACCACGCTGCCATTGCTGTCACGGTACGGGAGCATCCATTGGTAGATGGTCAACACCTCGCCGCCGGGCACCTTGAGCACGCGGTCATGAACCTGCGGCTCGCCCAACGCCATCAAACGCAAATAGTCGGCGTGGAACGACTGGGCCTGGGGCGGGTTCCCCGTGTCGGTTTCCACCACGGTCTTACCGATGACGTCTTCCAACTTGAAGCCGAACACATCCAGGTAGGCATTGTTGCAGGCCATCAGGCGCCCCAGGCGATCGCGCACATAGATCGGGTGCGGCGTGCCGTCGATCAACACACTCATGAACCGCATCTGGTCGCTCAACGCACGCTCGGCCTGGGTGCGCTTGCGAATCAGGCTGCGCAGGTAGAACACCCATCCCAGGGTGACCAGCAGCAGCAGCGCGGCCAAGCCAAACCCCTGGAGGATGATGTTGCGGTGACGTATCCAGTAGTTGTCTTCGATGATGATCTCGCTGCGCCAATGGTTGGTCAGCTCGTCCATTTCTTCTGGAGTAATGCTCAATAACGCCTTGTCGAGGATCGAGTACAGCTCCAGTTGGCTGCGGTTGACCCCAAAGGCAATGCGTGCAGGCTCACTCCCGACAGTGCTGGTGATGCGCAGCCGCTTGCGGTAATTGCGGGCGATCATGTAGCGCGCGCTCATCAGTGAAACCGCAGTCGCATCGACACTGCCGTTGACCACCAATTCCATGGCCTGCTCCGGGTTCTCCACGTCGACAAACTCGATGCCTGGGTAGTCCCGGCTGATTTGCCCGGCCAGGCTGTTGCCGCGAATAAGCGCCATGCGTTTGCCAGGCATATCTTCCAGGGTCACCAGATGCTCGTCGTGGGTGCGCACCACCAATACATAGGGACTGGACAGATAAGGGCGAGTAAAGCGGATCTTTTCGGACCGCTCGACACTGGGCGTGACGACCGCCAGCATGTCCACGCGACCGGCACTGGCCTGTTCAATTTGCCGCGGCAGCGAACTGCCCCGTTCCACATCAAACCGCAAGCCTGTACGCAGACTGATACGCGAGAGAACCTCGGAGCTCAATCCCTCGAATTGCTCTTGTTCGTTGAAAAAAGACAACGGCACGAATTTATCGAGCACCGCCACTTTCACCCGCGGGTGCTTCTCCAGCCAGCGCTGTTCACTTGCGCTCAAGCGCAGTTGCTCCGCCTCCAGGAACCCGCTGCCGCCAGCACTCCAACGGCGCAGGATTTCCATCTGCTGGTTGGCCGGAACGGCGGCCAGTGCGCTATTGATGATGCCCAACAGGCGGGTATTGTCCTTGGCGAATGCGAACCCGAACGGGTTGACCTCCAATGCGGAGAAGTCCGCCATGCGCACGTTATTAAGGTGGTTCTTGTTGATCAGGTAGCGGGTGCTGATGGCGTCACCCAGGTACACATCCGCCTGGCCGAACGCAACGGCACCAATGGCTTCGAAGGTCGAGGCAAACAAGAGCAATTGCGCATCGGGGTAAAAGGCCTGGACGGCCTCGGGCTGCATGTAGTGGTAGAGCATCGCCAGGCGCTTGCCGGCAAGGTCAGCCTTCAGCACCTGATTCTCCCCCGCGCGTGTCACCAGCGCGGGTTGGTCATTGGCGTAGGATCGGGACAGCACCAGCTCCGGGTCGGCCGCCTCGAACCCATTGGCCGATCCCACAAAATCCACGGCGCCGGTCTTCAGGGCTTCGATCACCTCATCACGGGTGTCGTAGCGCTTCACGTCGATGGTGATATTCAGCGCCTCGGCAACCAGTGCCGCAAAATCGGCCGTGATGCCCTCGAGCTCGTCATTGTTGCTCAAGTCAAAGGGCGCGTAGTCGGGGGCCGACACCCCCATCAGGAGCGTGCGGCGCTCGCGTAGCCAGCGCCAGTCGGCTTCGTCCAACACCACCGAGGGATTTTCAAGAGTGGAGTGACCCAGCAGTTTCAGATCGTGGGATTCCTCCAAGGCCATCACCGCCCAGGGCAACAGCCCCATCAGCAGGATGGCCGCGCGTTTCACCCGCCGGGAGGTGAGCATTTCAGATCAGATGATTGCGCTGGGCGAACTTGGACAGATGCACCACCGACGACATACGCAACTTCTCCTTGAGCCGCGTCTTGTAGGTACTGATAGTCTTGTGGCTCAACAGCATGTCCTCGGCAATATCCTTGTTGCCCAGGCCCAGGGCCAGCTTCTGCAGCACGGTCAATTCGCGATCGGATAACGCCTCCACCAACTCCTGCTCGGTCGATTGCAGGTCGTCGCGACGCACCGAACTGGTGGGCAGGCTGGGGAAGCAACTGTAGCCGGACCTGATCGCCCTGATCGCCTTTTGCAGCTCATCCAGTTCACCGGTCTTGGCAACAAAACCCATCGCCCCGGCGCGCATGCAGCGAGTGGAAAAAAACACCGCCAGATACGAGGTCAGCACCAGGATCCGGCAGGGCAACTCCAGCGCCTTGATCCGGCTGATCACCTCCAACCCACCGAGCTTGGGCATCGCCAGGTCGAGAATGACCAGGTCCGGACGTTCTTCGCGAGCAATCTGCATGGCATCAGCGCCATTACCCGCTTCGTAGATAGTATCGAAACCTTCCTGTCTCAATAGATACTTCACGGTAGCGCGTATAAAAGGGTGATCATCCACGATTAAAGCTTTGTTGCTCATAAGACTCCCCTGGGAAGATCAGTACGCTTACATATCACTCGAGACCCCACTACCTGTGAAAAGTAACAGTTCCGACAAGCGGCACTGATTACTCAGTCAAACACCTCAGGCAGTACAGGCCCCTCCTTTTGAAAAACACAGTAAACATGTGAAGCCACGCCTTGATTCCTGAACAGGCGCAAGCGCGCAACCTTAGCAACCGCGTGTTTTTGCCAATGAAGGGATAATCTCGACTAAATGTAGGACTTTTCCTCGGAACTCTCCAAAGCTACTCGGTGGTGCTGGGGCTCCAGAAGGCCTGAACCACCAGGGTCGACCTGGAAATTCGCGCCACCAGGGCGTCCAACTCGTCACCGTCTACCGAGGTCACCGCCAGGGTGGCTTCGATTTCAACTTCCTCAGTGCCGAACGGCCGCACATCGACATCGCTGGCCGGGTAGTTACAGCGCGCCAGTTCGGCTTCCAGCAACGCCAATACCGCGGTTTGCTGGGTGCGCCGGGCAATCACATAGAGGATGTTGGTGACCTCCGCCGACACCACATCCAGCGGTTGGCGGTTGATGTTATTGACGATGGGCCGCAGCAGCGTATTGGCCGCCAGCACAAACAGCGTGCCCAACAACGCCTCGAGGACCAGGTCGGCACCGGCGCACGCCCCCACCGCCGCCGACGCCCAGAGCGTGGCGGCGGTGTTGAGACCGCGCACATTGCCTTCTTCGCGCATGATCACACCGGCCCCCAGAAAGCCGATGCCCGACACCACATACGCCACCACCCGCACGGCGCCTTCCGCACCGCCGAGGCGGTTGGCCATGTCAACGAAAATCGCCGCCCCCACCGCCACCAGTACGTTGGTGCGCAGGCCCGCCGTGCGTTGGCGGTACTGGCGCTCGAAGCCGATCAGGCCACCGAGGATAAACGCGGCGGTGAGGCTGACCAGGGTATCGACCAAAGAGTTGAGGTTGATATTGTCGATTGCTTGCATGGGAAACCGTCCCTGTTCACTGCCAGCCAAACTTACGGATGTAGTAGCCCTTCACCGCCTGGGTCAGCGCCATGTACGCCAGCAGGATCACCGGCAGGAACACAAAGTACAGCGACGGCAGCGCCTGCAATTTGAAGTAATGCGCCAGCGGCCCCATCGGCAGGAAGATCCCCACGGCCATGATCACGCCGGTCATCACCATCAACGGCATCGCCGCGCGGCTTTGCAGGAACGGGATTTTCGGGGTGCGGATCATGTGCACGATCAGCGTCTGGGTCAGCAGCCCCACCACGAACCAGCCGGACTGGAACAGCGTCTGGTGGTCAGGCGTATTGGCATCGAAGACGTACCACATGAGTGCGAACGTGGTGATGTCGAAAATCGAACTGATCGGCCCGAAAAACAGCATGAACCGCCCCACGTCCCCCGGCTGCCAGCGTTGGGGTTTGGCGAGCATGTCCTCGTCGACGTTATCGAACGGGATCGCGATCTGCGAGATGTCATACAGCAGGTTTTGCACCAGCAGGTGCATCGGCAGCATCGGCAGGAACGGGATAAACGCGCTGGCCACCAGCACCGAGAACACGTTGCCGAAGTTGGAGCTGGCGGTCATCTTGATGTACTTGAGCATATTGGCGAAGGTGCGCCGGCCCTCCAGCACGCCCTCCTCCAGGATCATCAGGCTCTTTTCCAGCAGGATGATGTCGGCGGCTTCCTTAGCGATATCCACCGCGCTGTCCACCGAAATCCCGATATCCGCCGTCCGCAGCGCCGGTGCGTCATTGATGCCGTCCCCCATAAAGCCCACCACATGCCCGTTCGCCTTGAGCAGGCGCACGATGCGTTCCTTGTGGCTGGGCGTCAGGCGGGCGAACACATTGGTAGTTTCCACGGCCTTGGCCAGCTGGGCGTCGGTCATGTCCTCGATGTCGTTGCCCATCAACAGGCCCTGCTGCTCCAGGCCCACTTCGCGGCAGATCTTGGCGGTGACCAGCTCGTTGTCGCCGGTCAGCACTTTGACCGCCACACCATGGGCTTTCAGCGCCTTGAGAGCGGGCGCAGTGCTTTCCTTGGGCGGGTCGAGGAACGCGACGTAGCCGATCAGCGTGAGGTTGTTTTCATCCGCCAGGCTGTAAGTGTCGCGCCCCGGGGCCATCGGTTGCGCAGCCACGGCCACCACCCGCAGGCCTTCTTCGTTGAACGCGGCAGTGACCTGGCGAATGCGCGCCAGCAGCTCGTCGGTCAGCGCTTCGTTGACCTCGCCATGGCGCACGCTGTTGCACACCGAGAGGATCTCTTCCACCGCACCTTTGCAGATCAGCAGATGCGGCCGGCCCTGTTCGGCCACCACCACCGACATGCGGCGGCGGTTGAAGTCGAACGGGATTTCATCCACCTTCTGGAACGCGGTGCCGACCTTCAGTTCGCGATGCACCTCCACGTGCTCGAGCACCGCCACGTCCAGCAGGTTTTTCAGGCCGGTCTGGTAGTAGCTGTTGAGGTAAGCCATCTCCAGCACGTCGTCGGACTCCTCGCCCCACACGTCCACATGACGCGCCAGGAAAATCCGGTCCTGGGTCAGGGTGCCGGTCTTGTCGGTGCACAGCACATCCATCGCGCCAAAGTTCTGGATCGCATCCAGGCGCTTGACGATGACCTTCTTGCGCGACAGGAACACCGCGCCCTTGGCCAGGGTGGACGTGACGATCATCGGCAGCATTTCCGGGGTCAGGCCCACGGCAATCGACAGTGCGAACAGCAGCGCTTCGGTCCAGTCGCCCTTGGTGAAACCGTTGATGAACAACACCAGCGGCGCCATCACGAACATAAAGCGGATCAACAGCCAGCTGACCTTGTTGACGCCCTGCTGGAACGAGGTGGTCGCACGGTCGGTGGCGGTCACGCGTTGGGCCAGCGCACCGAAATAGGTGCTGTTGCCAGTGGTCAGAATCACCGCCGTCGCGGCGCCGGACACCACGTTGGTGCCCATGAACAGGATGTTCTCCAGGTCCAGCGGGTTGCGGGTGTTGGTGTCGTGCTGCTGGGCGAACTTCTCCACCGGCATCGATTCACCGGTCATCGCCGCCTGGCTGACGAACAGGTCCTTGGCGCTGAGCACGCGGCAGTCGGCGGGGATCATGTCCCCGGCCGAGAGCACGATCAGGTCGCCTGGCACCAACTGCTTGATGGGCAATTCAATGCGCTTGGCATCCTCCCGGCGCAGCACCGTGGCGGTGTTGCTCACCATGGCTTTCAAGGCATCGGCGGCCTTGTTGGACTTGGCCTCCTGCCAGAAGCGCAGCAGGGTCGAGAGCACCACCATGGAAAAAATCACCGTGGCGGCCTTCATGTCTTCGGTCAGCCAGGAGATCACCGCCAGCAAGGTCAGCAATAGGTTGAACGGGTTCTTGTAGCAATGCCACAGGTGCACCCACCACGGCAGCGGCTGCTCGTGCTCGACTTCATTGAGGCCGTATTGCACGCGCAGGGCATCGGCTTCCAGGCTGCTCAAGCCCTCGGTATGGCTGCCCAACGTACCGAGCAATTGCACGGCACTGCTGTTGGCCGCGACCACCAGGGTTTGCGCCAGGGTGGGCGGCACTTCGCGGCTGACGCTGGCATCGGTGACGGTTTCGAGCATCGCCAGGCGGCGGAAATGCCGGGCGATATGCCGGGTCCGCAGGAAGCCGGCGAAGAACTCTTTCAACAGAGTGAGGTTCATGGTGTGTTACTCCTGCGCGAGGAAAAAACCTTCGTGCAGGTACTGCCTGTCCCACCGCGCCCGCTTCATAGGCACAGTCAGCCCGGCCCGCCCACCGTAAAAGGCAGGCGCGTCCGTAGCATCCCGAGGTTAACCGGGTGCTGGTCAGCGTCGATGAGAGGGATCGGACAGGGGCCAGGACTGACCACTGTCGGGATGCCGCTTCTCGCTAGGTGGCGAGACAACGGCATCGAAAAAAATGCGCGTTATCTTGCCAAGTATGTGCCGGTTACCGAGACCGGCCGACAACTGTCACTCGAACAAGTACCCACTGAGGGTCTCCGCTATTGATGAAAACGCGCGAAGCTTACGCCCCGATTTAAGGAGAGTAAACCGTAGGAAAGTTTCCATATGGTGAATAAGAGGATTCTTCAGGGAGGGTTCAGGAACCCCCATCCTGAAGCTGCCGATGCTTGAATGTGAGGTGGCAGCTGCGTACGAGGTGGTGGGCCAGGTTTTTGCGAAATTAATCGTCCCGCGTCAGCACTTCCAGCAACTCAATCTCAAAGCGCAGATTGCTGTTGGGCTTGATATGCGCGCCCATCGACCGTTCGCCATAGGCCAGGTGCGCCGGCACAAACAACCTGCGCACCCCGCCGACCTGCATGCCCATCAACCCTTGGTCACAAGTTTTTCATGGATTAGCTTGTGTGTGTAACCCCCCCCCCCCACGCCCTTTCCTTGGGGCAAAGAAAAGCCCAGCGGGTTAGGCTGGGCTGGGGCTTCTCTCCTTGGGCTACACGCCTTCTGGTTTGAACACCGGGACAATGAAGCTCTGTAGGCCAAAGCGCTTGGCACATCCAGCCACCTCTTTAGCCAGAGCTTGGCGGGTAAACTTGTACACGTTGTAAACGCTGGTGCCTTCACTCTCTTCAACGTACACATGGTAAGGACGGTAAACGAAAGGGAGCTTTACGGTGTCGTTGTTCTTGTGGGAATCAACCAACGGCATACACACCTCAACGTCAAATTCACCAGACACAGCATACTCTTGGAACTTGGGCACACCAGACACTGTGGAGAATGCCCACACCTTCCAACCAATAGCATTGTAGCAGAGGGATTGCTTGAGCTTGATCAGGGTTGGCTCAGAGCCTTTGACAGAACGTTGAATGACAACAATGTCGCCAGCCTTCAACTGAGAACCCATGCGACGTGTGCCCATAACGTGTGTATTGCTCATTGTGACATTCCTGTAATGTGCCACCCGATGTGACAATGAGCGAATGCTACAACCCATTGTGACATTGAGTCAACAACAACACCTCACAACACACAACAATTTCATGTGACAACCAACAATGACAACCATCAGACAAACAAAAGCCCTCACAGGGAGGGCTCAGGGTGTGACATGTACAGATTATTTCTTAGGCTTGGCGTTCGTGGCTACAGGGTCACAACGGAAAGTCACCATGCTTGGGATGGCTCCCCGTCTGAGGGATTCTTTCATACTGATTGTCAAGCTACCTGCAATCTTGTCACAGTCGCTTTGATTGAGGAATGCCGCCCACGTCTTCTCTACAGGATGGCCGTTCGCCCCAATCATGATGGATACCAACAAAGCTTCGAACATCACTCGTCTTCCTTGATCTCTTCACACCGATATGTGGTGCTAGTGTTGCTCTTGGTGAGCCTTGCACCTTCGCTAGCCCCGAGGGTTAGCGACCTAGACAAAAGAATGCAGGTTGTATAGTCGTAGTATTTGGCTACAGGCTGTTCAGGCTCAGCTACACCAGCAGCGTTAACGAAAGCGCTCAACATCAATCCCTTAAATACCACAATCACATCCTCAGTAGCGTGTCATTCTTCTGGCAGATGGCCGTTAGACTCGAAGGGTGCAATATCGTCGTTCTGTGTTGTCTTGGCCAACTCAGCAGCCAATGCAGCATCAGCCTCAATCGTGGCCTTATCAATCATGCGTTGCTTGAGGGAGGATTGATTGTCAGTCAACCATTTGGCGTAAGCCTCAGCCTTCTTGGCTTCATACTCTTCTTCAAACATGGCGTAGAATGGCGAGACAGCCTCTACAGCCTTATAGCTGGGCGTAGACTTAGCCTTGGGTGAGCTGGAACGGACAGGCTTAACACCGCTGGCCCCTTGGGAAGCCCTGTGAGCAACCACAGCAGGCCAGTTCTTGAAGGTGTTGTAGTGAGGGCGGTTGTCACGGTCAGCAGCACACCAAGCCGTGGCAGCCTCACCACTCTCAATCCACTCCTTTACCAGAATGTCTTGCATATCACTTGTGTACTCAACGCCTTTACCAGCCATGTTTAAATCCTCTATGTGTTGTGTATCGGTCAATGTACAGGGTGCTATATCCCTAAGTCAACAATCTTAAAACACTTCTCTTAGAAGCTCTCTGTGTTCATGTTGTGCCAGTTGCTGTGGGTTGTCTTCTCACCCTTGTATGTCACATCCCACTTAGCCATCACATCACCCATATTCTCTGTACATGTGTACACAGTTGTGAAGCCCTCACCCTTGAGAGTGAACGTATACCTAGGGGCGCCCTGAGAGTAGTCAATCTTCCCAGCTTTCAAGCTGTCAGCGTCAACCCCCATTGCATCAGCAATCAGCACAGGACATTGATCAGCACCAACCCTCAATGTCTGGCGTACGCTCTTCTCTGTGTATGTACACTTCCCATGGTAGTCATAAGGGCCAACCTCTGGGCCACAGGCTGGCAAGCTCGCCCTAGCCTTCTGGTAGTCGTAGCTCCAAGGGGCCACGCTCTCATGCGTACCTGTGTTAGAGGGCGGCATGTGGTAAATCACATTACATGCACCGATTGCCAGAGTGAGGCCAATCACACACCTCACAAATCCATACTTCTTGTACAAAAACTTGAACCCACGGCCCAAGCCTCTAGCTGTCTTCTTAAATCTTTCTTTCATTGTTGGTTTTCCTTGTTGGCATCCTTTCATTGTGAGGGGCACTGTTATACAGCGCTGTTGTTTGCTGCGTCAACACAATGTGACATTGCTAGGGGCTTGTTTGTGTGGCGAGCCTTCCCGCCCGCCGTGGGAAAGGGGCTCTTTTCTGGGGAGATTTCAAATCCCCGCCGAAAAATAATGAGGCACTTGTGAGAGGGTTGTGTTGTGGCTGGGGAAATATAACTGAGGGGGGTGTTGTTCCCTTTGGGGTGTTCCCTTTGGGTTGTTGTCGCTCTGGGGGTTGTTCCCTTGGGGTGTGGGAACTCAGGTTTTGAGCGAGAGGTGCTTAACAAGTTTTGAAGGGGCTATTTTAAAAGCCACGGAAAATAGAAATAATAGACAACCCCTATGGGTGTGCCTCCCCTGATTATCTCAACCTATCAACACAGACATGTCTATAACCTCTCTCACAGCGTGTTCTCTCTGTACTCCGTACACTGTAGCGTCTACATCACAAAGCCTCTCAGAACGCCCCACAGAGGCTCACAGCCACAGACAGTGAGACAGCCTGAGTGGTGTAGCACTCAACATGGTTTGATGTGGCTGGGTGATCCCCTTGATAGTGATACAACATAACACATTACATAAGAGCCCCTACAGTGAGTGTGGAGAGGCGCTAGCCTCAACCCTTGGTGAATGCCACACCAATAGAACCCATCAGCCTAGCAACTGTTGTAGGGCTCCACAGGCCACCCCTTGAGGTGAGCTTACCCTTTGAGTTAAGGCAATCAGCTACAGCTTTGAGGGTGCTGGCACCTTCGAACATGCATGCTTTGACATGAGGGGCAATGTCAATATGGTGTTTGGTGGATGTGTTCACCTTTGGGGCTGTCACCTTCTGGGGATTGTCCACCAGTAGGGCTTTATCAGCCTTGGCCTTACGGGCCACTGAGGCGTTATCAGAGCGACGTTTCACCTTAGCCATACTCTCAACACAGCCATTGTCAGCACGTTCCTGTAAAGCCTTGAGAGCGTCCTTTGTACGCTGGCTGATGAACTGGCGTTCTTGTTCTGCCAGAGCTGCAAACAAGTGAAGCTGGAAATTGTCGGCTGTAGGCATTGTGGCAACCTTTAGGGACACCCTTTTCATCAGAGCGGCCATGTGTTCAACATCACGACTGAAACGGTCAATCTTGGCAGCCACTATAGGGATGTTGAGTGTTGAGGCTAGGTTGATGGCCTGTGCCATTTGAGGACGGTCTGTAGGGAGCATGGCCCCTGATACAGCCTCTTGAAAGGTAGCCACCACTTCCCAGTTGTTAGACTCACAAGCCTTCTTTATATAGTCGTGTTGAGCCTCAATGCCAAGGCCGGAAGCCTCTTGTTTGCCAGTGGAGACACGCACGTAAGCGATTACCTTTTGTTTGTTCATTTGTGACACTCCCTAAGATGTTGGTATGGGTAACATTGTACAGTTACAACGCATTACACACAACAACAAAACCTGTCAACACATAAAGTTTTTTACATATTTTGAGGGTAGACGTCCGTCTAGAGAATGTAAAATGTGAAATATCACAATGTGACACTCAGGGATTTATGCACATGTCAATGTAGGAGGATGTTTCTTTTGTTGGTTGTTGGATGGCACACCCTTTTGGCACATACCTTGCTAGGGCGAACAATCCTTGGGGGAGACTCCTATTTGAAGGTTTTCACCCTATCAGTTAAAACAGGAATGGTTCCCATTCAGGGTGGCTCACCCCAAGAGGTGAATTATTGTCTTGACAAGGGCGTTTGGTTGGTGTTCGTGCCAACAAAGTGAGCATTATTGAAATTATTGTGCAGAAAAGCTTGACAGAGAGAAAAGGTTTTGCTTAACAACACCACCTATGTCCCATAGGACATGATTTGTCACCAGTGGTACACCTTCGGGACAGAACACCCCTTCCAACAAATCACCCTTTCATCACAATCACCCCTCACAACTCACTAACCATTCTCACATCATATCCCTCTCTGATAATAGATAGCTTGCTAATCATTAGCCTCCTACTTACATTAGTGATCCTTCCTCAGAGATTTCTATGCACAAGGGTTGATTACTGGAAGAGGTTTTCTAGAGAAGAGTTCTATCATGTCGTAAACGACATAGAGTGATACAGCCTCTCCGTAGGAGAAAGGGAAAGACGTTAGTAGATTGATATTGTGTTAGGATTTTATGTATACAAACCCTTATAACAAATCACCCCTAACAAGAAGAACAAAGCCCTTTGGGCTCTACGGTGCATAACTCCTAGACCGAAGGTCATAGGGTAACTCTCATAAGGTGTAACCCCATGTCGTTTACGACATAGAGTGATACCAGAGGAAAGGAGTATTGATTCTTTGTTAGGTGTATTGTTGTTATCTGTATGGGGTGATCACTCTCAAAGCTTCGTTTTAAAGACAAAGCTCTAGAAGTATTTTAGCGTGCAAGTGAAACCATGTCCAATCAATCACATTGATAGTATGTATTGACAGTATTGATGTTGTTGATTGTGTTGGTTGTGTCCCAACGTCCTACGTAATAGATATGGTTCGCGTGAGTGGGACATTTCATTAGTAGCGTGTCCCTGTGCGTTCGTACAGGACGTTTGCTAGCTGACTGATTGCCTCAATGTGCATTGCACGTCTAGAAGGTATTGTACACTCAGACAGCACCTGTCTCATGAGGTCGAGCCTCACTAGCAAGCTTCTTGTACTCTCATGCCTGTAAGTCTCAACTTGAATCTCTTGTGTGTTCATTGTATGCCCTTGGGGCGTATCCTTATAATGAAGAAAAGCCCCAACCAAAATGGAAGGGGCTTATATCTGTGAGAGGCTGTGTGAGGCGTTCTGAGGATGTTTGATGGCTTTCCCTTGGGGTTGCCCGTCCTTGTAGCTTAAAACGTCTTAGACAAGCTCTCAGGGGGCTCATGCAGCAACTGGAAGGCCGCTTACACCATTGCCGGGTGTTACACCCATGTGGGTGTGAGTCGATACAGCAACACCGTTAACTGTCACTTCACCAGTGATATAGGCTTGACCTGTCCACTGTGTGTTAGCAACGTTGATGCTCATTGTTTGAGCGGATAGCGTGAGGCTGTTAGAGGCGTTTAGCTCAATGTCTTTACCAATCACCTTAACTGTGAACTGAGATTCAACTACAGCATTCCCATCAGCCTTGAGAACAAACTGAGTCTCAGCCCCTGTTCCTGTGTTGTGAACAATCACCAAGTCATTAGGGTCATTGCTCAAGCTCAGACCATTCACTTGTTGTGTAGTGATGGCGAAGGGAGCCAAGCCGGGAACAAACACACTATCCTGTACATCCTTCATACGGTTGTCGTAGGTGAGGATAGGAGCCGTGTTGTTTGCAATCTTGAAGTTGTCTGTATTGTTGTCCATCACCACACACATTCCTGTGTCACCAACCTTCACTGGGAACAAGAACATAGAGTTTGCTGTTCTCATGTGAGCAATAGGAACGTTGATAATGTGCGTGTCATCCATGTTAGAGCCGTCATCGGCTTTACGTGGGTTAGAGATTTCAACAGTGACATTGAATCGACCACTCACCCCAACAACTTTGGCTGGGAAGGCTGTACGGCTGTTCTCATTGTTGTTGTAGATGGCGTTATCAATGACATTCATCCATCCACCTTGCACCTGTTGAGTATTAGTTGCCATGTGGGATTCCTTTCAAGGGTAGAGCCTTACGGTTGCTGTGAACCATGAACCACTTTTCTTTGTGGTTGATGTACGCTTCTACTACGGTGAACTTGTGAACAGAACGTGTGTTGTGTACGTCAAGATATTCTGTAGCTGCGTTGATTGCTTCACTCTTGGTATCGAAGAAACAAGGGTATTGGATGTTATCGAATTCTACGGGATGCATTGTGTTCTCCTACTGGGCTGTTGGAATTATTGAGCGTGGGGTTGGTTGTCATTGCGGGGTTAGCAGTTTGGTTGATTGTGATGGGCGTGTAAGAGGCAAAGCTGTTATGCACCTCTCTTGGGATTTGCACATCTACATACTGCTTGAGTTGTTCTGAGTTGTTGTTGATTAGAGTTCTAAGCTGATTGGATTGGGCAAGGGAAGCGTTAACAATCTCTTGCCTGATCATCGTCAAGTCATTGGCCTTCATGGCCTTGTACTCATTGACTGTGTTGTGGGCGTCAACTGATAGGATCGAACACCCCACTAGCAGAATCAGACAGAACCCGAACAGCCAACCCCAGAGAGGCGGAGTGTTCGTGATCTTCATTTAGTTACCTCTTGCTCTCACCATTGTTGCCTCAGCAGCACCGGGGCTGTTCTTAGACAGAGCTTGTTTAACTGTGTCTACCAGCTTCGCGTTATGCTCTTCCATCTGAGCCTTGAGGGCATCAGCATCAGTTGCACCGTTGATTGTCGTGTCACCAATAGTCACTTGAACGTTGTTGTTCGTAGTGTTGTTGGCTGCTTGACCGTTAACCTGTGGCTGTAGGAATGGTGTGATTGGTGGAGTGGCTAGAGTTGCCAGCTTGTTTTGTCCTGTCGCTTGAGCTGGGTCAAAGTTCACTGTTGGCGAGACTTCACCAGAGCCAAAGATATTGGAAGTGTTGGGCTGTGTAAGCTGTTCAGGTTTGTAGGTTGGGTCATCTTTCTTCTTTTGAAGCAACCACTGATTAGCATCACGCTGGTCAACTTGCCACTGTCTGTTACTGTCATCACTCTTACGTTGCTCTAGTTGGGCGTCCCGGTCCTGTTGAGTCATACTGCCAACACCGATCTTAGAGGCGTACCACTCAATGTCTTGGATCACTCGACCAATACCAATCAGAACATCAGTGAATGCTGTGAGTGCATCCACAATGAATGTGATTACACCTACGACAACTTCAAGGGATGTTTTGAGAATGTCGAATCCACCAGTTAGGCCACCGTTGTCAAACAACGTACTCCAAAGAGTGCTAAGGGCTGTCCCAAGCTCTTTGAAAGCATCACCCAAGCCAGACATAAACTTAGGATCAAGGTAGCTCTCACCATCATTGAACTTGGCTGTGATCTCTGTAAACTTCTGGATCATGGAAGACAGAACATCAACCACAACAGAGGCTGCTTTACCTGTAGCCTCAAACTCAGGTTGTAGTTCGTTCAACGCTTTGTTAAGGCTGTCATACAGTCCGCCGTTGCCAATCATCGAATCTTTCAATGGCGTCTTATCGTAAGCGTTAGCCATGTTAGATTGATATTGGTTGGCGATACGGTTGTCCCATGCTTGTTGTGTATTCCGCCCTTTGTTGAGCATGTCACCATCATTAGCGTGAGAATCTACAACCTCAGAGAAATTGGTAAGCATCTTAACCAGCATGTCACCTGCAATCTTCCTGTCTTGACGGTCTTGCAAGAACTCTTTAGAGGCTGCATCACCTGTCAGTTTTCCGCCCTTAGCACGCTGCCAAGCTTCGGCCATATACTCCATACCATGAGCACCTAGAGGCTCAATGATTTGGTTTGTCTCTTGGGCCTTCAACTGTCCAAAGCCTAGAGCTTGACGCATACCCAGACTAGAGCGTTTAATGTCGATGTTGGATAGATGCTGACTGATTGCATAACGCATGAAACCCTCAGTAACATCAGCCCCTTTATCTACACCCAACTTGCCAGCCAAGGCGTTAGTCAGTTTTGCATAGCTCTCACCAGCATCCTTTGTAGACAGGCCGTTAACTTGGGCGAAGTTCTCAAAACGGTTGTTCATACGTCTACCGTTTTCCTCTGTACGATCACCTACAGACTCAAACTGTCCTAGACGTTGGTTCTTGGTGTTAGCAGCTCGCTCAGCTTCACGGGCGAACCCCACAGCAGCAGCGGACACAGCAGCGAATGCAGCGACTACCAGAGCGGCGGCACCAGCTACAGCACCTAGGCCAGCAGCAGCCCCGCCAAGGCTCCCACCAAGCCCCTCAAGGGCCGCTAGAGGGTTGCCAGCCACACCACCAGCCATTCGGCCAGCTCCACCCAGAGAGTGAAGAGCATGAGCGCCACGGCCAATCAAACCACCACCGTGACTACCACCAGCGGCACGACGATGTGAGCCAGTAGGGTTAGCCAAAGCTCTGTTGAGCCTGTGTTGGGCCAGAGCTTGGCGTACAGTGTGAGCCTGAGCCTGTTGCTGTGCCTTTGCAGCACGGTTAGCAAGGTTTGTACTGTGTAGGGCGTTGGCGATGTTCTGACGTGCGTTAGCGGCCTGTTGAGCTTGAGCGGCCTTTGCTTGGATAGCGGCTAGCTTTGCTCGCTCTTGGTCTAGCTTGAGCTGTTGTTGCTGTGTCTTGAGCCCTGTAGCGGCTCCCTGTTGTTGAATCTTCTGTAGCTTGGCGCCCTGTAGGGCTGCGTCAAACTGGGCTTTGTTCATGGCCTGAGAGGCTTGAGCCATCTGCTTACCACTGAAACCAGCGCCGCCCATGGCCTTTTGCATTGCCTTCCCTGTTGCTTGGGCTTGACGCTCCAAACCCTTGAGCAACTGTTGTGCATGCTTGATGCCAGACGGGTCAACCTTGAAACCAATCTTGGCGAACAGTTCCGCAATAGCTTGTTCATTCATTGTTAGTCACTCCCTGTGATCATTCCACGTCGCGTGCTTGTAGAATTTCAATGGCCTTGTCTTGTACTTCTTGGCTGGCGCCTGCTAGAGCGTCTAGTAGTTCAAGTTCTGTTGTTGCTGTGTTGAGGATGAATCGGGCGTCCACCTCATGGTTAATGCTATCGTCCTTACTCACCTTGATGTGTGCTACAGCATGATTGATTGCCGCTGTGGCTTTTGTGATACGTTCGTCACTCAACACCTTCTCAGCGTATTTCAAGTCTTGGTAACTCACTTGAGAAAGAACAGCTTCACCAAAGCGCTTGCCGTAATCACGGAAGTCAATCAAGGCTAGGATTGAATCAACGTTAGTGTCTGGGGCGGATGTTTCTGTAAGAGCGCGACGGAACAAGTCTTCAACATATTGCTCAAAGAATGCGATGTGTGTACGGGTCAGAGCTGTGGCTTTTGTGTCAGTCATATTGGTTTACCTCATTTGGTGAAATTGAATGTAAAGCCTTCTTGTGGCTTCACTTTGCCCTGTACATCAACTTGTTTCTTGATGCGGGTTTTAGATGGGATATAACGTGGAGTGAATGCCTCAAAGATTTCTCTACACTTGTCTTTGACAGTTGGGTCATCCTTGCGGGGGCGTCCACTCTTGCGGGGTACGATTGGCAAATCTCTTGTTCGAAATTCAGCCACTGTCTTTGTGGTTTCAATCATGTACTCAAGCATGTGGATAAACTCTTCTGGATACCCACACCTGATTGCACTCACTAGCATTGCTTCTAGAGGCTCAATCCCTTTCTTGAATACGTTTGCAGAGATTCTTAGTTCTTGTTCGGCTGTGGGTTTGTTAGCTGGCATCTATCAATCCTCTGGGGATTCGTTAGTGCGCTTGCTGTCTCGGCTTCCACGGTGTTTGTTCTTATGCTTTGGTTTGGAGCGGGACTCTTTGTCTCCCCATTCGTCTGTGTCGTATTGGGCTGTATTGCTTTTCATCTGTTGTATCGTTCCTTTAGAATCTGTTCTGTTCTGGCGAAAGAAGCTGTACTTTGTACAGGGCTCCCACCCATTGTTGTGACCACCACTTGAGCGTCATCAATTGTCTTTCCATCTTCATAGAGCTTGATGATTTCAGCTCTGTGTGTATAGGCAAACTTGTACACAGCTTGAAGGCTGACAGTGTTGTGTGTTGCTGTCCTGTTAATCAGTGCCTTTGCAATCTCAACATGCTCAGGGAACAGAGAATCAAACAGGCTTTTGTTGTCGTTGGTTTTCATGTATGTAGCTCCTTGAGGATAGGTGTATGTGAGGGATTGTGTTGGGCTGTGTACGCCTGCAAAATGCTTTAGGCTGTATCGTCTGTGTTGTAGACGTAGAACAGGCTAAAGAACTCTGACATGATGTTAGAGCTTTCTGTGATCTTGTTGCTGATAGTTGAGTTGATTGGCAAGAGCAGGAAGTAGCCTGTCAGGCCGTACTCCTCTAACGTGTAATCCAGCATCATTGGATACTGTGGCACCAATGCATAACCTAGAACTAGGGGTGTCTGGTCATCTTGTCTTAGGTCAACTTGCCACTGAGAACAGCGTTCATTCCAATAGAAGGTAAACTGATAAGACTTCCCCTCTAGGCTGATGCCATACCTGTACTTTGTGTCAGAGTACAGAGGCATCTCAATAGAGACTGTCTGTGTCATTTGGCATATTTCGCTTTGAGGATTGCAGTTGTTGCATCAATGGCTAGCTGTTGTTCGCTTGGTGCATTGATAATATCCATCACTTGCTTGTGTTTGATGATTGCACGCTGCTCCTCAAGAAGGTTTTCAAGGTGAGCTGTGTTGTCTTTCTCAACTGGCTTTGTCATCTTCTCGATTAGGGCGAGCAACTCAGGGTGCGGCTCTCCAACCTTGAACACTGGTACATTGTGTTTGATTGTCATTGTGTAAGTTCCTTTAGTGAGAGTAGTGAGTTGTTTCAATGTTGTTTTTTCTGTCGCTTTCAATCTTGTCGTGAAACTTCCAAAGGGCGACCAAAACACGATCATCATTTGAAGCCTCTTTCTGGTATCTGGCGATTGCACTGCTGATGGCCCTAGCTTTCTTTAACTGCCAAAGCTTGTGGGCTTCCTCTGGTGTGTCGCAAGAACCCTCAACCCGGCTCCCGCTGCTAGTCTTAATGTGAGCTGCAAACTTGCCGGGTGACTCACCAGTGATCACACCTCTTGGATAACTGCCTTTGTCTGGTGTGCCGTAGATAATGAGTTCATGGATATAATGGGGAACGTAGCAACATGTGGCAGGGTTGTAGGTTGTGTTTCCGGGCTTGATCAAATCTTTGTTGAGAACCCACCCGCTCACTTGGAAATTGTCAAACCAAGTCTTGAAGCTTTTAAAGCTTTTCCACTCGTCTCCTACGTTCGAGTCGCTAGGGTTGTCACCTTCAAAGATACCAACCCAAGCTTGTATATCAGACTTTGCATACATTACTTAGCGGCCTTCATGCCACGGATACGAGCTTGAACACGCTTATCAATTTCAGCTTCTGCCTTGGCTGCGTCTTCACGCTCAATGGCCTTACGGGCTTCTGCCTCTTCAATCAACATGGCTTGACGTTCTTGTTCAAACACACGTTCGTTGTGAGCTTCAATGCTTGCCTCATACTTGGCTGTCACGTCAGTGGTGATAGCTTCAATGTCTTTGGCTTGTTGAGCTTCGCCCTTTACAACGTACATCTTCACTTGATTTGTTGTGTCGGTGAACTCATGAACAGAGCCAGTGTAGAGTTTGTAACCTTCATCAATCTTGGCTTGGGCCTTGGCGAATAGAGCAGGCATGCCAGCCGCTGTAATGGCTTCAATGGCTCCAAACTTGTTGAACTCTGACATCTGTGGACGCTTGTATGCATCTAGGTAAGTGTCCCGACCTTGTACGGCCAGCTTGTATGCACTCACATCCCATTCGATCAGTTGGGCCAGTTCTGCTTTGTCTGCTTTCTTGATTTGTAGCTGTGTCATTATTTGGTTTCCTTATATGCTTGATTTGGGGTTGGGTTATGCAGCTAGGTTGGCTGTTAGGCTTGCTTCGAAGTCGATAGCAAAGCTCAGTAGCTCGGCACGTTGTAGCACCCAGTCATAAGAGTCACTGATTGCCTTGTCATCACCAGACAACATGGATTCAACCAAGTATTCACAGGCAATGTGTAGGTTGGATTTCTCTTTCTCTACTAGCAAAGCTGCTTGATACTCTGGTGTGTTGTTTGGGTTCGGCTTAACGGCGTTGCTCTTGTTGGTGATAATTGCTGTGATAGTCATTAGTAGTTTTCCTTATACTTGATGTTTGGGCTTAGAACGGGATGTTGAGGCTGTGGCAAACGTCTTGATAGTTTTCAAGGTTTTCGTCTTCACAGTCATTGGGATAGCGGTTGTCACGGATGAACAACATTGTCTCATGTGTCGAATCGCCATCACTATCTAGGGTTGCTAGGAACTGTGTACGCCACTCTTTATCAGACAGCTTTGTCAGTGTCCCAATGTCGATTGTTGCTTCTAGGCTGGTCATTGTCATTTCACTTGCTCCCTTTGCTGGTCAGTCTTTCAGTTAGCACACCCACTGTGTACCCGATTGCTAGTGTTGCCAGTGCGATTGCTGCGGTGATCATTGTTGCTTTCCTTTTAGGATGGTGTACAAGATGGATTGTTTACGCGCTGCAAACTCTTGGGGAGTTTCAAGCCAGAGAGTGGCGAGCGCACCAGCCTTCTCTTTGTCAGTCAGCTTGCTAATCATGTTCATCATGTGTTCTGTGGCTTCGGTTACAACGTCAGCTACTGTTGTTGGTGTGGAGTGTTCGACAACGAACGTTGTAGCTCTGTGCTTACGAACGCGACACTTCATAGAGCAGTGAACGTGAGTGGAGCGGGAAGCTAGAAAGCCTCCTTGACACACAATGCATGTCTTCTTTGTTGTAGCCATAAGTAGTTTTCCTTGTACTTGAGTTGTTTAGCTGGGCTGTTATGTTGTAACACTTGTTGTAACGCTAGTTCCTACAGGCACAGAAAAAGAGGCTTTCGCCTCAGTCGCTGTTCAAGCAAGGAATGATGTGTGGTATATGCCGAGCATTGCTCAAGGCAGATAACCTAGAAGAGGTGGCAGCTTGTCGCCCTATGCTGCCTACAGGTCTTTCAAACAACAGAGGCCAAAGCTGGGCGTGTTGTTAGTGCTACCAGTGTTTCACGCCAGCCACTGGGTAAGGCTGTACCAAGCCATGAGAGGCTTTGCGTAGAGGAAACATCCAAAGGATGAAACTTGAGAATTAATTGTGAGTGGTCGCCAGCAACTCACGGTACTGCAACAAGCGTTTAGGCTTTGCGTACTCCGTAGAGAGTAATCTTAGAATGAGTTGACAGTGTAGAGCGGCTACTGTCAGAACCTAGGAGGCGTAGCGTCCAAGAAGGGGGAGACGCTACAAACGCTCATGGCATTCAAAGCGGGAGAAGGGGTCCGCTTGAATAGGGGGAATTTGGTCCAGCTATCTAACCAACTGGAAAGGGCTCTAGTGAAAGGAGGATCACTAGGGCGACGGGGTAACGAATCCCATCTTAGAATTTGTTCCCTTGTGTAGATGTGAGGCCGTACAAGAGAATGTAGGAGAGAGCTTATACAGAGGAAGGTTGAGGAACCTCCGTATCTCTTTCCCTCTCTACACCTATATTGTATCATGACATTGTCAATTGTCAATAACTATATGTCATTTATTGTGACATTTTTGTAAATACTTTCATCACAATGTCAAAAGGTTGTTGTTTTCTGTTAGGCCAAGCTCTTTGGCGTGATACCCATGTCAAAACAAACCCTCTTGAACTCTACGTTGCCCCACTTCTTGACCAAAGCTTGTAGCTCATTCTGAGAGCGTAGGAGCCGGGTAGCAGCTCCAAGCTTACGGCTGTGTAGGATTTGCCCCACACAGTGCTGTACTCGCTCTGTGAGCTTCTGAGAGAGGTTGTATTGAGCAACCTGCATAACTCCAATAACACCTTTGCTGGTGGCATTGGGCTTAGGCAGAAAGGCCATGTTGTTGAGGCTGGCTTGTGCATACTTGGTAGTGATCATTAGAACCTCCTAGGCTGTCAGGGTTGTACTCGATTAGGGATGTGAACAAGTCGTCAAACTCTTCAACATCAGTTGCTTTTTGAGGTGTGGATTCTACAGTGTTTTGTTGTGCGTTGTCAATGGATGTGTTAGCTACAACCTTAAACAATTCTTGCTCAGCTTGTTCAACGGCTTCGTAGAAAGCATCATCATTGTTGCTGTCTGTATAAGGCTCTACAATGCGTTGTGAGGCACGTTGCACCATAACTGGTAGCTCAGCGTCGTTTGCACTATCAAGGGCGTCTGTGAGTGTCAGAGAGCGTGCTAGCAACACTGCTGCATGTTCTGGGCTGTACTCTGTGATTGCCAGTTTCAGAAGGTGGCGACGTGCTGCGTATTGTTGCTTGCGTTGTGCTTCACTGCTTTCTGTTTGGTTGTCGTCATACCCTGTGGCGAACTGCTCCATAAAGGTGTTCACCTTCTGTTGAATGGCTTCCTCAAGTTCAAGGGCCAGACTCTCTAGGGCGACACGGGAAGCTGTAGGCGCTTCATCACATACCCAGTCCATCACGAATGTTGGGACAGATGTTGTACCAACTGCCAGAGCCTTGCAGCGCTCCTTGATGCGGTAGATGGTGTCTTTGCTGTAGTTGATTACATAGACGCCCTTCTCTTCATCCAGCTTGGAGCCGTACACTTCAAAGCAGATGTTGCGTAGTTCGTAGTCCTTGATTCCTTGCGGACGTACAGACAGTGGGTAGACGCGGGATACAGCTTTCTCAAAGTCTGTGTTAGCCACCTTAGCCACAACCTCTACGCCTGCCATGTGTTCACGTACAAAGCGCTCTGTGAAGCCTGTAGCCTTGACAATGGCGGCTCTACTCAGTCCTTGCTGGCGTAGTGTGATAACCTGTGCTGCATGCTCTTCTGTGTACTTGACCTTCATTATGTAAACTCCTATGCTTGATTTGATGTGTTGTTGTGGAAGATTGTGTGTTCTCCCTATCTACTGTTAGTATAGCATGGAAGTCCCAATTGTCAATAGCTGTTGGGACATCTGGGACAACATTGGGACATTTATTTTCATAGTGGTGTGTTGTCACATCATCCTCACAACTGATCACCCCAGACAGGGACTACCTCGGGACACAAATGTCCCAACCGCGAGAACCATATCTATTGGGTGGGACATGGGACATACTGCCCCACGTCAAATACTCCCTACCCCAGTAAACATTGGCTGTCCCAGCCCCGCGAACCATCTTCTACAATGGGACGTTCCTTTGGGACAAAGCCCAGTGGGAACCACTGAGAGTGATACACCTCAAGGAGATTGGGGGAAATATATTTGTGATAACAAATCCCCCAAAAAGAAAAGGGTTACTATCTAGACCTTCGGTCTAAGAGTTTTGCACCAATCAAAGGTCAAGGGCTGTTCTCTTTGGATGTGATGATGTTTGTTATAGGTTTTGTCTTGTTACCCCTGAAACTGATCACCCCTTACAAGACTTCTGGTAGGTGCGAACTCTCCATGGCTTCGCCATACAGGATCACTCTATGACCTTCGGTCTGTTCGCCTTTTCAAGAGGTGATGTGTGTTAGGTGTAATCAAATATAATCTACCCATAACAATCTCACTCTAAGAGCTGTCGCTCTTGATCCTTGGTTGGTGCATAGCTCCTTCTGGGGTGATGCCCTTCGGACGTTCCTCTATAGAATGCGACGCTTTCAGATTGAGGCTGTCAGGGGCTGTGTCGTTGGGGAGTGTCGTTGGGGAGTGGTGGCCTTTCTTATTGAGCGGTCTGGTACTCAATTAGACTTGTCAGGGGCTGGCCCTCGGTGGGGTGATCGTTCCTCTCTTTATAATGCGACACTTTCATAAACCCCCGTAAACACTGGGGATTGGCCGTAAGCTGGAATTTCAGCCCACGCCGGGGAGAAGTAAAATCTTACCTGTCCTAGAGACGCCCCCAAAAATTCGGGAGCCGCTTGGAGCCCATAAAATTCTGGAATCCTCCGGGGTAGATGCCCTTAAATTTCAGGCCATCTAAGGTCAGCGATCACAGGTGAGGGGCAGCGAACATCAGCAAAATCTTTTGCCCATGCTAGGAGCCTCAAAATTTCGATGGTCCTAGGGTCAGCAAAAAATCTTGCATACCCCTCTCACCCTTTGTTACCGGCTGAATTTCTAGCCAGTAATCCGTCAGAACCCGTCAGCGAGATTTTACGCTCACGTACAACTGACAGAGCGTCAGTGACAATCGGCAAAATCTTTTGCTCATTGTAGGAGCCCGTAAAGTTTCGGACTCCACACACCAGCTCCTGAAATTATAGGAACTGGGGTAAGGGAAAAATTCCCCTCACCTCCTACAAGCCGCTCCTGAATTTCTAGGAACCGCTTTCCCGTAAGCAAAAGATTTTGCCCACGGCAACAAACGCCAGACAAAGGAAAGCCCCACTCATTGGCGGGGCTCTGTCTTAGGTGTTGTGTCAGGTGTTGTGTCAGGTGTTGCTTCCATTGGCCCTGTAGTCAGTGGCGCTCTTACCTGTGTAGTTGGATGGGTTTGTAGCTGGGTCCGACTTGGCATCAGCCGTCTTTGTTGTAGACTTGCCAGTCTGCTTACCCTTGCTTCTGATCTTGACATTGATGTTCTGAATCACTGCATAGCTCACCTGTTCAAACTCAAGGTTAGGGAAAATCCCAGCCCCTGTGTTTTCGTCTTCCATGAAGTCAACACCAGTGAACACACAGTTAGGCCAACTGTTCGGGATAGCTCCACCATCAAACTCAAAGAAGGTGAACTGTTCACGGCTGGTGATCATGTCCACCAAGTCAGCCTTAACAACTTGTGCTGTCTTCACTTTGTCTTGAGGTGTGACAAAGGCTGTAGGGATACTGTCCTTGGTAAACTGTGCAATCACCTCTGGTAGGTATTTGTTGATACTACTCACCTCAGTGATTGTCACAGGGGTGACTGTAGAGGTTTTGTTGATGTACTGTTTTCCGTTCACAGCATCGCTAATGAAAGGACGGGACAAGTTGAAGTCAGCATCAGACAGAATGCCAGAGACAGTAAACTTTGGGTTGTCGAATGTTGTGTGGTCAGTCACCAAGGCTCCGTTAGCCATTGGATGTTTTGTCACAGCAGCAGAATACTTTTCTGTGAGCCTTGTGATTGCATCGAAGAAAATCACATCTTTGTTTGCTCGCATAATAGCGAACATGTTAGCACCGTAATCGGCCATGGGTTTTGTTCCTTGTATGAATAATGGGATGTACAAGCCCCCACAAGCTCGCTGGAGCCGTGTTAGGGTTTTGGTAGGGGCAATGTGAGGGGTGTTGTTACAAACGAGGCTAGAACGCCTCTGAGGGGCTTTAGTGTTTAGTGAACGATCGTTTGAGCTTTGTACACGTCTACAGGACGGCCACGGACAATCACCGTCTTGGGCTTGTCGAGCTGGTCAATGTAGTGGCTTGGCTGAATGTGGCGAATCTCCCACAGGGTTGGGTTGCCTTCCATCCATCCCAGAGAGCGTACAAAGGCCGTGGCGGCACGCTCTCTAGCTTGGGTAGACAAACCCCCGTGGTGTTGCTCCAAGAGGCTTAGAAGCGATTCCGTGAGGCTTGGCGTTGGCTCTGTCAGAGCATCACTGATAATGTCTGTCATGCCTTGTCACCTGCAAACATAAACTTGACGCTCTCAAGCATCTTGCCTGTGTCGTATAGCGGACGGTCAAAGCCTTTGGCTTCAATCGTACTGAGGCTGTTATGTCCGGGGTAGTTTGAAATAGTGGCTTTGATTTCACCTACCAGCAACTTACCAACCATCGCCATGATAGAGCGTGCATTGCCCTTTCCACTGATAGAAGCTTGAGCGGCCTTGACCAACAGTCTCACCATCGCCTGTCTTGTTTGGGCGCTGTTTACTGTCTCTTTCATGAATGGCCTTTCAGGGTGAAACCTAGAGCCGTGTTCGTTCCAAGCTGCAACCTGTGCAACTGGCATACCATCATCATACTTGTCTTCAAAGAAACCCACCTTCGGCTGTAGCTTGGCAAGGGTGGCCATTCGCCTAGCAAGGTTGGTTAGTCCCTTCATATCAAGTTTGGTGGATACCGTTGTTGTTATTGTCATTTGGCACCTCCATTGATAACCGGGCTTACATTGATGACTGGGCTAGCGTTCTGGATAACGCTAACGCCCTTGGCTTTGTCAGCCCTTGCTTGGGCTTCCTCAGCCTCAGCTTGCGCATACTTGCTCATAGCCTTTGGGTTGGCTTCATACATCAAGCGTTCAAGCTTCTTAGCGGCGTGGTCTGTGAAGGCAGCTTGAGCGTTAATCTTGAACTCACTATCCTCAACTCTCAGCTTGAGTTGGTACACGTTGTCTTCAACGCTAGAAACACGCTTCTCAACAATGTCCTTCTGTACTCGTACGTTGTCGTATTCGTATTCCTTTACCTTCCCGGTGAAGTAGATAGGGGCCGCTGTGATAGCGATTCCCATCATCACACCGATGATAAGCATCTGTAGCCTTGTAATCGGGAGTTTGAGCCATCCCTGATTGTTGTTGTCCATTATGTGGTTCCTTGCGTTCTCAGCCCAAGTGGGCACCCCCGTAAGAGCGTTGTAGTGGTTGTGGGCTGAATAGTGATAGGCGTTGTTGTAGCACGCCGTTAAATTGATCCCTGTTACGTCCATAGAACAGTTCAACCGCTTCGCCAGCAATGCCAACCTCTACAGCCTTTGTCATGAACTCTTCTACAGCCCCTAGCAGGAACATAGAGCCGGTATAGCAAACCGTGATTGTTTCCCCTGTACGAAACCAGAAGAAGTGATAGTTTGTTACATCGGAGTGTCTACGCTTGAGCATCATGTTGAAGTGACGCCCCAGCCGTCTAAGGTCAACTTGAGAGGATGGCTTGTCACCATCCCCGGATTCCCTTAGTTCGTAGATTGCGGAGTGAAGCCCCATTGTTTGTAGAGCTTCAATGTGTTTGGTGATTCGGGACATTCTTAGCCTCCGTTAGTTTTCGCTTGTCTCTCAGCTTCCTTTCTCATTTCAGAATCTTCAAAGTAGATTCTCAAGGCTGTCTCATTTGCATCAAATGCATCACTCACACTTAGCGTGGTGGACAGGTCAGATAGAGTTGCAAGAGGCTGGGTGCATCTGAGGATGTTGTAGATAACATTCGACTGGCTGAAACTCTGACTCACCTTCTCTAGGGAGCGTGGCGGCTGGATAGCACCAGCACCAGAGTAGTTTGCTGGTAGAGAGAATCTTTCCTTAGTCCATAGATGTAGGAAGTTGTATTCAATGACAGCAGACAGAAGCTGTGCCACTTCAACAATGGAAAGCTCATTGAAGTCTAGAAGCTCGTCATTGAATGTGATGTATCTGAAAAACTCTTCAAACACAGTTTCTAGGTCAAGCGCTTGCACCTGCTTAGCTGTAGCCTTGTAGGTGATTGGGTAGCTCAATGGCGTTGGGACACGCTCCACTGTATCGCTGTGGCGATCCTCAAGAGTCTTACCGGCCAACACTTCACGTACTGTGAGCTTTCCAACTGGGCCAGCGTCTGGCTGCGTAAAGCGTTCGTATGTTTCGTCTGGGGCGGCCACCTTATCCAAGAACTGGTTAAGGGCGAGCCATCTACCATCAATCGCCGTACGGGCTGGATAGTTGAAGGGGCGTGGTAGTTTGTTCTCAACAACAATGTGTTCTTGGGATACAGCGAACGCTACAACGGCATTGCCATAACGCTCTAGGATTGCACAGCCCTCAGTTGCTGGGTGCTGTCTGATCTTGTAGGACTTATCACCTACAGTGATTTTCTTTGTTTGAATTGCCATAATGGATTCCTTGTTTTGTAAGCTGGGCTAGCTTGTTTGTTTAGACAGCCGTTCTTTAAACAACTGTCACGTCGTCGCCTTCCATTGCATTGCACTGTAGTTCTGCATACCAGTTGTTGCCCCGAAAGTCGCCAGTGTATTGGACAGAGCAGATACGGTAGTAACCTGTAATCTCACCATACTCAATCTTGACCACTTGACTTGGCACCAAGCCAGCATCCAACAACACCTTAACTTGCACGCCATAACGTACACGGGTGTCTTTCTTGGATAGCTTGAGCTTTTCAGTTGTACGGAAAGGCGCCTCAATCATGCCTGTTGTTTCACTGATAACAGGGACAGTTGTCACGCTCTTGGAGTATGGGGCGTTAACGTCAGTCACTGTTAGGGTGTTGCCAGTGATGTTGTATTCAAGCTTGTAAGCCTTGGTGATTCGGTCTAGCTCTTCTTTGGCTGTACCGTTCAAACGCCAGCCGTGAACCAAAGGACTATTGAGGTTTGTTCCTACGATAGGACCACGAGCAATACCGGGCATGTTCTCAGTGATAGCAACAAGAACGTCTTGCACAGTTTGACCGGGCGAAAGGATGCGGCTTAGTTTGGATTGAGTGAGATTGACATAACCTTCACCAATCACCATTTGAGTGATGCTGTCTGTACCACGCTTGGTGGTAGAGCATTCTGTGAGGTTGCCACTTGCTAGAAGCTTGAGGCCGTCGCCGTCCTTGTAGCCAACATAGAGAGTTGCCTCAATGAATCGGCTGTCAAGCATGCGCTCTTGCTCAGGGGATAGGTTGTACACTTCAATACTGGCTGTGTTGCCAGTGTGTGTTTTCTTGTTATCGCTAGACTTGTCTACAGTGAATGTCACTTGTAGTGGACGGTCTGTATCTTCGCTGGTGAGTTGAAAACCTTTCCCGTTGTTATAGTCGCCAACGGTGAGCTGATAGATTCTTTCAGATTTGCGATTTGTCGTAGTGGATGCTCTGATAACGGCCATGATGATTGTTTTCCTTGTTCGGCTTGAATGCGGTGAATGTGCTAGTGATGGTCATAGCAATATCTCTCACAGATTTGATTAGGGTTTGTTGGTTGTGGTGATTCGTCCTGCAATAGGACGTACAGTAGGCTTTGCGGGCTGTCTTGCACGGCATTGTGCAACCACAGTGCTGACATGTTCTTGTAGTGATGTTCATTGCAATCCTCTTTATATAAGGGTGTTGTGACACTTGATTAAACCGTACCAAACGCCAGATATAGAAAAGGCCACCAAACTCATTGGCAGCCTCTTTAAGAGCTTTCGCTCTGTACCAGCCCAGTACATGTACAAGGTAGGAAAACTTCCCATCCCATAACACTGTTAGTATAGCACAGTTGTTATAACATTGGAAGCTTTATTGTTTACAATGTGACAAATTTGTTGTATGCCAGACAAAGAAAAGCCCCGACAACAAAAGCTGTCAGGGCCAAGGGAATCAATTCACAAACAACCACATAAGGAAACCAACTTGAACAGCCCCAACCACTAGGGGTTCACGTATATCTGTATGGTATAGGAACAACCTCACAATGTCAATGGCATATCACATACAAATCAAGAGTGCAACCATCAACAACCCGTGTTGAGTTAGATCTCTTATTGAGTGTTCCACCTATCAATTAGAATCTCATGATGCTGTGAGGCTCTGTGAGGCCGTAGGAGACGTTTTAAGCCACAGCCCTAGTCAGCATACCCCAGAAACAACAAAAGCCCCAAAAGGGGCCTTGTAGCTCGTTACATTGACAACCCGTTAAGCTGTCTCGTATACATCACCTTCAACACGACGACACAGCCCAGTTTCACAGTAATCGTTCTTACGGACCATCACTAGGCGCTCTTCTGTCGAGCCGTACGCCTGTATCACCTTGTATTCCTTGGAGCCTTTCAGGTAGCCATCGTATTTGAAGACGGCTTGCCCCACCTGAATGCGCTTGTCTTGGTGAATGGTGATGGTGTACCCGATTTGCTGCATCAAGGCAGACAGGCGCTCAGGGTCATTCTCTTCAAGCCACCACATCTCAGCTTGGTATTGCCAGTGATTGCCAGCTACAGGCTTCTCTGTACGCTCTAGGAGCGTCAAACGGGCCTGATGTTCATCACGCTCAAGGGTCAAGACTTTCAAGTCTTCCAAGAACTCTGGAATGGCCCCTACAGCCTTGATGGTATCCATCAATCCCTTGACCTTGAATGTCACTGTATCAATCTCAGCTCTGAGGGCTGCAATCTCAACCTCATTCACGCTTGAGTGTAGAGTTGCAATCCCGGCAAGCTTCGCTTTGTCACCAGTCCAAGCTAGAACAGCATCCATAACGGGCTTTGGGATACAGGCAAAGTTGGGACACTGCTTGTCATTGGTGTGGACACGGCACTTCATGTTGTGAGGCTTGCCGTTCACATTCTGGTAAATGTAGTTCTTGCCACACTCAGCACACTTCACCAATCCAACAAGAAAATGTTTACTGTGCTGTACAGGCTTGGCTGTTCCAACACGCTCCCTGTGAAGCTGGGCTTTCTGGTAGAGGGCCAATGTGATGATTGGCGGATAAACACCAGCAATCACCTCTGTTTCTCTGTCTGGGTTGTCCTTGTGAGCCTCCCAGTCACCAACCGTACAACGGTTCTTCAACCATCCGTCAACGGTAGGGCCAGAACACTTAGCCAGCTCAGGTACACCAGACTCACGCAAGCGTTTAGCAATGGCTGTCTTGCCCAAGCCCGACACATACAACTCATAAGCTAGCTTCACCTGAGCAGCAATGCTAACAATCACCTCTCCCTCTGTCGTCAACCAAAGAGGCGTCCAACGCTTGGGCACTACACCTGCCTTTGCTGCCTTCCTACGGCTCTCGTATGACGCACCAACACGCCTTGACAGTGTATCGCTGTACTGGTGAGCGGATTGAATCTTGGCACTCAGCATGAACAACCCGGCACCATTCAATGCACTACGGTCGTACGTCTGATTGTCATCAAGGGTGATGATTGCCACACCAGCACTGATGATTGGGTGAAGAATGCCAAGCATGTCTGTTGCATCAAGTCGGCCTGTACGGTCGAGGGCTTCAACCAACACAACATCACCAGCTTGGATTGCTCCCCTGTGGATTGCCTCAAGGAGCTTACCGAAACCGCCGCCCTTCTCAACATGCTCACCCTTGAAGCCGCTCTTGGCCAAGTCTTTAAACTCAGTGGTGTACAGGTCGTAATCAGGATGGCCCTCAAGCCAACTGGCAATCATTGCCTCTTGACGCTCAACAGATGTACCGCCCGTTTGCCTCATGCTTGAGAAACGAACGTAGGAGATTGCGTAGGGGCGCCGTGTGGCTGGGGCTTTCATTGCTGCAAACACCTTTCTTCTATGACTTGAGGTAGATGCTAACATCTGAAAACGTTGGTCCCAGCCCTTGATCACCCGCCCGGTGCCGATCACACACTGGAACGGCTTGCCCCGCTCCCGGGACGAATCGAAGACCGTACCGTCTTCCAGGGTGCCGGTGTACTGGGTGGTGATCAGTGCGCCCTTGACCACGGCTTTGCCGGTGCCTGGGCGGATGTCGGTGATTTGGAGTTCGTCGGGGCTCATGGGGTTCTCGTTGAAGGCGTAAAGGCTGGGGTTTTCCCAGAATCGGTGGGGTTTGGCAAGTGCAGGAACAGTCGCAGCCGTGACATTTCCCTTTAACTTGCAGGACGTTTCCGAGAGAATCCCAAGCGCTTGCGTCGCTCAAGCGAGGGAGCTTGCTTCCGTTGGGCTGCGCAGCGACCCCGTTGCTTTAGTACTGCCCCCCACAAAAATCCCGTAGATATAGCGTCGGCCCGACTTGAACACGCCATAAGCCGATATAGAGTGCTCGCTTGTGCTTACTTACGCAGAGAGCTCACGCAGCGCTGCCGTCGCCAAAAAACCTGACCGCGATGCATAGCGATGATCCTTTTGCACACGCTCGTCAATCCGCTGCAAGAGGTGTTCCGGCAGAGAGGCATTGAACCGCACTGATTTCCCCAGATAAGGCGTGAGGTCAAAGTCGACTATCGCCCAGACACCACCGGCAAAATCCGGATTACCCAAATGGGCATCAACCTCCAGCGCCTGAGGAAGCTGTTCCTGATCGGCAACCAGGCCTTCGAGATGCAGAGCCAATGCCTCATGTACATTGTCCAGCGCTTCGGAAAAAGACCCGCCCGCCGAGAAACACCCCGGCACATCAGGGACGGTCACGCTGTAATCCGAATCAGCATCTTTGTGTACTACCACAGGGAATTTCATTGCTCCTCCTCTGACCGAGCCCGTGGGAGCTCGCCCAATTCATCCAGCAGGCAATTATTTGAGACCGGCTGATTTGAGAATACTGTGCAGAGTGCCCTTGGCAATCTCTGACTTGGGATGAGGGACGGTGACTCTTCCCCGCTTCACGGGGTGCTTGAACTGATGATGACTGCCCTTCACCGCCACCTCAAACCAACCATCCGCAACCAGCAGGTCAATCATCTGCTCGACTTCTCATCGCCTCACCCTTGGGTGTGTATATACACCCCACTAAATGGTAATGCGTTTTTTGCACACACGAGACACACGGATAAAAAATCTTGCGACTTGATGACGGCGGGTAAACCCCTTACGCCAGTGAAGTAATATCAATCTTTGTGCTCTGGATCGCTTTCACGCGGAGCGTGGAACAATCAAATACTCGGGCCAGTTCCCCTTCACCTACAACAGAACACGACATACCCTAGCCAAAAATCACATCCTGCTTATTGTCTCTTCCAGAACCTATATTCAACCTATAAGTAGAAAATCAATTCTGAACGAGAAACATCAAAAATGACCATCGGTTCAAACTTTAATTATCCAGCAGATATAGCCCAACAAAGTCATCGTAAAAAGCGCACTGTAAAGAATAAATGGAGGGCACGATTCCCTAGCCCGCCAGATTTGTGTTTCGATTACCGAGCATTGGTAGAGCAAGAAAACGGCGTTGCTCAAGCGACCGACACTGCTCACAAAATTTGCATTATTGGTGCGGGAATTACAGGTTTAACAACTGCACGCGAGCTGCATAGGTGCGGCTTCAAAAATATCACACTAATAGAAAAGTCAAAGCGTATAGGCGGTCGACACCTGACAGCTCTTGGTAGTAATAATACGAATACTGTTGGCCGCCCTCCTTTTGAGATGGGCGCAATGAGAATGCCGTTCTTCAATAGATCAAATGAGCAGCCCAAAGATGGTCGTTCGCTCATGGCTTATTACGCAAATGAATTTGAATTGGTCTGCTCCGACTTCCCAAACCCCGGCAGCCCCAGCGTCCACTCAACTGGAATCTACCTGAGAGAAGGAAGCCTGGAAGGAGACAGTGAACCCACAATGCTTATCTGGAAAAACCCAAACGGAAAAACATCACCACCCGGTGAAATCTTAGGGTCCGTTTTTGCGAAGTGGAAGGCATTTGCTGAACGGATGGCCCTGCACGTTTCCGAGCATTTCGGCTCTGACGCTTGGGAATACATGTGGGATGCCATAGTAAAAAAATATGAGGGCACGTCATTTCGTGACTTGGTGAAGATGCCAACCATCGATCACTGGCGGCAAAGTGATCCTGGCAACTTTGGCGGAATGGGAATGACCGCACAGGAGTCGGCTGTTTTTTACTCAATCGGCATTGGTGATGGCAGTTGGGGAGCGTTCTATGATGTCTGCTCGATTTATCCAATACGCACGGCGATATTTGGTTTCAGCAGTCATTTGCAACTGATCCACGGCCGTGTGAACTCAGAAGGTGCCCCCCTGGCGTCACCTTATCTTGACGTCACAGAGACAGTTGACTCGAGAGGCCTAAAATTTAATAAACCAAATTACATTGGTCTTGGCTCACTGGCCGAATCCCTGCTTTTTATAAAAGCGCAAGAGACCACCGAATCATTATATGAACACTTACTGAAAAGCCCATACGGTTTGCTGACCAACAGTACTGCAACGAAAATAAAAAAACTTGAGAATGGAAAAACAAGGGTTTACTACGACTGGAACACTACACAGCCGAGTAAAACAAAAAGTGAATTTATCGATGTCGATTCACTTGTAATCACCCTTCCATCATGGCTGATAGAAACACAAATTCTTATCGAGGATTTCAGCCAAGACATGCTTCCCTTCGAAACAATCGCAGCCTACAAAACGGCTCATTGGGAAACCAGCTGCAAGGTGTACGCGCCCCTCAAAAAATCTTTCCTCTCACTCAATAAAAACATACCTCAAGCCATTGTAACCGATAGCTTCATACATGATATCTACACCTATCGCTACAATGAAAACCACACTTACGACTGTATCCTCTTAAGCTACACGTGGGAGGATGATGCAACAAAGCTTTCGCTGTTCAGCGACGGAGAACTGGTCGACAAATGCATAGAAGAGCTGGACAGGATACTTTTGAAGTCAACAAATATTAAAAAACGCATTTCTCCCTATATAGGACGTGACCAAGCAATCGTTCAGCGCTGGATGAACGATAAACACGCCCTTGGCTGTGCAAAACTCTATCGCCCTGGCACCTACTACGACGCCGTAGGCCTGATGAAATACAACAGGGACTTCTCTCTCACATCCGGGCTTTATCTTTGTGGTGAATCTTTTTCTGTGGATGCTGGCTGGACAGAACCTTGCTTCAGAGGCGCCATTGATACTGTGATCAATATCTGCAACAAGACCCAAGCAAAATTCAATGGAGATTTTTGCATGCAAGATTATCCAGAGTACAAGACAGAGACTTAAACTACATCAAGAGAATCCGGCTACGTCACAACAGGAATTATCTGACTTTTCTTTAAACATTTCTTCACCTCTTATAAACATCCAACCAAAACCCGGTTGCATAACAATAAGAGGTCATCCCCATGAGTGAACCAACAAGCCCAGCCCGCGTCGCCGTCGTTCAGTTCAACCCACAGGTCGGTATAGCCAACCGAAGCGACAACCTGCGTCAAAGTCTTCTACTGGCGACTGAAGCAGTAAACGGCGGCGCCAATCTGATCGTGCTGCCGGAGCTTTCCAACTGCGGCTATTTCTTCAGCAGCCGCCAGGACGCGTTTGATCATGCAGAGGCAGTGCCGAACGGACCGAGTGTGCGGGAATGGATCGATTTTGCCTGCAAGCACCAGGTGTATCTGGTCGCCGGTCTTAGCGAAATCGATGGTATGCAGCTGTTCAACACAGCCGTATTGCTGGGGCCCGACGGGTTCATAGGCAAATACCGAAAAGCCCATTTATGGAACCTGGAAAAGCTTTGGTTCACCCCGGGGAATTCTGGCTTTCCAGTGTTTGAAACGCCGATCGGTCGTATAGGCCTGCTGATCTGCTGGGACATCTGGTTTCCGGAGGTACCGCGCATTTTGAGCCAGCAAGGCGCCGATATCATTTGCAGCTTGAACAATTGGGTATGGACACCCCCGCCGTTGTTCGATGAGGCAGGAAAGTGCATGGCGTCGTACCTGACGATGACCGCTGCACATGTGAACAACGTATTTATCGCGGCCGCGAGCCGCATTGGTGAAGAGCGGGATGCCCGTTATCTCGGATGCTCCTTGATTGCAGGGACAAATGGCTGGCCAATCGGCGCTGTGGCTTCGGCCAATCGCCAGGAGATCCTGTTCGCCGACATTGACATCACCAGCGCCCGCAGCGCGCCGATCTGGAACAGCCTCAATGATCTGCAACGGGACCGTCGCAATGATCTTTATGATCAGATGCTCGGGTATTCCCAGCACCCTGCCCTGCCTCGCTGAGAGGAGGGCAATCTATGGAAACGTTGTTTGCCAGGAAAACGCCAACCCGCTCACGAGCGGATATCACAGTTATTGTACTGGGACTCGTCGCTACCTTGCTCGCGGTATGGGTTGTATCCAGTCATCAAGGTTCATGGCCAGGATACAACGAGATGGTGACGGCCCTCCCCCAACCCGTAGCGTGGGTGCGGTGGGTAGTGGGGGATATAAGCGAAGTTGCCTTTTACAAGCATGAACTCGCGTCACTGGGCCTATTGAGTGGTGCCTATCTGGCATGGTGGGCAAACAAACGTGGCAAAGCCTGGCAGGGCTTTTCCATTTGCTATGGCACCGGATTGTGGCCTTGGGTGGTGAGCAGTTCGTTGATCGGGCTGTTGCTGAGCAACCTCCTGTGGGGTTGGAGCGTTACCGCCGAAACCTGGCAGCCTACGTTTGCGGCGTTTGTTTCATTGCCAGCAGCGATGGTGCTCATGTTTGGCAGCGGTTGGAAGGTCGCCCTCAATGGTGCAGTGCTGGGAGCTTTACTGGTTACTCCACTGTGCTTGTTGATCGTCAATCTGGTGTGTGTGCCACTGGGTTTACCAGCCGTGGTCGGTAATGTGTTAGGCATGGCTATCGGAAGCGTCATTGCATTTGCACTGTGTCGTCGGGTGCCCTCGCTGGTGCGTTCGGACTCTATCGCTCCAGACCGACCGATACCTGTTACCCCGCCCAGTTACGGAGTGTTCTGGAGCCTGCGCCGAGTGCTGGCGGACTTTTCCGAAGCACCCTTTTTTGGAAATGAGCTGGCCAGTCTCGGACTGTTGGCAGGCGTGTTGCTTGCCTATGCCCTCAACCCCATGAGCCCGGCTTATGGCTCCGGCCTGCTTTTGCACATGGTAGGAGCACAGGCACTGACGTCGGCTTTTGGCGTAGTGATCTGGCGCCATCAATGGATAAAACGGGGTTGGTATCCCACCTATGTACCGTTGGTATCTGTGGTACCGGCAGCAGTGTTGACCCACGGTGGCAGTTGGATGGTGGTGACTTCAAGTGCATTGCTGGGTGCACTGATCGCACCGCCGTTGGCCTGTGCAATTGCGGCGAGACTGCCTGCCCATTTTCATCCGTACATTGGCAATGTAGTTTCAATGGCGTTGAGTACGTTGATGATTGTGCCGATCGTAGGTTGGCTGGCAACTTGAAAGGTGTGGTTAGGCCCCCCCCTAACCACTTTTGAACACAACAATAATCGATCAACCCAATTGCACCCGACGCACCGTCAGTGCCATTCGCCCCACAAAGAAACTCAACGCCGCACGCGACAGCTGCTTGGGCGCCACTTCACGGGTTTTATACTCGGCCTGTTGCTTCAACTCCTCATCCTCGCGCAAAGGCACCAGGCCATCTGGTGCATTCGCACCCCACGCCGCGCAATTACCCTGCACTATCCTGACACCGGGCTGTCGTACTTTCATGCGTCTAAAACCCGGAGAAACCATGACCCAGGATGTCCTCGCCAAAGAAACCAACCGCCGCCAGCTGCAGCAGATTATCTCCGGGCTGTCCGACGGGATCATCCTGGCCGAAGTCGACCAGACCATTCTCTGGGCCAATGAAGCCGCGCTGGCCATGCACGGTGTGGAGGACGTCACGGCACTGGGTGCCAATACCCAGGAATACGCCGAACGCTTCAGCCTGCGCTATCGCAATAATCATCCCTTGCCCTTGGAGAATTACCCCCTCGCCCGCGCGGCGGCAGGCGATGAATTCAGTGACGTGGTAGTGGAGGTCATGCCCACCGCCGATGAAGAAAAAACCTGGGTGCACCGCCTGCGCAGCCTGGTCATCAGCGATTCCCACGGCACGCCTGAATTGCTGGTGCTGATCCTCAGCGACGCCACCGAATGGGCCAGCGCCGAACAGCGCTTCGAGAAAACCTTCAACGCCAACCCGGCGCCGGCGGTGATCTGCCGCCTGAGCGACCTGCGCTATATCAAAGTGAACCAGGGCTTCCTGGAGATGACCGGCTACACCCGTGACCAGGTGATCGGCCGCTCCGTGTATGAACTGGACGTGCTGGAGCATGCCGAACGCAGGGAGCTGGCCATTCAGCGCCTGGGGGAAGGCGCGACCATCCCGCAGATGCAGGCCGAGCTGAAACTGCCTGGAGGCGGCAGCAAACTGGTGATTGTCGCCGGCCAGCCGCTGGACATGAACGAGGAAGACTGCATGCTGTTTTCCTTCACCGACCTGGAGCCACGCCGCAAGGCCGAGATTGCCCTGCGCCAGAGTGAAGAGCGCTTCGCCAAGTCGTTTCGACTGACGCCGGTGCCCACCTTGGTGTGCAGCGCCGCCAACCGCCAGGTGGTGGATGTCAACGAAGCGTTCATGACCATTACCGGGTACACCAGCGAAGAGCTGATCGGTAAATCCATCGAAGACATCAACTTCATCGACAGCCAGGAGGCGGCCGCCCAGTTGTTCGCCACCCTGGAGAAAGCCGGCAACCTCGATGGCCAGGACCTCAAGGTGCGCAAGAAAGGCAACGAGGTCATCGACTGCGTGGTCTCGGCGGACACGGTGATCATTGAGGATGTGCCCTGCTATCTGCTGGTGATGATGAACATCACCGAACGCAAGCGCTCGGAGCTGGAGTTGGTGGCGGCCATCGAGGAAGTGATGCAGGACGCGTCCTGGTTCAGCCAGACCCTGATCGAGAAACTGGCCAATGCCAAGAGCGTCAACAGCCCCAACCTGCCGAACGTGGCCTTCACCGACCTGACCGCCCGCGAGCGCGATGTACTCGGCCTGATCTGCGAGGGCCTGGCCGACAAGGAGATCGCCTCACGCCTGAAATTGGCGCCCAACACGGTGCGTAACCATGTGGCCACGGTGTACTCGAAACTGGGGGTGCATAGCCGTAGTGCAGCGATTGTCTGGGCCCGTGAACGCGGGCTGTTTGCCGGTGAACTGCGGGTTAAGAAAACCCGATAAAAGTGCAAATGCACTAGTGCGGCTAGTGCGAATTCGCCTTATCCCGCGCAGTCCCAATCCCTAACCTTCAAGGTGTGAGTACAGGGCTTTCAACCTGTGCCGTCGTAAAACGACACCTTGAAGGAACCCACATGTTTACGCTCTCTCAACTGCGAAATTGCATCGAAGAAGGCCTCGCGCCGCTGACATGCGAGTTCACCCTGTGCCGGGATGCGTCGCTGACCCTCAAGGTCTACGACGCCGACACCGGCCGGGTGGACCTGGTGGTGACGGGGATCAGCACCAACCGGCTGCAGACCCCGCAAGACGTGGAAAAGATGGTGGAAGAACTGCGCTACGAACTGCAAAGCAACAACATGGGCAAGGTCACGCTGGAAGACGCGCCTTCAACGACGAACCAATGAAATAGAACACCCCGCCCGCGACGATGAACGCCCCCAGCATGTAGAACATGTAGTGGGCCGGCAGGCTGGCCAGCACCAGCCCGCACAACACCGGCCCCAGCGCCGCCCCCAGGTTGGACAGGTTCTGCGCCCCGTAGTACATGCCCCGCAGGTGGTCCGGGGCGATCCGGTCGATAAACATGTATTCGGCCGGAAACACGATGATTTCCCCCACGGTAAATACCGCCATCGCCAGCACCCACCACAGCACGCTGGTGGACAGCGCAAAACCAATCAAGCCCAGCATGAACATGCCCAGGCCGGCGATCAGCCATTGGCTGAGGTAACGGTGGGAAATACGTCGACCAATCACGTACTGCAAGGCGATCACCAGCACGGCGTTGGTGGTGAGCACGGCGCTGATGACGGTGTAGGTGTATTCAGCACTGGTGGTGGTGACCAGGTACTGCGAGAGGTAGGCGGTGAACTGGCCGAACACCACGGCGCTGAGCACACCTCCAAGGGTGAAGCACACCAGGCGATGGTCACGCAGCAGCACGCGGCCGACGGCCAGGAACGGCACCGGCTTTTGCGTCACATCGATGGTCGCCAGGGTGCGATCGCCCCAACGCCAGTACAGCAGGAAAAACCCCGCCCCCAACAGCGCCGACAAGATGAACGGCAGACTGATGTCCAGCTTGGCCACCATCGCCCCAAAGAACGGCCCCGCGGCATAGCCGATATTGGTCAGGGTGTACTTGATGGAAAACACTTCGCTGCGTGCATCTTCCGGCAGCAAGCTGGCAAAACCGGCCTTTACCGCAATATCGATGACCGCGTAGGCCAGGTTGATCAGGATCAGGCAGCTGTAGAACGCCCAGATGTTCTGCGCCAGCACCGTACCGATAAACCCCAGCCCAAACAGCACGCTCAACCCCAGCAACAGCCGATAACTGTTGATGCGGTCGACCAGAAAACCGCCATATACGCTGAGCAGCGAGCCAAGGATCAACGAGCTGCCGATCACCAGCCCAACCTGGGTGATGTCGAGGGCAAATTGGCGGGTGAGGTAGATCACCAGGTAGGGAAAGGTAATCGCTTTGGCAAGCGTCAGCAGCAACGTGGCGGACAACAGCAGGTTCACGGCGCGGGGGTAGTTTCTTATTGTGGCAAGCATCCTGCTCTCTTTCTTTGAAGGTAACACGGTCTTGATGGCCGGTTACCTTACCGCAAGAGCCGAAAAAAAACGCGGGTCATTTCTTGACGGGCGTGATCTCCAGGATGGTGCCGTTGGTGGTTTTGAGCAGCACGAACCTGTCGCCCACACGGGCCCACTGGCTGTCGGCTTCAGGCTGCTTGAGACCGCGTTTCTTCCAGTCGCTGACCGCCGACTCCTTGCGCATCAGGATGTCCGGGGCACGGTCGCCTTCTTTCAAATCACGGGTATTGATGTTCGAAGGCTGCACGGTTTCCTGGGGGGTATCGCCGGCCTGCACGACAAAGCTGGCGGTGGACAGGCTGGCGGCGACCAGGACACAGGCAGCGAGGGTTTTGGACTTCATGGGTGCTCCTTCAATGAATGATGCGTACCCAGGTTCCGACCGCAGGCGCATGAAATCATTCAGCCTGCTGAACCTTGATCCCCTGTGATGAGCATAGGTATCTACACAACTTTTCAGAACCCTGACAAATCTCCCTGTGGTGAGCGGACTTACGCGTGCCCCCATTGCCCTTATGAAATTAATCCTGTAATTTTTCATGAAATTATTAGATATAAATTTCATGAACCAGCAAGAAGAACTCGACGCCCTGGCGATCCTGATCCACGACCTGCGCAAGCACAAGAAACTCACCCTCGCCCAACTCGCACAGAAGATCGAGCGTTCGGTAGGCTTCCTGTCCCAGGTGGAACGAGGTTTGTCGCGTCCGACCGTGGCGGATCTCACCGCCATCAGCCATGCCCTCGACGTGCCCACCACCTATTTCTACAGCCTGTCCAAACCCAAGGCCGTGAGCTGGGTCACCCGCCCCAACGAACGTCGTACGGTGTACTACGCCAACGGCATCACCGACATCCTGGTGTCCCCCAGCATGAATGGCGCCTTCTCGATGCTCGACAGCCTGCTGGCACCCGGCGCCAACAGCGGTGAACAGACCATGAGCGACCGCGCCGAGCAGGCCGGATTTGTACTGGAAGGCGAATTGACGCTGTGGGTAGAGGGCGAGGCCGATTCGGTCACCCTCGGCCCCGGTGACAGCTTCCACCTGGCCAGTTTCGCCCACTGCCGCTACGCCAACCTCACCGACCTGCCCGCCCGCGTGCTGTGGGTTTACAACTAGGAGCAACACCCGTGAAAAGCCAAGCCTCCACGTTACTGGCCGAAGTACGGACCTTTCGCCAGAACCATCCCGACGTGCGCTATGTCGACCTGATCGCCCTGGACATCCCCGGGCATTTCTACGGCAAGCGCTACCCCATCGAGATGCTGGAAAAGGTCGCCGCCGGCAGCCCCTTGAAGCTGCCGCAGAACGCCGTGCTGCTGGGGGTTCAGGGCGGGCTGTTCAAGATCGGCGACTACTGCTTCCACGATGGCGACCCGGACGCCAACCGCCGCCTGGTACCGGGCACGCTCAAGCCGGTGAGCTGGGAGTCGCAGCCGCTGGGACAGATGTTGATCACCTCGGACGGCACCGAGGCGCCGATCGAATTCGAACCTCGCGAAGTCCTGGCCAAGGTGCTGGAGCGCCTGCACCACAAAGGCATTCACCCGGTGGTGGCCTTCGAACTGGAGTTCTACCTGTTCGACAAAAAACTCGACAACGGCCTGCCGCAATTCGCCCGCGACCCGCTCAGCGATGACACCGACGACCAGCCCAACCTGCATATCGAACGGCTGTCGCGCTTCAGCGAGGTGCTGGACGACATGGCGCAGACCGCCAAGGACCAGGGCATCGACATCACAGTGATCACCGCCGAACTCGGCCCCGGCCAGTTCGAGATCAATTTCGGCCACCTCGACGAGGGCCTGCGCGCCGCCGACTGGGCGGCCCTGTTCTGCCGCAGCACCCGCGGCGTGGCGCTCAAGCACGGCTACCGCGCCAGCTTCATGGCCAAGCCTTACCTGCAATTTCCCGGCAGCGGCATGCATGTGCATGTCAGCCTGTATGACGGCGCGGGTAACAACCTGCTCGCGGCGCACCAGCAGCAACCCCTGCGCCACGCCGTGGCCGGTTGCCTGGAATTGCTGCCCCACTGCATGCCGATCTTCTCGCCCAACCACAATGCCTTCCGCCGCCTGGGGGGTACGGTCAACGCGGCCACCCGCGCCTGCTGGGGGTTTGAAGACCGCGATGCGTGCGTGCGCATCCCCGAGTCAGACCCGCGCAACCTGAGGATCGAGCATCGCTTGGCCAGTGCCGACGCCAATCCGTATCTGGTGCTGGCGGCAATCCTGGTCGGCCTTGAACATGGTCTTGAAGCCAGGCAAGAACCTATCGCGCCACTGAACGAGGACCGCAGCAGCGGCACCGATTTCCCTGTGGAAATGCTCGATGCCGTGCGCGCCATGCAGCATCAGCCGGTAGTGCGCGATAAGCTGGGCGCCGAATTTGTCGACGTGTACTGCGAGAACAAACGCCAGGATCACCTGGCCTTTCAACAAGAGATCCATGCGCGGGAATACCGCTGGTTTCTCTAACGACGGAATAACCGATGACCGACCAAAGCGCCCCGGCCCTCAAGGACATCTTCAACCTCGAACGCCTGCAACACATCGCCAGCGAGATGACAGCGGTGTACCCGGCGTTCGACGCCAAGGGGTTTCTCCAGCACGCCAAGGCCGGGCTCGCCGAATTATCGGTAATGCAGCGTGTGGCGCGGGTCAGCGAAAGCCTGCACGCGGTGATCCCGCTGGACTATGCCCAGACCCTCAAGCTGCTCTACGCCCTGGCGCCGCGCCTGAACAGCGGGTTTGTCAGCCTGTGCCTGCCGCACTACGTGGCGAGCTACGGCCTGGCTGACTTCACGCGCTCCATGGCCGCGCTCAAATACTTCACCCCCTTCGGCTCGGCTGAGTTCGCCATAAGACCCTTCTTGCTCCACGACTTCGAACGCACCCTGGCGGTCATGCAAACCTGGTCGCTGGATGAAAACGATCACGTACGCCGCCTCGCCAGCGAAGGCTCGCGTCCGCGCTTGCCGTGGTCGTTTCGCCTGGCCAAGGTGCAGGCCAACCCCGAACTGTGTGCGCCGATCCTCGACAACCTCAAGGCCGACAGCAGCCTCTACGTACGTAAATCCGTGGCCAACCACCTCAACGACATCACCAAGGACCACCCGGATTGGGTGCTCAGCCTGATCGAAGGCTGGAACCTGGATAACCCGCACACCGCCTGGATCGCCCGCCATGCGCTGCGCAGCCTGATCAAGCAGGGCAACACCCGCGCGCTGACGATCATGGGCGCAGGCGCCAAGGCCGAGGTGAAGCTCCATCACCTGAGCGTGACGCCGGCGGTGATCACCCTGGGCGAGCGGATCACCCTGTCATTCAGCCTGGAATCCACCGCCGCCACGGCGCAAAAACTGGTGGTCGACTACGCCATCGATTACGTCAAAAGCGCCGGTCACAGCGCGGCCAAGGTGTTCAAGCTCAAGGCGTTTACGCTGGGCGCGGGTGAACGACAGAACCTCCGCCGCGAGCAGCATATTCGCACGTTGACCACACGCAAGCACTATCCCGGCAGGCATGCGGTGCATGTGCTGGTAAATGGAGAGCGATTGGGCAGTGCCGAATTCGAATTGAGGGATTAACCCGATTCAACCAACACCGCAGATCACTATGGAAGGGTTTCATCCGTTGGATTCGCCCAGCAACAGTGGCTGCTCCCGCGCGCACAATTCCACCACGTAGTCCCACAGCACCCGCAACCGCACCGACTTGTGCAACTCCCGGCGCGAGCTGATCCAGTAGCTGCGCTGGATCCCCTCCCCCGGCAGCAACGGCACCAACTGCGGGTCGCCCGACGCCATAAAGCACGGCAACACCGCAATCCCCAATCCGGAGCGTGCGGCCTGGTGTTGGGCGATGACGCTGGTGCTGTGGAACACCACCTTGGGGTTACGGCAGAAACTGCTGAGGAACTTCAGCTCCTGGCTGAACAGCAGGTCGTCGACATAATCGATCCATGAATGGGCCGCGAGATCTTCGCGTTTTTCTATCGGAGGGGTGCGCGCCAGGTAGGCACGGCTGGCGTAGAGCGCCAGGCGGTAATCGGTGAGTTTGCGCGTGACCAGTTGATCGACGCTGGGGCGTTCGAGGTGGATGCTGATTTCCGCCTCGCGGTTGAGGATGCTGACGAAACGCGGCACGGCAAGCAGTTCCACTTCCAGGCCGGGATAACGTTCGAACAGCCCGCCCATGCGGCCGGCAAGGAACATCACCCCCAACCCTTCGGCCACCCCGAGGCGGATCTTGCCCAGGGGCGCAGCGGCGTGGGTCAATTCGTCCTCGGCCAGCAGCGCGACGTTTTCCATGGCCTCGGCGTGTTTGAGCAGGGCTTCGCCGGCGGGGGTCAGTTCGTAGCCCTGGGCGTGCTGCACGAACAGCGCGGTGCCGAGGCTCTTCTCGATGGCTTCGATATGCCGGGCCACCGTGGCATGCGTGGTTTTCAGGCGCTGCGCGGCGGTGAGCAGGCGGCCGCTGCGCTGCAACTCCAGAAAATACCGCAGGTCATTCCAGTCGAACATGTCGCCTCCATTGCATGGCCTGGACAGCGCTGTTTAAAAACGCACAGCAGCTGGGTAAAAACTAACATTTTTAAGACGAAAACTAACAACTAGGATGGAGCCAATAAGAAAAACAAGCGAGACCTCAGATGCCCATTGCAGCTGCTGAATACGATTATGTGGTAGTAGGCGCCGGCCCCGCAGGCTGCCTGCTCGCCAATCGACTGTCCGCCAACCCCGCCCACCGCGTGCTGCTGCTTGAAGCCGGTGGCCGCGACAACTACCCCTGGATCCATATCCCCGTCGGCTACCTGTTCTGCATCGGCAACCCGCGCACCGACTGGTGCTTCAAGACCGAAGCCCAGGAAGGCCTGCAAGGCCGTGCGCTGAGCTACCCTCGGGGCAAGGTGCTCGGCGGCTGCTCGTCCATCAATGGCATGATCTACATGCGCGGCCAGGCCCAGGACTACGATGGCTGGGCGGCGGCAGGCAACGATGGCTGGGCCTGGAAAGACGTGCTGCCGCTGTTCAAGCAGAGCGAAAACCACTTTGCCGGCAGCTCGGAATTCCACAGCGATGGCGGCGAATGGCGGGTTGAGCAGCAACGGCTGTCCTGGCCGATCCTCGATGCGTTTCGTGAGGCGGCAGCGCAAAGCGGCATCTCCAGTATCAGCGACTTCAATCAAGGCGATAACGAAGGCTGCGGCTACTTCCAGGTCAACCAGAAGGCCGGGGTGCGCTGGAACGCGGCCAAGGCGTTTCTCAAGCCGATTCGCCAGCGTCCCAATCTCACCGTGCTGACCGAGGTCGAGGTAGACCGCGTGGTCCTGGAAAACGGCCGCGCCTCGACCGTGATCGGGCGTCAAAACGGCCAGCCAGTGAGCTGGAAGGCGCGCAAGGAAATCGTACTGTGCGCCGGCTCCGTGGGCTCGCCGGGCATCCTGCAACGCTCGGGCATCGGCCCGTCCAGCGTGCTCAAGCCGTTGGGCATCGATGTGCTGCATGAACTGCCAGGGGTCGGCGGCAACTTGCAGGATCATCTGCAATTGCGGCTGATCTACAAGCTGGAAAACGCCCGCACCCTGAACCAGATCGCCGGTACCGTATGGGGCAAGATGGGCATGGGCCTGCGCTACCTGTACGACCGCAGCGGACCGCTGTCGATGGCGCCCAGCCAGCTCGGCGCGTTTGCCCGCTCGGGCCCGGAACAGACCTCGGCCAACCTTGAATACCATGTACAGCCGCTGTCCCTGGAGCGCTTTGGCGAACCGCTGCATGGGTTCCCGGCGTTTACCGCCTCGGTCTGCGACCTGCGCCCGCAAAGCCGTGGCCGCATCGATATCCGCTCGGCCAACCCGGCGGATGCGCCGCTGATCCGCCCCAACTACCTCAGCCACCCGGAGGACCTGCGGGTGGCCGCCGACGCGATTCGCCTGACCCGACGCATCGTCGCCGCACCGGCCCTGAGCCAGTTCAAGCCGGTGGAATACCTGCCGGGTGATTCGCTGCAAACCGAAGAACAACTGCACGAAGCCGCCGCGCGTATCGGCACGACGATCTTCCATCCGGTCGGCACCTGTCGCATGGGAAGCGATAAAGACGCGGTGGTCGACGCCCAGTTGCGCGTGCATGGCGTGCCCGGCCTGCGTATCGCCGATGCCTCGGTCATGCCGCGCATTACCTCCGGCAATACCTGTTCACCGACGCTGATGATCGCGGAAAAAGCCGCGCAGCTGATCCTTTCGCCGAACACAAGGAGTCTCGCCCCGGAGAAAGAACTGGTTCATGCAATCTGAATAGCGGCGCCAAACCTGGCGCCGACAGTGGAACAACAATAAATAATCACTGTGAGGGCTTCCCGATGTCAGAACATGCTCAAACCCTGGGCTCGGCCACCAACGCGAGCACCGGTAACGAATCAAGAAAAGTCATCTTCGCCTCGTCCCTAGGGACGGTGTTCGAGTGGTATGACTTTTTCCTCTACGGCGCCCTGGCGGCGGTAATCAGCAAGCAGTTCTTTGCCGGGGTCAACGACACCACGGCGTTTATCTTTGCCTTGATGGCCTTCGCGGCCGGCTTTGTGGTGCGCCCGTTCGGCGCGCTGGTGTTCGGCCGCCTGGGCGACATGATCGGGCGCAAGTACACGTTCCTGGTGACCATCATCCTGATGGGCGTGGCGACCTTCTGCGTCGGCCTGCTGCCAACCTACGCCAGCATCGGCATCGCGGCGCCGATCATCCTGATCGTGCTGCGCATGCTGCAAGGCCTGGCATTGGGCGGCGAGTACGGCGGTGCGGCCACCTATGTGGCCGAGCATGCGCCGGCCGGCAAACGCGGCCTCAACACCAGCTGGATTCAATCCACCGCGACCCTCGGTTTGCTGCTGTCGTTGCTGGTGGTGCTGGCATGCCGGTACTTCACCGGCGATCAGTTCGAAGTCTGGGGCTGGCGTATACCGTTCCTGTTCTCCATCGTGCTGCTGGGCATCTCGACGTGGATCCGCATGAGCCTGCATGAATCGCCGGCGTTCCTGAAGATGAAAGAGGAAGGCAAGGCCAGCAAGGCGCCCATCCGTGAATCCTTCGGCAAGTGGGAAAACCTCAAGGTCGTGTTGATCGCCTTGTTCAGCATCAACGGCGGCCAGGCGGTGACCTTCTACGCGGCGCAGTTTTACGTGTTGTTCTTCCTCACGCAGTTCCTGCGGATGGACCCTGCCCTGGCCAACATGCTGCTGATTATCAGCGTGGTGATCGGCGCGCCGTTCTTTATCTTCTTTGGCTGGCTGTCCGACAAGGTGGGTCGCAAGCCGGTGCTGATGCTTGGCTTGCTGCTGGCCACTGCGCTGTACTTCCCGATCTTCAAAGGCCTGGCACACTACACCAACCCGGCGATGGACCAGGCCAGCCGCCAGGCACCGATCACCGTGCTGGCCGACCCGGCCACCTGTACTTTCCAGTTCGATCCGGTAGGCAAGGCAAAATTTGACAGCCCGTGCGACAAGGTCAAGACCTTCCTGGTCAAGCAAGGCCTGCCCTACAGCAGTGCCGCCGCCCCAGCTGGCAGCCCGGTGCAGGTCAGCGTGGGTGAAGTGCGCATCGACGGCTTCGACGAGGCAGCGCTGCGCGGTGCAGTGGCCCTGGCCGGCTACCCGACTTCTGCGGATGTGGCCCAGGTCAACAAGGTCATGGTGGTGGTGCTGATCGTGGTGCTGATCCTGATCGCCGCCATGTGCTACGGCCCGCTGGCGGCGCTGATGGTGGAACTGTTTCCAACGCGTATTCGCTACACCTCGATGTCCCTGCCCTACCACATCGGTAACGGCTGGTTTGGCGGGTTCCTGCCGACCGTGTCGTTTGCGCTGGTGGTGTACACCGGGGATATCTTCTATGGCTTGTGGTACCCGGTGGTGGTGACGGGGGTGAGCCTGATTGTCGGATTGTTTTGCCTTAAAGAAACGCGGCATGTGGATCTCGACAACAATTAAACCGATCGCCTGAACACAGGAGATCCCTTGTGGGAGGGGGCTTGCTCCCGATAGCGGTGGTTCAGTCACAGTTGCGTTGACTGATATGGCGCTATCGGGAGCAAGCCCCCTCCCACATTTATTTCCGCAACGCTTACACGAATTGCTGTACATCCATACAGATAATAGTTGCTCAAATTCCTCTGACTGAGCATCCTGCAAAGCATCAACCCGATCTGATGTGATGACCATGCGGCTGTACCTCTGTGAAAAACCCTCCCAGGCCAAGGACATTGCGGCCGTGCTCGGCGCCGGTCGCCGTGGCGACGGTTGCTGGTTGGGCAATGGGGTCACCGTCACCTGGTGCATCGGCCACCTGCTGGAAACCGCCCCACCCGACGCCTACGACGCCAAATACAAACGCTGGGTGCTGGCCGACCTGCCGATCGTCCCGGAAAAATGGAAGATGCTGGTCAAGCCCAAGACCGCCAGCCAGTTCAAGGCCGTCAAGCGCCTGCTGGGGGAAGCCCAGGAACTGGTGATCGCCACCGACGCCGACCGTGAAGGCGAGATGATCGCCCGCGAACTGGTCGAGCATTGCCGCTATCGCGGGCCGATCCAGCGGCTGTGGCTGTCGGCGCTGGACGATGCCTCCATCCGCAAGGCCCTGGCGGCGCTCAAGCCCGGCGCCGAAACCTTCAGCCTGTACCACTCGGCCCTGGGCCGCTCCCGCGCCGACTGGCTGATCGGCATGAACATGAGTCGCCTGTTTACCCTGCTGGGGCGTCAATCCGGCTATCAGGGCGTGCTGCCGGTGGGCCGGGTGCAAACACCGACCTTGCGCCTGGTGGTGGACCGCGACCGCAGCATCGCCGACTTCGTGCCCGTGGCGTACTGGGCCATTGATGTGGACCTGCGCCACCAATCCATGACGTTTACCGCACAATGGCGCGCGACTGAAGATGCCTGTGACGACCAGGGCCGCTGCCTTGACCCGCAGCTGGCCCGGGACGCTGCCGACGCCATGACCAACGCCGCCGGCGCACGCCTGATCAAGCTGCGCACCGAACGCATGCGCGAGGTGGCCCCCCTGCCCTTCGACCTCGGCACCCTGCAGGAGATCTGCTCGAAGAAACTCGGCCTCGGCGCCCAGGAAACCCTGGATATCGCCCAATCCCTCTACGAAACCCACAAGGTCATCACCTACCCCCGCAGTGACTGTGGTTACCTGCCATTGAGCCAGCACAGCGAGGCGCCGAAGATTCTCGCCGCATTGGGCCGTGGGGATGCGGCAGTCCATGAGCTGATGCCGCATATCGATCCCCAACGCCGCTCACGGGCCTGGAACGATGCCAAGGTCAGCGCGCACCACGGCATCATTCCCACCGGCGCCGGCAAGGACGTCGGCCAACTCAACGGCAAGCACCGTGCGGTCTACACCTTGATTCGCGCGCGTTACCTGGCGCAGTTCCTGCCCAACCATGAATACGATCGCACCCAGGCGGATTTCGACTGTGCGGGCCAGGCGTTGCGTGCGGTGGGCAAAGTGGTGATCGAACCAGGCTGGAAACGTGCCTTGCCCGAAGCCCTGGCTCCGGCGAAGGGCCGTGAAGCACCGGCACCCCAGGCCTTGCCGACACTGGTGCAGGGCCAGGATTACGCGGTGGCCAAGGTCAACCTCAAGGACCTGTGGACCCAACCACCCAAGCCCTTTACCGAAGGTGACCTGATCAAGGCGATGAAAAACGTCGCCAAACTGGTGGAAGACCCGCTGCTCAAGCAAAAGCTCAAGGACACCACCGGCATCGGCACCGAAGCCACCCGCGCCGGGATTATCCAGGGCCTGCTCGACCGCGGTTACCTGGTGAAGAACGGCAAGGCGCTGTCGGCCACCCCGGCAGCCTTCAGCCTGATCGACGCGGTGCCCCGCGCCATTGCCGACCCCGGCACCACCGCGATCTGGGAGCAAGCGCTGGACATGGTGCAAAGCGGTGAGATGAGCCTGGAAGAATTCGTCGCCAAGCAGGCGGCGTGGATGAGCAAGCAAGTGGCCCGTTGCAACGGCATGCGCATGACCATCAGCGGGCCGGCCAGCCCGCCGGGCCGAGGTGCTGCGCCGTGGAAAAAGAAGCGCAAGTCGGCCCCTCGCAAGACCGCCACTGGCCCAGAGCGCGCCAGGAAACCGAAAAAAACCGGGTGAAAGGCGAAAAAAACCGGCGAATGACGTTTTTCGACGGGTTTAACGCCGCATTGGACCTTGCCCCGGCGAGTGCCGTCTAGGATTCTGTAGGGGATAACAACAACACCGGAGTGGCCGCCATGAAAACCGTCGCACAATTGCTCAAAGCCAAGGACCAGAAAAACCAGGACGTCCACACCATCCAATGGGACCACACTGTGTTTGAGGCGCTGGTGCGGATGTCGGAGAAAAACGTCGGCGCCTTGCCGGTGGTCAAGGAAGGCACGGTGGTGGGGATCATCAGCGAACGCGATTACGCACGCAAAATAATGCTCAAGGGCCTATCGTCGGTCACTACAAAGGTCCATGAGGTCATGAGCTCGCCGGTGATCACCGTCGATACCCATAAAAGTGTCGAAGCGTGCATGAACATCATGACCGACAGTCACCTGCGCCACCTGCCGGTGGTCGAAGACGGCAAACTGCTGGGCCTGCTCTCCATCGGTGACCTGGTCAAGGAAGCCATCGCCGAACAGGCAGACCTGATCAAGCAGTTGGAGCAGTACATCCGCGGCGAATAGGGGACCCCATGCTCGACACCCAGGAACATCAACAGGACCACCTCGACACCCTGCACCGCGCCATGGCCGAACGGCGCTTCCTGGTATTGACCGGTGCGGGCATCAGCACGTCGTCGGGAATCCCCGACTACCGCGACAGCGAAGGCGTGCGCCGGGGCAAGGCGCCGATGATGTACCAGGAGTTCCTCGCCACTGCCCAGGCGCGGCGGCGCTATTGGGCACGGGCGATGCTGGGGTGGCCGAGGGTACGTATCGCCCAGCCGAACAACGCTCACCGGGCACTGGCGACCTTGCAACAACGCCAGCACATCAGCGGCCTGATCACGCAAAACGTCGACACCTTGCATGACCAGGCCGGCAGCCATGACGTGATCGAATTGCACGGCAGCCTGCACCGGGTGCTGTGCCTGGATTGCCAGTTGCACAGCACGCGCGACCTGATCCAGCGCCAGATGGAAATCGATAACCCGTACCTGGCGCAAGTCCATGCGGTACAGGCGCCTGATGGTGACACCTTGCTCGACCCCGCGTTTGAAGAGCGCTTCCAGGTCCCCCGCTGCCCCCATTGCCAGGGTGAGCGACTGAAACCGGACGTGGTGTTTTTTGGCGAGAACGTCGCACCGGCGACGGCGGCCAGGGCGATGGCGGCGGTAGCGCATGCCGAGGGGCTGCTGGTGGTAGGTTCATCGCTGATGGCTTACTCCGCATTTCGCCTGTGCAAGGCAATGGTCGAACAGGGCAAGCCGGTGATCGCCATCAACCTGGGCAAGACCCGGGGTGATGAGTTGTTGCAGGTAAAGATCGAAACCTCGTGCGAACAGCTTCTGCCCTTGTTGGCAGACCGCCTGCAGTCAACCCCTCCTCAGCCATAGCGACCGTCCAGCGCAAAAAATGACGCTCGAGTCACGCATTTGCCGTATCTCCCCATAGCCACGACGAATTATGTAGTGATCAAAAATAATCACTACATAAGCGTTGACGTAACCTTTTTGTCCTTGCATGATCTAGACGTCTCCCGGATCGGGAGCGTTGGTAACAAGCGTTTTGAACAAGCTCGTCTGACCGCCGAGCTGTTTTTTCCGGATGTGCACTGCCCACAAGGCAGATTGATGAAGCTGACCGACCCGAAAGGATCGGTACAAGGCGCTCAAATGCGGCTTGTCTTCGTTATGAAACCATTGCGTAGCAGTTCATCAGCAAGACTACATGCATCAGGTTCAAGACCCTGCCCGTATTCGGCAGACCGTCACTGACGCCCGGTTTTCCAAGCCGGAGACAACTAAGCAGTTTTAACGGAATCAACTGATAGATCGCCAACTGGTCAAGGGGCTTACACATGAATCTGAACAACCAACCAACTATCGATGAATTGGCTGAGATGTTCGCAGCGCAGAAAGACACACTCGACGACCATATCCTGTGGATTGGCAAATCGGGCGAAGTGCAAATCGACTGCCTGGCGCCCCACACTGAAGAAGCCGAGTTCGACCGCAATAACCGTGAACTGGCGGCGCGCCTGAAGATGTACCGCCGTGGCCAGGGTTATGTCGGCAAGAAGGCCGCGGCCGATCGCAACTTTATCGAGCAAGTATTCCACACACTTAATACCGAATGGCAGAACCTCAAAGGCCAATCGCAAGTTAAAGTGATTGATAGATACTGCTGATAACAGTGCACCTTTAAATTTAAGCCCGCTGGTCTATTCGAGCGGGCTTTTTAATACCTGTTTTATAACACCGCCGGAAACCTGCCCTTTCCCGCCTCATCCCGAAAAATATCAAACAACACCTGCGCCGCCGCTGACAGTTCATGCCCAGGCTTGGTCAGCACACCAATCGGCCGCTCGATCACCGGATCGGTCAAGGTGATGCAATGCGCCCCCGCCTCCTGCATCTGCTGCGCACACAAGGCCGGTACGGCGCTGACACCCAGGCCGCTGGCGACCATCTTGCCCACGGTTGCCAATTGATGGCTCTCCAAGGCCACCGGCAGCTTCATCTTCAAGGCCCCCAGGTGCTCCTCCAGCATCACCCGCACCGTGGAAGGCCGCTGCAACGTAATGAACGGGTGCTCCAGCAAGGTTTTCCAGTCGACCTCGGCACACTGTGCCAGCAGTGAATCACCGGGCACCACCGCAATGAAGCGGTCCAGGTACAACGGTGTAAAGGCCAGCGACGAGCCTTCCGAGGGTTCAAACGCCACGCCCAGTTCCACATGGCGGTCGCGAACCATCTCCAGCACTTGCTCGTTGATCAAGTCATGCACCGTCACGTTCACCTGGGGGTAACGTGCGCGGAATATCTTCAGGATCGGCGGCAGCAGGTTGCCGGCAAACGACGGCATCGCCGCCACGGTCACCCGCCCGCGTTGCAGGGTGAACAGCTGACGCAGCTCGTCCTCGGCATTGTCCCAATCGGCCATCAGCCGACGGGCCAGGGGCAGCAGGGATTCGCCCTCGGGCGTGAGCGCCACGTTGCGCGTATTGCGGCTGAACAAGCGCCCGCCCAGCCCTTCCTCCAAGCCTTTGATGGTCAGGCTCAACGCCGATTGAGAGAGGTGCAGGCGCTCGCAGGCGGCGGCAAAACTCAGGCTTTGGGCCACGGCCAGAAAGGCACGCATCTGTTTAACGGTCATGGCGCTACTCCGGGCGGCGGGTTGACTATGCTGTTTTCTAAATCAATCAACCTTAAAAAACAACTTAACAAATCAATCCGTCGGCGCAACACTCGATTCATTGGCTGGCCCACAAACAATAAAAGAGGTGCATATGGCAGGTTTCGATAAACGCGTGGCGTCCTACGAGGAAGCACTGGCAGGCCTGGAAGACGGCATGACCGTGCTCTCCGGTGGTTTCGGCCTGTGCGGCATTCCGGAAAACCTCATCAATGAGATCAAGCGCAAAGGCACCCGTGACCTCACCGTGGTTTCCAATAACTGCGGCGTCGACGGCTTTGGCCTGGGTGTGCTGCTGGAAGAAAAGCAGATCAGCAAGGTGATCGCTTCCTACGTCGGTGAAAACGCCCTGTTCGAGAAGCAGTTGCTCAGCGGCGAAATCGAAGTGGTCCTCACCCCCCAAGGCACCCTGGCGGAAAAAATGCGCGCAGGCGGCGCCGGTATCCCCGCCTTCTTCACCGCCACCGGCGTCGGTACTCCGGTGGCCGAAGGCAAGGAAATCCGCGAATTCAACGGTCGCCCGTACCTGATGGAAGAATCCATCACCGGCGACTTCGCCATCGTCAAAGGTTGGAAAGCCGACCACTTCGGCAACGTCATCTATCGCCACACCGCCCAGAACTTCAACCCGCTGGCCGCCACCGCCGGCAGGATCACCGTGGTCGAGGTCGAGGAAATCGTCGAACCGGGCGAGCTGGACCCGGCGCAGATCCACACCCCTGGCATCTACGTCGACCGGATCATCTGCGGCACGTTCGAGAAGCGCATCGAACAGCGCACCGTGCGCAAATAATCCGCCTCCAGCCCGAACAATAAGGACTCATAAAATGGCTCTTACCCGCGAACAAATGGCTCAACGCGTCGCCCGCGAAATGCAGGACGGTTTCTACGTCAACCTGGGCATCGGCATTCCGACCCTGGTGGCCAACTACATCCCCGAAGGCATGGAAGTCATGCTGCAGTCGGAAAACGGCCTGCTCGGCATGGGTCCGTTTCCTACCGAAGACACCATCGATGCCGACATGATCAACGCCGGCAAACAGACTGTGACGGCGCGCATCGGCGCCTCGATCTTCTCCTCCGCCGAATCCTTCGCGATGATTCGCGGCGGCCACGTCGACCTCACCGTGCTCGGCGCCTTTGAAGTGGACGTACACGGCAACATCGCCTCGTGGATGATCCCCGGCAAACTGGTCAAAGGCATGGGCGGCGCCATGGACCTGGTGGCCGGTGCAGAAAACATCATCGTGATCATGACCCACGCCTCCAAGGACGGTGAGTCCAAGTTGCTCAGCCAATGCAGCCTGCCGCTGACCGGCGCCAATTGCATCAAGCGCGTACTGACGGACCTGGCGTACCTGGAAATCGAAAATGGCGCTTTTGTCCTCAAGGAACGCGCACCTGGCGTCAGCGTTGAAGAGATTGTGAGCAAGACCGCCGGTAAACTGATCGTCCCGGACCACGTTCCAGAAATGCACTTCCAGTGAGGACAGATTCCATGCAAGACGTCGTGATTGTTGCTGCCACCCGCACCGCCGTGGGCAGCTTTCAAGGTTCACTGGCCACCATTCCGGCACCGGAGCTGGGCGCCGCCGTGATCCGTCGCCTGCTGGAGCAGACCGGCCTGGACCCGGCCGAAGTGGATGAAGTCATCCTCGGCCAGGTACTCACCGCGGGTTCCGGCCAGAACCCCGCACGCCAGGCCTCGATCCTCGCCGGCCTGCCCCACGCCGTGCCGAGCCTGACCCTGAACAAAGTCTGCGGCTCGGGCCTGAAAGCCCTGCACCTGGGCGCCCAGGCCATCCGTTGCGGTGACGCCGAGGTCATCATCGCCGGCGGCATGGAGAACATGAGCCTGGCACCCTACGTACTGCCTGCTGCGCGCACGGGCTTGCGCATGGGCCACGCCAAGATGATCGACAGCATGATCACCGACGGCCTGTGGGATGCGTTCAACGACTATCACATGGGCATCACCGCCGAGAACCTCGTGGACAAATACGGTATCAGCCGTGAAGCCCAGGATGCTTTCGCCGCCGCCTCCCAGCAGAAAGCCACCGCCGCCATCGAGGCCGGGCGTTTTATCGATGAGATCACGCCGATCCTGATTCCCCAGCGCAAGGGCGACCCGATTGCCTTCGCCGTCGATGAGCAACCTCGCGCCGGCACCACCGCCGAATCCCTGGCCAAGCTCAAGCCGGCGTTCAAGAAAGACGGCAGCGTCACCGCCGGTAATGCTTCCAGCCTGAATGACGGCGCCGCTGCGGTGCTGCTGATGAGTGCCGACAAGGCCAAGGCCCTCGGCTTGCCGGTATTGGCCCGTATCGCCAGCTACGCCAACGCGGGCGTCGACCCAGCGATCATGGGCATCGGCCCGGTCTCGGCCACCCGCCGTTGCCTGGATAAAGCCGGTTGGAGCCTGGGCGACCTGGACCTGATCGAAGCCAACGAAGCCTTTGCCGCGCAATCCCTGGCGGTAGGCAAAGAGCTGAAGTGGGATGCGGACAAGGTCAATGTCAACGGCGGCGCCATCGCCATCGGCCACCCCATCGGCGCGTCAGGCTGCCGCGTGCTGGTCACCCTGCTGCATGAAATGATCAGGCGCGATGCCAGGAAAGGCCTGGCGACCCTGTGCATCGGTGGCGGCCAAGGCGTAGCCCTGGCCCTCGAGCGCAGCTGATAAACGAGCAACACGGAAAAGGCCCGGCTCCACGAAAAGCCAGGCCTTTTCTTTATGCGGTTTCCCTGAACAAACACAGTCCAAATGTGTGGGGGCTTGCCCCCGATGAGCATAGGTATCTACACAACTTTGTCTAAACGCTGCCTCCCCCGGCAGAAAGCGCTGTTGTGGCGAGCGGGCTTGTCCCGCGTTGGGCTGCGAAGCAGCCCCAAAACCAGCCTCTACAGAGTGTCTGATACACCGCGTTCTTCTTTAGGCGCACGGTAATCCACTCCGCGACCACCATCAGCCTTGCAAATCCTGCACGATACTTTGCGTTAATTCGCCGGACCCGCTTTAATCGCCGCCAATGTCCCCCGCACACCTCAAGGAACTGCAATGCGCCATCCGGACGGCACCCCTCAATCGCTTCGCGCGCCCCTGTTGATCCTGCTGGCCGGCCTGGCCCTGGTCGGCTGTTCACCCAAGGACCACTCCCGCGCCACGGTGATCAATGGCGAACAAGGCCGGGCCGGTGCGCAACTGGCCTATGAGCACGAACTGACCCTGGCCCTGCCCGGCGCCCTGCTCGCGCCGCGCATGCAGGCCACCCGCGAGGCCTGTGAGTCGGCGCGGTTTGGCGCGTGCAATATCCTTGGCATCACCGAAGACAGCAACGGCGGCGAGATCATCCTGCGGATCGCGCCCACCGGGGTCGAACCGATGGTCGCCATGGCCGCTGAAGGCGGCAAACTCGGCCAGCGCATCACCACCGCCGAAGACCTGGCCGACGCGGTCGCCGATGTACGTCGCCGCCAGGATCGCCTGCAAGCCCAGCAACAGCGCCTCGATGAACTGGCCAAGCGCAAGGACATCAGCGTCAGCGACCTGATTGCCTTGAGCAAGGAGCAGGCAGGCATTGAAAACGAACTGCAGGAACTCGCCCAGGTCGCCGCCGGCCAGCAGCGTCGCCTGGATACCAACCGCGTCACCCTCAACTTCCGCTCTGCCGACGGCGCCAACCAACCGTCACGCTTCAGCCGGATGTTCAGCAACCTGGGGACCAACCTGGTGGACGGCACCGCAGACGCCCTGGAACGCGCCAGCTATGTGCTGCCGTTCGTGATCCTGGCGTTTCCGGTGGTGTGGTTGTGGGTGTGGCTGTGGCGCACATTTGTCCGGCGCCGCAGTTGATCAGCGCTTCATGCAGCGCTGGTACCGCTCATCCACGCGCTTGGCAAACCACGCCGTGGTCAGGTTGCGGGTGATCTTCGGGCTTTTGAGCACGATGCCCGGCAGGATCGCACGGGGCATCGGCTTGCCGGCAGCCTGGTCGGCCAGGGCAAACACGCGTTTGTAGAGGGTGGTGTCTTCAAAATCCAGCTGTTCGCCCTGTTCCAGCTGGCTGCGAATACTGGGATTGCGCATGTCCAGCTTCGCGCCCAATGAGCGCACCGCCAGTTCGGTGGTGCCGGGCAGCAATGAGCCGTAGCGAATCAAATCCCCGTCCAGCGCCAACTCAGTGCCCGACGCGCGGCTGACCGCCGCCTGGAACGCCGCATTACGGCTGGCGTACCACCCCGCATTGAAGTCGGCAAAGCGATACAACGGCTGGTCATAGCTCACCGGATAGCCGAGCAAATGGGCGATACCGAAGTACATGCCGCCGCGCCGGGTGAAGACTTCCCGACGAATCGTGCCATCCACCGTGTAGGGATAACCCCGCGCCTGTTTCTGGGCGAAGTCGATACTGACCTGCATGGGACCGGCGGTGTGCACCGGATTGAAACCGCCAAACAGGGTGTTGCCCAGGGGCACCACGCTGATGAAGTCATCGAAGATGCCACTCAGGTCCTTCTCCGTGCGCGCGGCACTCAAACGGTCGGCATAGGACTTGCCGGTGGGCGAGCGCAGCTGCAGGGCGCTGCGCACCACAAAAGCGGGCACATGCACCTTGGCGGCACGGCGCAGGATTTCATCCTGGGCGATCTTGCCCATGTTGGGCACGGGCGGGTCGACCTGATAGGTGGATTCCTGCTCGGTCACCGCCAATACGGCACAAATATTCTCGGTACTGGGGTAGATCTTTTGAGTGTCAAAGGCGGTGTAGATGTCCTGGGCCCAGCCGTTGCGGTCTGGAACCTTCGCCGGGAGCAAACGCACGATCTCGGCCTTCACCTCGGCTTCGCTGCGCGCTGGTTGCTGCGGACCGCGTGACGTGGAACAGCCGGCCAGCACCACCAATGAGGTGAGGCAGAGGATCAGGCAGCGTGGGGACATGGGGCTTCCTTGAGGACGATGGGCCAGGCGTTGCGGATATGGACCGGTAAGTCTAACGCGGGTTCGCCAACTCACCTTCTCGCCAGCCAGGGTTGAACCTGGCGTTCGCGCAGCGCTGAAGGCTTTTTGATACGTCGCCAAAAAAGGGACGATAGCCGCTGAAAGCTCCCACGTAACGGCAAGATAAGCTCTACAGCCCCTGCCTGAAAACCGCTGCAAAGTCCCTCGCCTGAATACACAGTGCGAGGGATTGCAGATGGTTGTTTTCGTTAAAGCCCTGGTTGAAGGGGCGGCCTCTTGAACCCGGCCATTGGCTGGCTGGCCCTGACCCCGATGGATGTGAAGACGGTCGACGTTGAAAGCGTCTTCCGTGACTTTCGCGAATGCCTGAATACGTTCGATGACTGGGCGCAAAGTTTCTGGCGCTTCTCGGCGCTGGAGGTCGAGCAGGTCTTCAAGGTCGGCGATGAGGTGGCGCTGGTTGCGCCGATCAATCGCTCAATCATTCCCAGCAGCACCGTCGCCACGTGCCCGGCCAATGGCACCCTGACGCTGGTGCATATGTTCCAAAGCACGCGCTTCGTGCCCATCGGCGACACGCCGGTGATGCTGCAGCGCGTCGATCCCAATGGCGGCCCGTTGGGCGAGCCGATCCACAAGACCATCGGCCCCAGCGGCCTTCTCGAAATCACCGAGTGTGATCGCAACCAGCCGTACCGAATCAGTTTCTACCCCAACGTTTCCAGGGATCACGTCAAGGCGCTGTATGGGTCTTATCAGTCGGTGATCGCGGGGTTGGAGGCGCGCCTGCGTGAAGAGTGGGCCCGCACTTTCCAGGATGAGTGGAAAGACTATGCCGAAGCCAAGCCCCTCGATCGGCGCCGAATGCTGGAAGCAGCGTTTTTCAGCGGCCTTGGAAAAGCCCTCTTCAATGTGTGGGACAACGTTACGCAGTTGTCTGACCTGCTGGCGGACCTCAAGCCCAACAGCGAAAAGCTGTTGGCCTACCTCTCCCAGGCCGAACTCGATGAACTGCTGAAGCTCGGCAACGACACGATTGCCAACGGTTTGCTGGTGCTCAGCGATGAGCCGCTGTTGTTTATCTACCTGTCGGCGATGGTCAGTTGGATGCGCCTGCTGCCACCGCCGCAGATGAATGAACTGTGGGGTGAGATCACTGGCGAGGTCCTGATCAATCTGCTGTTGATTCGTGTATTGGGTGCGATGGGGGTGGTGGCGCGGCTGGGGGCTCAAGTGCTGAGCGCTATCAAATCCAAGCGCGCGCGGGAGTTGTTGGAGTTGCTGGCCAGGCAGCTTGTAGAGCCGGGGTTGGCGCCGCATGTCGAAGCGGTGAAACCTTTGCTGCTCGGTGGCCCGGCGACGTCGATCAAGACCGTACCGATTGCGCCGTTGAAGGCGGGGGAGCATGTGGTTTCGAACCCGGTGTCGGCGGCTCGCAGGAAAACTCAGCAGACGGTGTTGGTCCGCCAGGAGCCTGTCGATGATGTGCCGGTTTCAGGGAAAAACCCGAATGGGGATGCGGCGGCCCCTTCGGATAAGACCGTCACCAACGGCTGCCCCGTGTCGATGGTTACCGGGGAGGAATTGCTCACCCTCACCGACGGCAC